>JAQUSS010000081.1 GCA_028710135.1 Gemmiger sp. | reverse complement strand
GCAGATGAACTGGGCTTTGGCTACATTGCCACCGGCCACTACGCCCGGGTGGAGCGTTGCAGCGATGGCCTTTGCCGCCTTTGCGCCCCCGAAAGCGCCGCGCGGGACCAAACCTATATGCTTTACCGGCTGGGGCAGGATGTTTTAAGCCGCCTGGTGTTGCCCCTGGGCGATTTTGAGAAGGAAGATGTGCGGGATATTGCGCGGGATATTGCCCTGCCCTGCGCCGATGCGCCCGATTCGATGGAGATTTGCTTTATCCCGGATGGCGATTACCCCGCCTACATTGAAAAGCGGGGGCTGGCGGCCAAAACCGGGCATTTTATCGGCCCGGACGGCGAGGACCTTGGCCCCCACGCCGGGGTGCTGCACTACACCGTTGGCCAGCGCAAAGGGCTGGGCTTGGCGGCGGGGCGGCCCCTGTTTGTAAAAGCCATTGCCGAAAACGGGGATGTGCTGCTGGCCGAGAGCGGCGGCGAATTTGCCACCGCCTTAACCCTGACGGGTATTGCCACTCCCGATGGCAAGCCGCTGCCCGCCGGGGAGTACCGGGTAAAGATACGCAGCGCCGCCAAGGCCGTGCCCTGCACGTTTGATGGCAACGTTACGGTAAGCTTCCCCGCGCCCATCCGTGCCCCGGCCCCCGGCCAAAGCGCCGTATTTTACCGTGGCGGTTTTGTTTTTGGCGGCGGCTTTATTGATACCGTGCAGGAATAACCAATATTCTATGGCAAGCCCACCCCGGCTTTTGGCAGGCTTTTACCAAAAAATAGAAGGCGCGCCCCGTTTTGCATTGCTGCAAATGGGGCGCGCCTTTGGTTGTATGAGCCGTTTTATGTTTTTATAATTTTATAATTCGCTCCGGTTTATGCCGCTCGCCGCGTTTTCGGTTTGCGGGCGGGCTATGCCCAACCACCGGGGCCAACCGGGGCAGGGTTCTACCCCCTGTTGCTTACAGGCCAAGCTTTTTGTAGTAGGGCGAAAAATCAAAGGTTGCAAAATAATCGGCGGGGGTTTCGGCGCGGCGGATAAGCTGATGCTCGCCATCCTCGCAGAGCAGCACCTCGGCACTGCGCAGCTTGCCGTTGTAGTTGTAGCCCATCGAAAAACCGTGTGCCCCGGTATCGTGAATCACCAGCACATCGCCCTTATCAATTTTGGGCAGGGGGCGGTCAATGGCAAACTTATCATTATTTTCGCACAGGCCACCCGTCACATCGTAGATATGGTCGCACGGGGCATTCTCCTTGCCCAGCACGGTGATGTGGTGGTAGCTGCCATACATGGCCGGGCGCATCAGGTTGGCAGCACAGGCATCCACCCCGATATACTCTTTATAAATATGTTTTTCGTGCAGGGCGGTGGTTACCAGGCAGCCGTAAGGGGCCAGCATAAAGCGGCCCATCTCGGTAAAAATTTCAACATCGCCCATGCCGGCGGGCACCAAAATTTCCTCAAACTTTTTGCGCACCCCGGCCCCAATCACGGCAATATCGTTGGCGCGCTGGCCGGGCTTATAGGCAACGCCCACCCCGCCCGAAAGATTGATGAATTTAATTTTAGCGCCGGTGCGCTGGTGCAGCCGCACCGCCAGCTCAAAAAGTATCCCCGAAAGCACCGGGTAATAGGCATCGGTAACGGTGTTGCTGGCCAAAAACGCATGGATGCCAAATTCCTTGGTGCCCTTTGCCATCAGCCGGGTGTAGGCCTCCGCCATTTGGTCCTCCGTCATCCCGTATTTGGAATCGCCGGGGTTATCCATAATGCCGTTGCCCAAATCAAACGTGCCGCCCGGGTTATACCGGCAGCAAACCACCGCCGGTATACCGGCCACCCGCTCCAAAAAATCAACATGGGTCAAATCGTCCAGGTTGATGTAGGCCCCCAGGGCAAACGCCTTCTGCATATCCTCCACCGGGGTATCGTTGGAGGAAAACATGATTTCTTCCCCGGTAAAGCCGCAGGCTTCGGCCAGCATCAGCTCGGTATAGCTGGAGCAATCTACCCCGCAGCCCTCCTCCTTCAAAATTTTGAGGAGATAGGGGTTGGGGGTTGCCTTCACGGCAAAATATTCTTTGTAGCCCGTATTCCACCCAAAGGCGGCGTTGACACGGCGGGCGTTGGCCCGGATGCCTTTTTCGTCATACAGATGAAACGGCGTTGGCACATCCGAAATAATTTTTTGTGCCTCTGCCTGTGTAATAAACGGTTTCTTTTCTACCATTATACTCTCCCCTTTACGCCACATCCGCCGCGACGGCGGCCTCTATCCTTTTATTATACAGATTTCCCCCACTTTCGGCAAGGGGAAAGCGGGGGTGTCTGGTGCATATTTTACAGTTTTTTGCAATTTATTTCAGTTTTGGGCAGTTGGGCGCCCCCATTACAGCTCCTGTAAGCTTTGCCGCCACGCCTTGGGTGTAGCATCGCGGAAGCCTGCCGTCAAATACCGCCCCAGCGATAAGCTTGCCGCCGTGCCGCGGGCCACACAGTTGAGGGGGTCGGTTGCCAAGGCCACGTTGACATGAAGCCGTCCCGCCAAATAGCCGGGCAGCCCGCGCAGCATCGAGCCGCCCCCCGTAAGCAGGATGCCGTTTTTGGAAACATCGGCGGCCAGCTCGGGCGGGGTGCTTTCCAGCACGGTATGGGCGGCGGTGGCAATACGGTCAACCAGTTCCCGCACGGGGGCATACAAATCGCGGGTATAAACAAAGCACCGCCCGGGCAGGTTGGTTTGCCAAGAGTGCCCCTTGACCTCCATCATCCCCTGGAACTCGCTTTCCACACAGCTTGCCACCTGCTTTTTTAGCTGCTCGGCGGTTGCCGGGCCGATGGCAAGGTTGCAGGTTTGCTGCACATACTGGGCAATGCAGCAATCAAACGCGTTGCCCGCCACCGGCAGGCTGGCCGCCTTGACCCGCCCCCCCATGCTGATAACTGCAATATCGGTGGAGCCGCCCCCGATATCAATCACCATGCAGCCCCCCGGGCGGCGGATATCTAACCCCGCGCCAAGCGCTGCCGCCACCGGCTCATCCACCAAAAACACCTGCTT
The DNA here is from genome assembly GCA_028710135.1 of Gemmiger sp. Lineage (GTDB taxonomy): Bacteria > Bacillota > Clostridia > Oscillospirales > Ruminococcaceae > Gemmiger. The sequence goes on along the minus strand of JAQUSS010000081.1, from coordinate 8,953 downwards.
TGCCCCCGCCTGCATCACGGCGGCCACCACGGCATCGGCCTCAATGCCGGTGATGGCCGCCGGCACGCAGATGGCAACCCGTGGCTTGACAAGCCGGGAGGTACACACCGCATTGACAAAGCGGATAATCAGCTCGTTGGTCATCCGGTGGTCTTGAATAATACCATCCCGCAGCGGGCGGATAAGCTGGATATAATCGGGGGTGCGGCCCACCATCCGCAATGCCTCGCTGCCCACCGCCAAAATGGTGTTGTTGCGGGTATCCTCCGCCACAATGCTGGGCTGGCTGAACACCACCCCCTGCTTTTCGGTTGCAATCAAGATGGAGGTTGTGCCCAAATCAATGCCAATATCCTGTTGCTTCACGCGTTTTCCCTCCCCCACGGCGTTTTAACAGGCCGCCGTTTTTTCTATGTTATCGAAAGCTTATTCTAGCTTGTCCTGTTTTTTATCTTTTTCGTTTTTTTGCTTTTCGGGCGGCAAAATTTCGTCCGCCGCCACGCTGACGGCAAAAACGCTGGTGGCCCCACCTTCCAATAGTGCCAAAGCACAGGCCGAGGCCGTAGCCCCGGTGGTGATGATATCATCCACCAGCAGCACCCGCTTCCCCTCGGCGGCACCGCCCGGCGCGGCGCGGTAGGCATTTTTCTGGTTGGCAAACCGCTCGGCCTGGGGCAGCTCCTTCTGGGGGCGTGTGGCGCGGGTCGGCTCCAAAAGGGCCGCCGCCACAGGGATGGATAGGCACGCCCCCAACCGCTTTGCCAGCAGCCGCGGCAGGCTATAGCCCCGCCGCGGGCGGCCAAGGGCCGGCGGCACCGGCACAATCACATCATACAGGGGCAAGCCCGGCAGCGGGGTGTAGCTTGGCAGCCCGCCGGGGCAGCTGGGTGGCACTGCTCCAAATACCCGCACCGCCATCAGGTCGGCCAGGCGCGCGCCAAGCCACGGGTTGCCGTGGCCCTTGCAGCGCAAAATGGCCCGGCGCACCCCGCCGGTGTAGTAGTAGCCGCTGGCTGCCCCCGCCAAGGCATAAAAGCCATGCTCGGTGGGTGGCAGGCGGGGCGGGGTGTGGGCGCAGCGGGCTTCCTCGGGGCGGCAGGCGAGGCAAACGCCGCCACCGCCCTGCAAAATATCCCCGCAAAGGGGGCACCGCGGTGGGAAGCATAGGGCCAACACCCTGCCTGCCAGCCCCTGTGGGCCGGTAAGGGGTTGCCGCCCGCTCACCCTTCGCCCTCCAGCTGGCTTTGCAGCATACTGCCCAGGCAGCTATACCGCAGGTTTTGGCGGCTGTTTGCCACCATGGCCCCCACGGTGCGCCCTGCGCCCGCCAGCACACAAAGGTTGCGGGCACGGGTAACGCCGGTATATAGCAGGTTGCGGTAGCAAAGGCGGGCCGGCACATCGGCCACCGGCATCACCACCGCCGGGAACTCGGAACCCTGGCTTTTGTGTACCGTAACCGCGTAGGCGGGTTCCAGCTCGGAGAGTTGGTCGGCAGTATACACCAGCTTGCGGTCGTCCATCTTGACGGTGGCGCTGCGGGTATCGGTATCGATGGAAAGAATGATGCCCAAATCGCCGTTATAGGCGCCAACACCGGCCTCGCCGCCCTCCCGCTCGTAGGGGATATCGTAATCGTTTTTAATTTGCATCACCTTATCCCCCACCCGCAGGATGCGGCCGCCGTTCTCACCGCCAAGCTGCGCTTTTTCGGGCGAGGGGGGGTTGAGGAGCTGCTGCAACCGCCGGTTTAGCTCGGTGCTGCCGGCGGGGCCAAGCTTGGTGGGGCACAATACCTGGATATCGCGCACCGGGTCAAGCCCATAGGTTTTGGGCAGCCGGGCCGATACCAAATCGCACACTAGGCGCTGGCAGGCAAGCCCCAGCGATTCAATCATGAAAAAGTCGTCCTCTCGCCCGCCCTTTTGGGGCATCTGGCCATTGACGATGCGGTGCGCATTTTGAACAATCAGGCTTTTTTGGGCCTGGCGGAAGATATCGGTCAGCCGCATGGTGGGCAGGGTGTTCACCCGCAAAATTTCCCCCAAAATGTTGCCAGGCCCCACGCTGGGGAGTTGGTCGGCATCCCCCACCATGATGATGCGGCATCCATGCTTAAGCGCGGATAGCAACGCCTGGAACAGCTTGACATCCACCATACTCATCTCATCCAGTATCACCACATCCACTTTAAGCAGGTTTTTTTCGTTGTGGATAAAGCGGACGTTGCCCCCCGCATAATCCACCTCCAGCAGGCGGTGGATGGTGGAGGCTTTGCGGCCCGTCAACTCACTCAACCGCTTGGCGGCCCGCCCGGTGGGGGCGCAAAGGGCCACCCGCTCGCACGAATTTTCGTACAGGGCCAAAATGGCGTTCACGGTAGTGGTTTTGCCGGTGCCGGGGCCGCCGGTAAGCACCATCACGCGGGAGGATAGCGCAAGGCGTATCCCCTCCCGTTGCAGGGGGGCATACTCCATGCCTTGGGAAAATTCCAGCGCGCGGATATCACTATCCAGGTTTTTGGGCGGCTCGGCCGGGTGGCGGGCAAGGTCTGCCAGCCGCCAGGCAATATCCTCCTCAGCCGAAAGTAAATCCGGCAGGTAGATAAAGCGGGTGCCATCAAATTCCCGCACACGCAGCTCGGTTTCCTGCAACAGGTCGGCCAGCTCGTGGGTAATGATATCCGGCTCCACCCGCAAAAATTTTGCGGTGGCCTCCACCAGCTTACCCTCCGGCAGGCAGGTGTGGCCGTTGTTGGCATTGTGGCGCAGCACATACAGTAGCCCCGCCACCACCCGCAGGTGTGCCCCTTGGGCAAAATCCAGCCGGACGGCAATGGCATCCACCTGGCCAAACTTTAAAAACAGCGGTTCCCCGCACAAAAGATAGGGGTTTTCGGTCAGAGCCTGCACGGTGGCAGGGCCAAAGGTGCGGTAAGCGGCCACCGCATTTTGGGCGGTAAGGCCAAATTTTGCCATCCAGGCAATCACCTCCCGCACACCGTACATCCGGTGAAATTCGCGGGAGATTGCCTGGGCTTTCTCGGAGGTCATCCCCTTTAGCTCGCACAGCTTTTCGGGGGTTTCGGAGATGACGTTTAGGGTATCCTCGCCAAATTTTGCCACAATTTTTTTGGCGGTGGCCGGGCCGATGTAGGGCAATACCCCACTGGAAAGGTAGCTTAGGGTAGAGGCAGTATCCTGCGGCAGGCTGGCCTCGCAGGTTTCGGCCCGGAATTGGTCGCCATAGCTGGGGTGGCTGCCCATCCGGCCATACACCACCACCGACATCCCGTTATCCACACTGCCAACGACCCCCGCCACCACCACATCCACCCCGCCGGAATCCACCTCAAACACCGTGTAGCCGGTATCGGGGTTTTCATAGATTACGTGCTGGACGGTTCCCTCCAGCTTTTGCAAGGGTTCCCCCTCGGTTTGTGCCATGCTGCCACCCCCTTTCCCGGTTGCGATACTTATTGGCTATTATAATGTATTTGCGCGCCTTTGGCAAATCAAAAGCCGCTGCCCGGTTTGCGGCAGCGGCGGCGGTTACCCAAGCAATGCCTGTATGGCCGCCCAAAGCGGCGGCACCAAGAGGGCTGGCAAAAAGTTTGCCGTTTTGATTTTGTAGCTACCCATAAAGTTGATGCCGATGCAGGCAACCAGCACATACCCCACCGCGCAAATTTGGTTTAGCAGTGCCCCCACCAGCAGGTTTTGCAGCGCCCCCGAAAGTAGGGTGATGGCCCCCTGGTACAGCATGACCGGCAGGCAAGAAAAAATAACCCCCGGCCCCATGGTTGCCCCCAGCACAATGCTGGAAATGCCATCCAACGTGCTTTTTACAAATAAAACGCTATGGTCGCCCCGCAGGCCATCGTTGATGGAGCCGATGATGGCCATGGCCCCCACACAGTAGATTAAGGTGCCGCTTACAAAGCTGGCCGCAAAGCCGGAAAGATGCAGTTTATCCTCCACCAGCCGCCCCAGCCCGTTCAGGTGCTCCTCAATGCGCAGGCATTCGCCCACAAACACGCCCAGCACCAGGCTGAACACCAAAATCAGCTCCCCGCTGGAGCTTAGGGTGCCGTTTGCCGTTACGCTTACCATGTTGGTGATGACCCCGTTCAGTCCAATCACCACAACGGCCAGGCCCATGGCCTTGTGTAGTGCATCCTCCATCCGGATGGGTATCCCCTTTTTTGCCAACAGCCCCACCGCGCCGCCCGCCACAATGGCGGCACCGTTTACCAGTGTTCCCAACATAATAATCCCCCTATCAAGCGTTGGCTGCCTCGGCTTTTGCAAACCCCAGCTCGCCAAAAAACGTCCATTCCTAATTTTACAGGAATGGACGTTTTGCGTCAATATTTTTATGAAATTTTGCTGTGCTGCAGCCGGTGCGGGCAGGCGGGCGAAGCGGCCTTAATAACCTTGCAAAACAGCCTTCGCGGTCTTATCCGCCTTCGCAGCCTTACAGGGCGGCCTTCAACGCCTCCACCTTATCGGTGGCTTCCCACTTTACGCCAAGGTCCTCGCGGCCCATGTGGCCATAGGCGGCAAGCTGGCGGTAGATGGGCTGGCGCAGCCCCAGCGCCTGGATGATGCCTGCGGGGCGCAAATCAAACACCTTTTTGACAGCGGCTTCAATTTTTTCGTTCTCCACCGTGCCGGTGCCAAAGGTATCCACCATCACCGATACCGGCTCCGCCACGCCGATGGCGTAGGCAAGCTCCACCTCGCACTTGCGGGCAAGGCCGGCCGCCACCACGTTTTTGGCAACCCAGCGGGCGGCATATGCCGCCGAGCGGTCCACCTTCGAGGGGTCCTTGCCCGAGAAGGCACCGCCGCCGTGGCGGGCATAACCGCCGTAGGTATCCACAATAATTTTGCGCCCGGTCAAGCCCGAATCGCCCTGGGGGCCACCCACCACAAAGCGGCCGGTGGGGTTGATATAGTACTTGGTGTTTTCGTCCAGCAGCTCTGCCGGGATGGTGGCGCGGATAACCTCCGCCAAGATATCCTCATGGAGCTGCTCCAGGCTGACATCGGGGCTGTGCTGGCTGGAAATTACCACCGCATCCACCCGCACCGGGCGGCCATCCTGGTATTCCACCGTAACCTGGCTCTTGCCGTCCGGGCGCAGATAGGGCAAAATCCCCTCCTTGCGCACCGCGGTCAGCCGTTTGGCCAGCCGGTGGGCCAGGCTGATGGGCAGGGGCATCAGCTCAGGGGTTTCATCGCAGGCATAGCCAAACATCATCCCCTGGTCGCCCGCGCCGGCTACCTCATCGTTGGTGCCCAAGGCAATATCGGGGCTTTGGCCATCAATGTTGGTGATAACGCCGCAGGTTTCGCAGTCAAAGCCGTATTTGGCACGGTCGTAGCCGATGCTGCGGATAACATCCCGCGCAATGCCCGGGATATCCACATAGCATTGGGTGGTAATTTCGCCCATGATATGCACAAGGCCGGTGGAGCAGGTGGTTTCGCAGGCCACACGGGCGGCGGGGTCTTTGGCAAGGATGGCATCCAGAACCGCATCGGAGATTTGGTCGCAGATTTTATCGGGATGCCCCTCGGTGACGGATTCGGACGTAAAAAGTGATTTGGACATACGTTGCTGCCTCCTAATAAAAAAATGTGGACCAGAAAGGCAACTTGCCGGGATGAAAATAGCGCAAGGCTACCCGAAGGAGCCTTGCGCGCAAAACGCTTATCTTTCGGTTCCCCGCAGGAATTGGCACCTTACACTTCCGTGCAGGTTGTCGGGCTTCACAGGGCCTGTTCCCTCAGCCGCTCTTGATAAGTTGCTATTCTGATTTTTGTGAAACCCCTAAAAGCAGCACCAAACCGACGCCTTGCTTTCAGAAAGTTTGTTGTGGCTGTATTCTACCATGCCGCGCGGGCAATGTCAACGAAATGGCGCCATACACTTTGACAGATTTGCCCAAAACGCGCCCGGTTACCCCTGCTTTTTGCCGTGTAAAATGGGGGAAAGCGGCTTGTAAATCAAAAATGCCAGCACTGCATCCAGCACACCCTTTAAAAGGGTAAAGGGCATATTGAAAACCAGCAAGCAGGAAAGTAGCCCGCCGGCCCCCGGCCAAATGGCCTTGTACATCCCCAAAATGGCATCCAGCGGCATACCGTACAGGTTCACGTACATGGGGTAGGTGATAAAAAAGTTGATTGGTACGCTGAGCACCGCCATGCAAATAGCCCCCACCGCTGCGCCCAACACCGCGCCCTTGCGGTTGCGGTTTTTGCGGTAGATGAGCCCGGCCGGCACCACCAAGGCCGCCCCCAAAAAGAAGTTGCAAAGCTCACCCACGCCGCCGGTGGAGCCGTGGAAAATCATGGCAAACAGGTTTTTGATAAAGCAGACCGTTACCCCCGGCACCGGCCCCAGGGCAAACGCCGCCAGCAGCGCGGGCAGCTCGGATACATCCAGCTTGACAAAGCTGGGCATGAAGGGAACGCTGAAATCCAAAAACATCAGCACGGTGGCCACCGCGCCCAGCATGGCGGTGACGGTAAGGGTGTGAACACGGGTGTAGGATTTGGTTTGCATAACAATACCTCCGGGGTTTTGCCCCATTTTATTCGGAAAGTATGCCCATGGTTTTCGCGCTTGGCTGTCATGCAAAAAGCACTTGTTTTTGCCAAAAAAACGCCCTTTTGCGGCAAAGCAAAAGGGCGTAGGGATAGCAAATAACAGCTAACCGTTTCTTTCATCCGGACTATACCGTCGGCCCCGGAATCACACCGGGTCAGCGGCTGCAAAAGCAGCCGGTCGCGGGCTTGGGCTTGCACCCTTACCGCCGGTGGGGAATTGCACCCCGCCCTGAAACAGACTTTCTGGTTGGTAGTATAGCAGCTTTTTTTGAAAAATGCAAGGCTTTGTGCTACAATGGGGGAACAAACAGAAGGAGGATGCCCCCCATGAGCGAGCTTCAACAAAACTTTTTCACCTGGCTGCGGGCCGTGCGCTCTTATGCCCCGGCCCTGCGGGTGATTTTTGCGGTGTGCCTGGTGGCCTGCGGGATATTTGGCGCGCGGCTGCTGCGCCGGTTTGCAAAACGTATGCAGCGCCACACCACCCGCCATACGCCCGAATGGCTGGATATTGTAACCCTTGGCTTTCAAGAGCCGTTTGTGCTGCTGCTGCGGGTAATTTGTTGGTACCTGGCCGTGTATGCCCTGCCCCTGCCGGGCGAATATGCCATTGGCGTGTACAAGCTGGCAAACACCGCGCTCCGCCTGGCGCTGCTGGGCCTTGTTGTGCTGGGGCTGTGGAACTCTTCCGGGGTATGCAAGCTGTTGTTGCGCAGCGCGCAAAACCGGCTGGATTTGGAAAGCAGCAAAACCATGCTGCAATTTTTTGAAAAATTTTACCGCGCCCTCATCCTGGTGTTTGGGGCCATTGCCGCTTTAAACGAGCTTGGCTTTAACGTAAATGCCCTGATTACCGGGGCCGGGCTGGTTGGCTTAACCTTATCTTTAGCGGCCCAAAGCACGGTATCGAACCTGGTGGCGGGCATCGCCCTGGTGTTGGAGCGCCCCTTTGGCATTGGCGATTATGTTACCATTGGCGCGGTATCCGGCACCGTTAAAGATATTTCCTTCCGCACCACCAGCATCTGCACGCCGGATAACGCCATTGTATCGATTGAGAACGCCAACGTTTGCAAGGAGGCCATCCAAAATGTTGCCGGGCGGGATAGCCGCCGTTGGGATTTTACCATCGGTGTTACCTACCAAACCACCCGCGCCCAGCTGGTAAGCCTGTGTGCGGCCCTTGAAAGCTGCCTAAAAAGCGACCCCGATATTTTGCCCGATACCGTGGAGGTAAACTTGACCGATTTTGCCGCCTCCGCATTATCGGTACGGGTTATCTGCTATGTAAAGGCGGTGGATATTCTGCCCTTCCACGCCCTGCAAAACCGGCTGAACCTGCGCATTATGCAGGTGATGGAGGCGGAGGGCTGCTCGTTCGCCTACCCCTCCACCAGCGTTTACCTGGAAAAACCTGCCCCCTAACGCAGGACTTTTCCCCCTTCCCCTCCCCACAAAACCAAAAGCAGCCCACCCCTTTCGGCGCACCGGCGCACAAAAGGGGTGGGCTGCTTTTATTGCCATTTGCCGCGCAAATTTAGCGCTACCTATTGCGGCTGCGCGCAGCCAACCATCAGGTAATCGGTACCGGCATCGGTCGTTACCGTAAAAACATAATCGTAGTAGGTATCCAGGTGGTAAACGGTTGCATCGGCCCCGGTTTCCACCCGGTAATCAATTTTTTCGGTGGGGGTGGCGTAGGGGTAGTAAAGCCGCCCCGCCTCGTAGGGGGCCGCAAAATCCAGCGTGATGGCATCGGCTGCCACCCCGGTAAAGGTGATATCCGCCTGGGCATCGGCCTGCACGAAGGTTACATCCTCCACCAAAAGCGTTCGCTCCTTGGTGTAAAGGGGCAGCACCTGCGCGGCAGCGCCACTGCCCGAAAGCGCTACCGCCGCCCCGGTTGCCGCCAGGGTGCCCTGCCAGGTAATTTCCGCCGTGCGGGCCGGGGCGCAGCCGGCCAGGCAAACCGCCAGGCAGGCGGCGGGTATATTTAGAAAATAGGGGGTTTTCATGGGCGGCCATTCTGCCTTTCTGTATATGTTACTGGTAGGGGTCGTAGGGGCCCTTGGGGATATCCTGCTCCAAATCCAGCGTGCGGGGGTATAACCCGGTGGAAAGGATGATAAACCCCATCAGCATCCCCATATGGGTGTGCAGGTGGCGGAACTGGGCCAGCATCAGGGTAAAGCGGGTCCACTCGCAGGAAGGGGGGCGCTGCAGCATATCCTCATCATGCAGGGAGGTTAAATAGAGGGATAACTTGGCCTTGATGCTGTAAAAATACTCGTCAATCTCCCGCCGGGAAAGATGGGTGGCGGGGTAAATTTCCA
>JAQUSS010000080.1 GCA_028710135.1 Gemmiger sp. | reverse complement strand
CCCGCCGGGGCGGCCACCATGTATGGTGGCCCTACGGAGGCAACGGGGCTAGGGGAAACGGGCCACGCGCCCGGGTTGGGGTGAAATTGGCACCGTGCCCGGGTTGGGGCAATCCGTGAACCCCGCACACCCGCCGGGGGCGGCGATTACAACGTGCCATGCAAAATTTGAATCGTGCGGCACACGGGGTACGGCGGTCGGGGCCGCCCACCGTGTTGGGGCAACCCACCGTGTTGGGGCAACCCACAAACCCCGCCACCCGCCGGGGGCGGCCACCATGTATGGTGGCCCTACGGAGAGGCACGATATATCGTGCCCGCCCCCACCCCACAAAAACCAGCAGGCCCATTCCCTTTTGGCGGGGAATGGGCCTGCTGGTTTATTGTTGCCGAATAACCGGGGCATGGGCTTACCGGCGGCGCTTACCCGCGCTGGCCCGGGGCAAGGGCCGGGTCGATGGCCACCTTGATGACCCCCGCCTGCCGCCCCTCAAACAGGGCGTAGGCGGCCGCAATATCGGCAAGGGGGAAGGTGTGGGTGATCAGGGGGGTGGTATCCAGCCGGCCCGCCGCAATGTGCTGCAAAATTTCGGCACAATCGCAGCCATCCACGCCGCCGGTTTTAAAGGTCAGGTTTTTGCCGTACATCTGCGGCAGGGGCAGGGTTTGCGGCTCGTTGTACAGCGCCACCACCGTGACGATGGCGTTGGGGCGGGCGCACTGCCACGCTAGGCGGAAGGTATCCGCCGTGCCCGCAACCTCCAGCACCACATCCGCGCCGCCGTGGCTGCTGTGGGCGGCCACAAACTCCGGCAAATGCGCCGGCTCGGCCACCAACACCTGCGGGTAGTGCGCTGCAATAAATTGTCGCCTTGCCGCGTCTTTTTCGCAAACAATCACCCGCCGGGGCCCCTGCAGCAGCACACAAAGCAGGGTGCAAATGCCCGTTGGCCCCGCGCCAAGAATCAGCACCGTGTCCTCGGGGGTAATTTCCGAGATGCGCGCCGCCCAAAAGCCGGTGGCCAGCACATCCCCCACAAACAGGGCCTGCTGGTCCGATACGCCATCGGGAATGCGGTTCAGCCCTTGGTCGGCATAGGGTACGCGCACGTATTCCGCCTGGCCGCCATCAATGCGGCAGCCCAGCGCCCAGCCGCCGTTTGCGTCCACACAGTTGTTCACAAACCCATGCTTGCAAAAAAAACACTGCCCGCAAAAGGTTTCCACGTTCACGGTCACCCGGTCGCCGGGGCGCACGGTGGCCACCGCGCTGCCAACCGATTCCACCACGCCCACCATCTCGTGCCCCACCGTGATGCCGGGCACCGCCCGGGGCACCGCGCCGTGCTTGATATGTAAATCGCTGGTGCAAATGCTGCCCAGGGTGACCCGCACAACGGCATCCTGCCCGCCCAAAACCACCGGCTTGGGCTTCTCCATCAGTTCAAATTTCCCGGGTTCCGTATACGTGTAGGCCAGCATAGCGCCGCCACCTTTCTTGTGTTGTTGGGGGTTGGGGCATCCTTCCTTCTATTATATTCAAACTTGTGGCCAACGGCAACCCTACATAAACTAAGGTGGCGTTTTGGGGCAAGCGTTTTGTTTTGAAAAGGCTGCGGTATGGCCTATGCCGAGGTCTTTTTACTTTTTAATAAATTTTTACCGAAGCTGTGGAAGCCAAAAAAACAATGTACCCCCAAGAATCCCCCCTGCAAGGATATACGCCACGGGAAAGCCGACCCCACCCCGGGCGGCAGCACGGAGAATGATTGATTTTGCATAGGAATTTTTAACCGGATGCAGAGCGATACCCAAAGAAATGCGTTATACTGAACGGGAAAGGACGGTGCGGAATGGAAAAAGACACAAAGGCCTACAACGACGGCTTGAACATACTAAAACGTGAGCTTGTGGCCGCGCTTGGCTGCACAGAGCCCATTGCGCTGGCTTACTGTGCCTGTAAGGCGGCAACCCTTTTGGGCACTACGCCCGAAACCGTGTGTGTGGAGGTAAGCCCGAATATTATTAAAAATGTGAAAAGTGTAATTGTGCCCAACACCGATGGTTTAAAAGGCGTTGAAGCGGCGGCAGCCGCCGGCATTGTGGCAGGCAACGCTGCGGCAGAGCTGGAAGTGATTGAGGGGTTATCCCCAGCCCAAAAGCAGAAGATTCGCGGTTTTTTGGCCTGCACGCCAATTGTTGTAAAAGCGCTAACCAGCGATGAAAAGCTGGATATTTTGGTTACCGTGGGGGCAGGGGCCGAAACGGCTACGGTGCGGATTCAACAGCACCATACAAACATTACCTACGAGGCAAAGAACGGCCAGGTATTGTTGGATACGCGCGGGCAAAGCGGTGCGGCAACCGCCACACCAACCCAGGAGATTGACCTGGATATGGAACAAATTTATGATTTTGCCAACTGCGTTGCGGTTGCGGAGGTAGCCCCCATTTTGGACAGGCAAATTGAATATAATATGAAAATTGCCGAGGAAGGGCTAAAAAACAGCTGGGGTGCCAACATCGGCAGCACCTTTATGGCCCGCATGGGCCAGGGGAATGATGTAAAAACCAAGGCGATTGCCGCAGCGGCGGCGGCCTCCGATGCGCGGATGAGCGGCTGTGGGTTGCCGGTGGTGATCAATTCCGGCAGCGGCAACCAGGGCATCACGGTTTCGGTGCCGGTTATTGTGTATGCAAGGGAGCTGAATCTCCCGCAGGAAAGATTGTACCGCGCGCTTGTACTTTCCAACTTAACCGCGGTACATATCAAGCGTGGCATTGGGGCACTTTCCGCCTACTGCGGTGCCGTTAGCGCGGGCTGCGCGGCGGCCAGCGGCATTGCCTACCTGCTGGGCGGAGATTTAAAGGTGATCTCGCACACCCTGGTAAACTCCCTTGCCGTAACCTCCGGCATCATTTGCGACGGTGCCAAACCGTCCTGCGCCGCCAAAATTGCGGCATCGCTGGATATGGGGCTATTGGGCTACGAAATGTACCGGGAGGGGCAGCAATTTGTTGATGGAGAGGGGATTGTGCGCAAGGGTGTTGAGAACACCATCCAAAATATTGCCCGCCTTGGCGCGGATGGTATGCGTGAAACCGACAAGGTTATCATTTCCATGATGACCGGTTGCTGACAAAATTTTGTAGGGTACAGCGCCCCAGAAGGGGCGCAGATCACCATTGCCGAATACCACTTTCATACTACTTTATACCAGGAGGAAAACTTATGTTGATGGTTAAAAGCGCAGACCGCTCGGTTTACCAGGCGGCAGAACCGCGTTACCAAGAAATGCCGTATCGCCGCACCGGCACCAGCGGGCTGAAAATGTCTGCCCTCTCCCTTGGGTTTTGGCACAATTTTGGGGCGCAAAGCGATACCGAAACCATGCGCCAAATTTGCCGCACCGCCTTTGACAAGGGCATCACCTGCTTTGATTTGGCAAATAACTACGGCCCCCCGTACGGTGCCGCCGAAGAAAACTTTGGCCGCATTTTGGCCACGGATTTAAAGCCCTACCGAAACGAAATTGTGATTACCAGCAAGGCCGGGTATGATATGTGGAGCGGCCCCTATGGCGCGGGCGGCAGCAAAAAATACCTGGTTGCCAGCTGCGATGAAAGCTTGAAGCGGTTGGGAACCGACTATGTGGATATTTTTTACCACCACTGCATGGACCCCGATACCCCCGTTGCGGAAAGTATGGAGGCACTTAGCACCATTGTTCGCTCGGGCCGCGCCCTCTATGCCGGAATTTCAAACTACGATGCCGCGCATACCCGGCAGGCCATGCAGATTGCTGCTGAAATTCATCTGCCGCTGATTGTAAACCAGCGTTGCTACTCCATTTTTGACCGCGCGGTGGAGGAGGATGGCGTGAAAACACTTTGCGGGCAGAACGGCCTGGGCATTGTGGCGTATTCGCCTTTGGCGCAGGGCCTTTTGACCGCCCGTTACCTCCATGGCGTTCCGCAGGACAGCCGGATTGCGCGCGGCTCGAAATTTTTGCACAGTGAGGACCTTACCGAAAAACGGTTGGCCCAAATCCGCCAGCTGCATACAATTGCGGCGGCCCGTGGGCAAAGCCTGGCCGATATGGCGCTGGCATGGCTACTGCGGGGCGATGCGGTTTCCAGCGTGATTATTGGGGCATCCAAGCCCGAACAGATTGTGGAAAACACCAAGGCGGTGGAAAACACCGCCTTTGCCGCCGATGAGCTTGCCGCCATTGACGCGATTGTGAAAATGGCGTAAGTATGATACCATATACAAACAGAATTTGTGCGGTACAAAAAAATATGCGGCGCCAAAAGGTGCAGCGGCTGCTTATTAGCGACCCTACCGGTATTTTATACCTGACGGGCATTTTGCTAAACCCCATGGAGCGGTTGTGCGTGTTGGCCGTTCCACAAACGGGCGAATGTGTGCTGCACCTAGATAAAATTATGGAAATTCCGCAAAGCGGTATTACCGCCGTGCGGAGCAACCAGTTGGCGCAAGGGGTTGCGCAGTTGGCAGCCCAAATTCCCAACGGCACGGCACTCTGTGTGGACGATGGGTTCCCGGCGCGCGTTCTGGTGCCGCTGCTAAATTTGTGCAAGGGTGGTTCCGTTTGCCTGGCAGAGGGTTGCCTGGATGCCGTGCGCGCCTGCAAAGACCCGTGGGAACAACAACGAATGCGGGAAGCCGCGCAGGTGGCCGACACGGTGATGGAACAGGCGATTGGCTTTTTGCGCGAGGGGATAACCGAGCGCCAGGTATCCGATTTTATCTGCCGGTGCTTTCGCGAAAAGGGCTGCCACTGCTCGAACGTGTTTATTGTTGCGTTTGGCGCAAACGCTGGCGACCCGCATCATGTGGCATCGGAAACGGCCGTGCTACACCCCGGCGACTGTGTTATGATGGACATTGGCTGTGAAAAAGCACAGTATTGGTCGGATTTAACAAGAACCGTGTATTATAAAAACGTGGATGCGGCACAGCAGCACCTATATAACACGGTGCTGCGCGCAAATTGCGCAGCCGAAGCTTTGGTACGGCCCGGGGTACCCTTGCGCGCGCTGGATGCTGCCGCCCGCAGCATCATTGAAAAAGAGGGGCTGGGGGCCGGTTTTACACACAGGTTGGGCCATTTTATTGGGCTGGCCGGCCACGAAAACGGCAGCGTAAGCGAAGAAAGCAACCAGCTGGCCCGGGAGGGTATGATATTTTCGATTGAACCGGGCGTATACCTTCCGGGGAAATACGGTGCCCGAATTGAGGACCTTGTGCTGGTGACCACGCAAGGGTTTGAGCGGTTGAATACCATCGACAAAACAATGCGAATTGTGCAATAAAGGGCGGGCCATGCAGGACTATATTTATCGTGAATATGTATTTAAAGAGGATTTTCCGCTAATTTCCATGACAGAGCAGCACCCCACGCGCGAAAAGGATGTGTACCACTTTCACAACTGCCTGGAAATTTGCTACTGCGAAAGCAGGCGGAAATTTTTTCAGGCTGAAGGGCGAGAATTTTCTTTGAATTGTGGCGATGCCTGCATCATTCCGCCCTACAACACCCATGCCTCGTTTTTGCCGGAATGTCCCGAGCAACCGCCGCTTTACCGCTACCTGTTTTTTGATGCCGAAACCTTGCTGGCACCCTTTTACCCCAACGGCTTGCCCGAACAATTGTGTTGGTATAAATACGATAGCTCCCCCATCCTTCTGTGTGCCAACCGCGACCAAGAAGATTTGCTGCTTTTGCGGCAGAGCATCCGCCGCCTGCGAGAAAAATCGGGCGGCAGCCAGGAGGCGGTGCGCGGCTTGATGCAGGCCTTGTTGGTGCGGCTTTCCCGCGCCCGCACCAACGCCCTGCCCGGTATGGAGCGACTTGCACACCATGCAGAGAGCATTTGGCCAGCGGTGGAAGCAATAAAAGCCAACCCGGACCAAGATTTTACCATGGAGCAATTGGCAGAACGCTGCAGGGTATCTACCGCACAGTTTGCCAGCCGTTTTCAGGTGGCTATGGGCAACACACCCCAACAGTATCTGCGGTTTTACCGTGTGCGCAGAGCCTGTGAGTTGCTGCTGAAAAGCGAATCTTCCATTTTGGAAATTTCGCTTGCCGTTGGCTTTCAATCCTCCTCCAGCTTTTACTATAATTTTCGTAAAATGCTGGGCACCAGCCCGGAACAGTGGCGTAACAACAACCGCGTGCTGGCCAAGGGCGATGCCCTGCACACACTTTATGATTCCAACCGGGAAGAAGATTGACGGCAACAACACCGTGCGGTTACCGTTTTACCCCAACCGCCTGCACGAAAAAAGGCCGAACAAAATGCCCGCAAGGGGTTTTGTTCGGCCTTTTTTGGGTTTTATAGGTTAAAAACGGCACCGCTTGGCGGTTTTTTATGAATTTGTGTGCCAATCCAGGGTGATTCTGCCATCGTTTGCGGGGGAAACGGTGCCTGCCTTTTGGATGGCGGCGGCCATTAGGTCTTTATTTTTGCCGGCATCCGCAAAGGTTTGCAGGGTTGCGGAGATATAGGCGGCATCGATGGCCTTGGGCCACGCTGCAACGGTATAGGTTTTGGCATCCTCCAGCGGGGTGCCATCCGCCAGGGTGGCCGAAAGCACGTTTTTATCGGCCGGGGCCCACGGCGCATAGGTTACCTTTAGGCCCGATACCGCATACAAAACGTTTGCCGGCTTGCCCGCAATGATGGGGTTCTCCAACAATTTTTTCAGGTTGGCACCGGTGATCGCGTAGGTTGTCAGCAGGGCATCGCCGTCCATCCCCTTTTGGGTAAAACGCTCCGGCAACAGGATATCGCCCTTAAAAATTTGTGCGATGTTCCCGCAAAAAAAGCTTTTGTTGGGCACCAGCGCAATCTCGGCGCCGGTGACGGCGCGCAAAACGTCGGCGTTATAGTTGCTGGTATCCAACACCGTAAAGGTTTCGGCGGCGGTGCCGATGGGCGCTTCCCGCAGCTCTTCGAAGGGGTCGCTGTTTTGCACATCGTCATCCAGTGCCGCGGCCAGCGCCGCAAAGGGGCGCTCCCCTGCCGCAAACTGCTGAACAGCCGCCAGTTGGTCGTTACTGCCAAAGTAATTTGCAAAGAAAATATTTCCGTTGTTGATGCAATCGGAAACATCCTGCGACATGGCCGTGATGTTTTGCTGGTAGCTGGTCAGCGTGCTGACGCCGGAAATTACCTGGAAAATGGCATCCTGGCCCTCGTTGGTGCTGATATATTCCATCGTAGCACGGAGAATTTCTTTCTTATGGGCGTCCTCCATCGCGGCTTTGTTGATGGAAATGTTGACCCCGGGCACCACCTGCATGATGCGCTGGCCGGGCTCCGCCGTGGGGAAGCCGATAAAGCCAATCTCGGCTTCCGGCTTTTCGGATTCTACCAGGGCGATGATATCCAGGTTGCAGGGCATCATGGCAATTTTGCCCTGGTATAAATCCTGCCGGTTGGTGGTAGCGCTGGAAGTAAAATCCGCCGCCGTCACAATTCCCTTATCGTACAGGTTTTTTAGCACCTCGCCAGCAGGCTGCAAAATATCCGCCGCCGGGGTTTCGCCTTTTATAAAGCTGTTGTAGGCGTTTCGCTTTTCGGCGGAAGCAAAGGTATCCTGGTAGCTCAAGCCGAACAGCAGCGATTCTACCGTTGTGTAATACTTCATGCAGGTAACCATGGGCCGGATGCCCGCCGCCGAGATGGTATCGCACAGGGTATACAGCTCCGCCAGGGTGGCCGGGACGCGCCAGCCGTTTTGGCGGAACAAATCTTTGTTATAGGCAATGCCAAAGGTCGTGTTGCTGACCGGTATTTGGTACAAATGCCCGTCCACCGTCATTGCTTGCAACGAGGATAAATTGTACCGCCCGGCATAGCGCTCACCGCCAAGGTCATACAAAAAATCATTCTCGGGGATGAACTGGTTGGTCAAAAACATATCCGGCAGCGCGCCATGGTCGGCCAAAATTTTAATGTAGGCCAGCTGCTTATCCCCGGCGCTGCACTCCTCAAAGATAAAATCAACGTCCGGGAACTTTGCTTCCAGCGAGGCTTCCAGCGCCGTATGGTCAAACGTATAAAATTTCCCGAAGGTGATCACGGTTTTATCGGTGGCAATCGCTTCGTAGCTTAGAATGTCGTTCGCCGGGGTATAGCGGTTCGCGGTTTTTGCGGTTGCGCAGCCGGTTAGCAGGGCGGCAGCTGCACAAAGGATGGCAAGGGGGGCGGCAACGGCCTTCCGGTTGAATTTCATGGTGTACCCTCCCCCTTCACAATCCGCATCAAAACTTTTTTCAGCTCCACCACATCCACCGGCTTTGCCAGGTGCAGCTGCATCCCGGCCTCAAGCGATGCCTGGCGGTCCTCCTCAAACGCATTGGCCGAAAGTGCGATGATGGGTATCGTCTGTGCATCGGCCTTATCCAAATGCCGAATGGCTTTTGCGGCTTCCAAGCCATCCATCACCGGCATTTTGATGTCCATCAAGATGAACGAATAGTACCCCACCGCCGAGGCGCGGAAGGTTTCAACGCCAACCTGGCCATTTTCCGCCGCGTCAACCACCAGCTCCATTTTTTCCAACAGCTTGGTGATAATTTGGCGGTTGATGGGGTGATCCTCCACCAGCAGGATGTGCTTGCCACGCAGGGCCGCGTTCAGCGCCGCGCAGGCAGCCGCATCCTCCTCCGCGCTCGCCGCTTTTTGGGCCTTCTCCTCTTTTTTTACCGTTTGCAGGGGCAGCACAATCTCAAACCGGCTGCCCATGTTCTTTTTGCTGGCAACCGTAACGGTGCCATCCATCAGCTTTACAAGGTTGTAAACGATGGAAAGCCCCAGCCCGCTGCCCGCGAGCGCCGAGTTGGTCATCGAGTTTTTCTCCTGCTCAAAGGGTGTGAAAATATGGGGGAGATACGCCTCGCTGATGCCCACGCCGGTATCCTCCACCACAAACCGAATTTGGTCGGTTTGGGCGTTTTTCGGCGCGCGCTCCACCGCCAGCAGCACCCTGCCGCCCGGCGGTGTGAACTTGATGGCATTGCTCACAAGGTTCATCAGGCATTGCCGGATGCGCACCGAATCACCGATATAATCGGTGGGGAAGGGCGCTTTTTCCGCGCAGGTAAATTGGATGCCGGCATCCGCGGCGGCCTGGCCCTCCATCAGCATCACATGGTTTACCACTTCATCCAAGTCCATACGGTCTTTGTTAATTTTCATTTTGCCGGCTTCAATCCGGCTCATATCCAGCACATCGTTAATCAGGGAAATCAAATATTTATTGGATATCTGCGCCTTCTCAATACAGTCGCGCACGGTATCCGGGTCATCCATGGATTCGAGCGCCAGCGCGTGGAGGCCCACCACCGCATTGAGCGGGGTGCGGATATCGTGGGACATTTTGTTCATGAAATCGCTTTTGGCGGCCGCTTTTGCAAACTGAACCTGCACATCGCGCCGTTTCCGCATCAGGGTATGCTGGTTATAAAACAAAATCAGCCCGCCCGCCATGCACACCATCACCACCGCAATCATCAGGTAGGTAAGCCCAGCATAGGTGGCTTCTGCGGTGATGGAAATGGGCACGGTTACCAGCAGCTCGTACTCCTCGGTGCTGGGCATGGCCAAAACCAGCCAGCGCACGTTGCCCGCTACATAGGTGGCCTGGTAGGTGGCGTTGGTGGCAATGGCGGCCTTCAAATCCGCATACGCGGCCTCCTTGATACCGGCGCTGTTTAGGGAGGAATACACCGTGTAGCCCTGGAACAAGCTATCCTCGGCAACATCGTCGGGGTGCATCACAATCACGCCGTCCGGGTCCACAATATAGCTGCTGCCCAGATGGTCGTACAGGGATACGGTGGTAATTTCCGCAAAGGTTTGGGCGGGAACCAGGCGGCAGAGCCCAATAATTTTGCGCCCGGCAACCTCGGTATACTTTAGCGGGTGGGTAAAGGCCCAATAATCTCCCCGCCCTTGAATCGAAACAAAGCTGGAGAAGGTATCCTCCTCCACAAAAACGTTCTCGGTAATGCGGCTATCCGTCACCATAACCGCAGAGCTGCCGCTCAGGGTAAAAAAGTTGCCCTCCTCATCCAGCAGCAGCCAATCCTCCGGCTTTTCAAAATAATCCGCAAGATGGTCGTTCACTTCACGGTTTTCCTGGGAAATGACATGGGCAAAGGCATCCACCTGCGCCTTGTAGGTGGCTTTCAATTGGGAGATGCGTTCCGTCAGCAGGTAGCCAATTTGGTCAACCGCTTCTATCCGCTCCTCCTGCACCGAGTTGCGCAGGCTTTGGTTCAAAAAAAGCAAAAGTGCAATGCTGCACCCCAGCACGCACATCAGCGCAATATTGATCAACACTTCTTTACGGTTGCGGGCAAACGCGCGCCAACGGTTTTTGGCTGTTCGGTTGCCGGTATCTGTGGTCATGCGCGTGGCCCTCCCCTCTTTTTTTGTGGATGCCCCCTACCTGGGGGCGGCCCAGCCCTACACTTCGTTTGGCTGGTTTGTGGCATGGTGTAACAAGATGCAGGCTATAGGCTATAGGCTATAGGCTATAGGCTATAGGCTCCATCAGTATAGCATGAATCCGCCCTACTGTGTGCAAAACCATTTGCGATGTTGGCGGGGGTTGCGGCTGGCGTGGGGGTTGTTGCTTGGCATGGGGGTTTTGCTTGGCGCGGGGTTTTGTTTGGCGCGGGCAAAATTGGGTAGAACAAAACAGAGGCGGGCAAGGCCGGGCGGGGTGTTGCGAAGCAAGAGTAACATTTGCGAAGCAGGGACGGGTTATTGCGAAGCAGAGGTAGCTTTTGCGAAGCAAGGGACGGGTTGTTGCGAAGCAGGGACGGCCCCTTGCTGGTTTTCACTCCTATCATAGCATTGAAACGCCATTTGTTAAATATTTCTCGCCAGGTAATCCAAAAATATAATATTGCGTTGCCTTGGCCCTTGCCGCGGGGCTGGGGTGGGGGGCACATTCCCGGCCTTTGCCACAAACCCATGGGCGGGGGCGTATTTCATGGTCGTAACCTCCGTAGGGCCACCATACATGGTGGCCGCCCTCCGGGTGTGACGCGCGGTGCGGAGGTGATGCGGCGGTGCCAGGGTGGTGGTGCAGAAGGGCCAGGGTGTGGCGTATGGTACGGGGGTTGCCAGGCCTGGATTTGCCTGGGCGCGCGGTGACGGTTTTACCAAGGCGCGTTGCCCCCATAGGGCGGGCACGATGTATCGTGTCCCTACAGTGCCCGACCTATGCCGCAGACCTCAGGCGAGGGGCGCATTCCCGGCCCTTGCCGCAAATCCGGCCGGGGTGCATCCTCTGTCGCAACCTCCGTAGGGCCACCATACATGGTGGCCGCCCCCCGGGTGCGAGGGGGGTACCGGGGTGGTGCGACGGTGCCGGGGGTGCCGGGGCGCGCGGTGCCGGTTTTTCCAAGGCGCGTTGCCCCCATAGGGCGGGCACGATGTATCGTGCCCCTACGGAGCCCGACCTAGGCCGCAGGCCTCGGGCGAGGTGGGTATTCCCAACCCGGGCCGAAAACCCCGGGCGGGGGGCGCATCCGGGGTCGCAACCCCGTAGGGCCACCATATATGGTGGCCGCCCCCCGGGTGCGACGCGCGGTGCGGGGGTGATGCGGCGGTGCCAAGCGTTCCGTGGTGTGGCGGGCGGTACAGGGCGTGCCGGGGCGCGCGGTGCCGGTTTTACCAAGGCGCGTTGCCCCCATAGGGCGGGCACGATGTATCGTGCCCCTACGGAGCCCGACCTAGGCCGCAGGCCTCGAGCGAGGGGCGCATTCCCGGCCTTTGCCACAAACCCATGGGCGGGGGCGTATTTCATGGTCGTAACCTCCGTAGGGCCACCATACATGGTGGCCGCCCTCCGGGTGCGATGCGCGGTACGGGGGTTGCCAGGCCTGGATTTTCCTGGGTGCGCGGTGCCGGTTTTAGCAAGGCACGTTGCCCCCATAGGGCGGGCACGATGTATCGTGCCCCTACGGAGCCTGACCTAGG
>JAQUSS010000079.1 GCA_028710135.1 Gemmiger sp. | reverse complement strand
GGCTACCCTCGTAGTAGCTTTCGGGCACGGCATCCAGCGAGGTTTTGCTTACCGTGATGATGGTGGGCAATATCATAATGCCCAGCAGCAGGCTGGCGGTAAACAGGCTTTGCCCCTTGCCGTTAAAACGGCGGGCAAATGGCTCAATGAAGGGCACCAGCACCATCATCCCAAAAAAGCCGTACACCACGCTGGGGATGCCCGCCAAAAGCTGCACGGCGGGCAGCAGCACCCGGTTGGTTTTTTTGGTGGCGAAGCGGGACATAAACAGCGCGGTGAGCAGCCCGATGGGCACCCCCACCACCAGTGCCCCGGCGGTTACGTAGATGCTGCCCAAAATCATGGGCAGGATGCCAAAAATTTCGCTGCTGGGCTTCCACTGCTTTCCCAGCAGGAAGGAGAGCGGGCCAATCTCAAAGATGGCAGGCAGGCCGTTGGCAAACAAAAAGATGCAGATGAGTGCCACCGCCAAAATGGAGATGCAGGCGCTGACGGTAAATACTGCCCGCATCGCGTTTTCCTTAAGGGCGTTTGTTTTCATTTCCTATACCTCATTTTGCGTGTTGCGTTTTACACAGGGGTTGGGTTTGCCGGGGTTTGCTGGGGTTGCCGAATTTGACGGGATTTGTGGGGGTTTTGCTTTTTTACAGGGTAAGGGCTCCGTTCCTGCCGCGCCGGTTGCCGTGGCAAGGTGTTGGCAGAAGCAGAGCCCTTACCCTGCAAGGGCCGCGCTGGGTGGGCCTTGCAGGGAGGTGTGTTTGGAAGGGGCGCGTGGGGGTTTGTGTAAGTGCTGGATAGGGCTTACAAAATTTTAGGGGGTTTTGGGCGGTAACGCACCGGCAAACCGGCGGCTACCATGCGCCGATTGCCCGCTATGCCCGACGTGCCCGATGGCTTAAAGAGTGCCGGGCGGGGCCGAGGCGTTCGCTTTGGCCGGGGCCGCACTTACTGTACGTCAGCCCAGGAAGTGGTTTCGCCGGTGTAGATGGATTTGATCTGCTCGGTGGTCAGGTTGGCGGTGGGGTTGGCGTTGTTCACAACCACGGCAATGCCGTCCATGGCAATCGCGGTGGAGGTAACGCCCTGCTCCTTCTCGCTGTCCTTCAGCTCGCGGCTGGCCATGCCGATATCGCAGGTGCCTTCCACGGCGTTGTTTACGCCGGTGGTGGAATCGGAGGTTTGCAGCTCAATTTCAGCGCTGGTGTTCACGGCCTTGTAGGCTTCAATCAGCTTCTCCATAACGGGGGAAACGGAGGAGGAGCCCGAAACCACAACCTTGCCCGCGGGGGCGGTGCCTGCGTAGGCGGTGGCGGCATCGTTGCCAATGTAGCCTTCGTTGTTGATAACGGTTTGGCCTTCAGCCGACATAATGTAATCGATGAAATCCTGTGCAACCTCGCTCAGGCCGTCTTTGGTAACAATGTTGAAGGGGCGGGCCAGGGTGTAGCTGCCGTCCTTCACGCCCGCGGCGGTGGCGGCGTTGCCGTCAACCGTCACGGCGGTGACGGTATCGTTGAGGGAACCCAGCGAGATGTAGCCGATGGCGGTTTCGTCGGCGGCAACCGTCATCATCACGTTGTTGGTGGAGTTGACGGTGGTGGCATCCACGGTGGTGTTATCCACTTTGTTGCCGGAGGCATCTTTTTCTTCCACGCCGGTCAGCTCAATGAAAGCGCCGCGGGTGCCGGAGCCATCCTCGCGGGTAACCACGGTGATGGGGGCGGTGGTATCAAAACCGGTGCTGGCGCTGGAGGCAGCCTCGCTGCTGGAAGCCGCCGTGCTGGTGCTGGTTTCGGTGGAGGCGGGGGCAGCCTCGCTGCTGGAGGCGACGGAGGATGCTGCGGTGCTGGCGCAGCCGGCCAGGCTAACCGCCATGGCGGTTGCACAAAGAATAGCGTAGATACGTTTCATAGTAAACTTCTTCTCCCTTACATACTTGTTTTACGTGTTGTATTTTGCCCGGCGGTGTGCCGCCCAGCAAAATGTACCGCCCGCATCGGGTTTGCCTTTGTGCGGCACCCCTTTTGCGGAACAAGTATATTCTACCGCGCCGGGCCGAAGGTTATCGACCATGCAGCGGTACAATCGGTGTAAAAAAACGGTAAGGATTTTAAAGCTTTGTGAAGGGCGTGTAAAGTGGGGGGGAGGGGAAAACAAGAAAATTTTGGCGGCACAGGAGGTACACATCAGCTGCGCATCAGCCGCGCAAAGAAGATAGAAAAGGCCCTGGAAAACACTTGCCAAACCTTGCGTGGAAGGGGGCGGATATGCTATACTGAACTATATATATTACTGGATATATTACTGGCCATGGGTTAGGAAAAGCAGGGGCAGGAAGGGCAAGAACACCAACCCGCAAGGGTGGCGCGGCACCCTTGCGCCCAAAAAGGTTGAGGGCGAAGAATGAACGAGAATCTGGCAGGAATGCTTGGTAAAGCAAAATGAAGCATTGGATGAATAAAAGCAAGGCGAAGCCTGCGCCGGATGCGGCGGACGGGGTGTGTGTGCCGAATACGCAGAATATGCCGGATGGGGCGAATACGCGGAGTACGCTGAATACCAGGAAGGCCAAAAAAGCGGGGAAGGCCCCGAAGGCGGAGGGCGAGAAGGCCCAAAGTGCGGGGAAGGCCCAAAATGCGGAGAAGGCCCCAGATGGCGCGAAGGCCCAAAATGCGGAGAAGGGGCAAAGTGCGAAGAAGGGCCCCGAAAACGAAGCAACCTTGAACAGCCCGGCGGATGCGGAGAATTTGGCGGCGGCCCCCGAAGCCTCCGGGGAAACCACCTTGGGAAATGTTGCTATCTTGGGCAACGGCGGTGCCTCGGGCAACGGTGCAACCTTAGGCAACGGTGCGACCTTAGGGAACGGTGCGACCTTAGGGAACGGTGCGACCCCGGGAAATGTTGCTACCCTAGGCAACGGTGGTACCACAGGCAGCGTTGCCACCCCGAGAAAGCTTGCCACCCCGCCCGCTGGAAAACCGGCGAATGCCAGAAAACCGGCGGAAGCTGGAAAATCGGCGGATGCCGGGAAGCCGGCGGATGCCGGAAAGGCGGCGGATGCCGGAAAATCGGCGGATGCTGGAAAATCGGCGGATGCTGGAAAATCGGCGGATGCTGGGAAATCGGCGGAAGCTGGGAAGCCGGCGGATGCCGTGCTGCCGGCTGGGGCTGCGGCGGCGAGCAAAATGGCCGCAAAGCCACGGGTTTCCGCCGGGGCGGTGCTACTTGCCCTGCTGTTTGCGGGGTTGATTGCCGGGGCGGTGCTGTGGCAGTTTGGCAGCGCCACCATGCCCTCCATTTTGCCGGACGAGATGGGCTACTGGGGCACCGCCGTCAAGCTTGCCGGGTACAACTGGGGCGGGGTGATGTGCAATTCCACCTACTATGCCCCGGTGTACGGCCTGCTGCTTACGCCCATTTTGGCGCTGGCCCCCACGGCAACGCTTGCCTACCAGGCGGCGGTGGGGCTGAACGCGGCCATGCTGGTGGCGGCGTTTTTCCTGGCGGTGAACTGTGCGGGGGTGCTGTTCCCCAAAACGCCGGTGGCCGAGCGGCTGCTGGCCTGCGGGGCCGTCATTTTATACTCCTACAACATCATCAACGCCAAAATTACCCAGGCCGAAATTTTGCAGGTGCTGCTGGTTTGGGTGCTGTTCCGGGTGGTGCTGGCCCTGGTGCGCAAGCCCACCTGCCTCCGCAGCGCTTGGTTTGCGGTGGTGGCGGTGCTACTGTTTTTTACCCATATGCGCAACCTGGCCCTGCTGATTGCCGCCGGGATGCTGGTGCTGGCCATGCTGGCCCTCAAGCGCCTGAACTGGCGGCAGGCCGCCGTTTTTGTGGCCGCGCTGGCCGCCAGCATGGCGGGGGTGCTATACCTCAAGCAGCTTACCGTGGATACGGTTTTTGCTGCCGGGCAATTTAGCGCTGTGAACGATTTTGCAGGCCAGGTGGGCCTGTTGGCCCGCCTTTTTACCTGGGAAAGCATCGCGGCGGTTCTTGTAAACTTTGCGGGGCGGCTTTTTAATATGGGCTGCGCCAGCTATCTGCTGTTCTATTTTGGGATGATTGCCTGCGTGATGGGGGCCTTTAGCCTGCTGCCCCGGCGGCGCAAGCCCAAGGACGCGGCGGTGCTGCTGGCACCCCGCAGCCAGGATACCTGGGCACCCGTCAAGCTGTTTTGGCTGCTGGCCATTTTGGGCTCGGTGGGCATCAGCTCCATCAGCATGATGTCCCCCAGCGTGCGGATTGATGCCCTGCTGTACGGGCGGTACAGCGAACACCTGCTTGGCCCCCTGCTGATGCTGACCCTGCTGACCCTGCGCGGGTGGAGCAAGCGGCAGTTCCGGGTAGCGGGGCCGGTGTTGGTTTTCCATTTTGCGGTGGCGGCGTTTTTGTACAGCTATATGGCCGCCAACGGCATCACCAGCGATACCTCGGTGGCATCCATCGTTTCAACCGCCGGCATCCCCCGGATGCCCGAGCTGCCCGCCACCGTGCAGTACACCCTGGGCATTGGGGTGTTGGCCGCCCTGGCCGGGCTGGTGGTTGTGGGCCTTTTGGGGGGCTTGCCCGCCCTAAAAACCACGGGCCTGCCCCTTTGCGCCCTGCTGCTGAGCGGGCTTTGGCTCTGCAACAGTGCCGTTTACCTTGAAAATAACACCTACAGCCGCGACCAACAGGAGATGCAGGCCGATTACCGCGCCCTGGCCCAAACACTTTCGCTTGCCGGTACCGATAGCGCCTACTATGTGTACGATGGGGCGCTATACACCAGCAGCTATTTTGGGGCTTACCGCCTGCAATTTGCGGCGCGGGATGTGCCCCTAAAAATGATTGGCGAGGCCGAGATGGGCAGCGCCGTGCCCTGGGAGGATGCCACCTGTGTGGTGTGGCCGGAGGAGCTGGATGCCCCCGATGCCCTGCTGACCGATTATTGTATGTTGGAATCCCAC
Source organism: Gemmiger sp. (assembly GCA_028710135.1). Taxonomy (GTDB): domain Bacteria; phylum Bacillota; class Clostridia; order Oscillospirales; family Ruminococcaceae; genus Gemmiger. Next base: position 7,183 of record JAQUSS010000079.1, on the reverse strand, counting down.
AGCGGGCTGGCCGTGTATGCCCGGAAGGATAGCGCCCTGCTGGCAGCCTACACCACCCAGGCGGTGGCCGAGGATGCCCAGCGGGTGGATTTGCGCAGCCTGACCCTCAACGAGGGAACCGCCCTAGAAAAGCAGCAGAAGGATGGCAGCTGGGCCGCCGCCTACACCGCCCCTTATAAGGAAGAGATGGCGGAGGGCGAGGCAAAAACCACCGATTTAACGGCGGAGGAGGAAACCCTGGCGGCGGCGCTTGCCACCGAAAAGCAGCGCAAGGCCCTGGCAAAGCTGCCCCAAAACGCCACCTACAGCCTGGTTACCCCCCTTGCCAACAGCACAACGGCTACCAGCGATGTGGGCTATGCGTTTTGCGGCGGCGATGAAAAATTTGCCGCGGCGGGCACCTACCAGGTTACCTTTACCCTGCAAATGCTGGAGCGGCACACGGCCCGCAAGGTGCTGGGCCAGTGCGAGGTTTTGACCCAAAGCGGCACCTACGCCATGCAGGAGTTGCTGGCCGATGATTTTGCCGATGGCGGGCTGAAAACCGTCACCCTGCAATTTTCCACCCCCTCGCAGGGGACGGTGGGCGGGGTGGAGTTCCGGCTATATTCCCGGGGGAATGTAAGCTTCCGGGTGGTGGATATCTCCTACCAGCACATCAGCCGCGAAATTCAGGCCGTGAGCGCTGGCACCAGCGATTTTGCCACCGTTACCGGCATCACCGTGCTGGACCCCGACTATCTGCCCGTGTATGTGCTGACAAACCCCGGCAACCGCAGCCTGCTATCGGTGAACGAATTGAACGCCGAAATTTCGGGCGCGCGGCACACCGCCAAGCTGGTGGATGTGGAAAATTACCAGGACCTCGGGCCGGGCATTTTGCTGGTGCCCGCCAACCAGACGAAAATTATTGAGGAACTGCTGGGCAGCTACACCCTACTTTCCCGGTTGCAAAACTACGCGCTGATGGTGCCCACCGTGAGCAGTGTGGCCACAAAATATATCGACCGTGGCGGCTACGCCCTCAGCCGCGGGCAGAGCGTCAGCATCCGCTATTACGCCACCCAGCAAAACTCCCCCGCCGATATGACCGCCAGCATCCCCGCAGGGATGTACGATGTGGCGTACAATATTACCCTAGCCGGGGGCGAGGTATTCTACTGGGATGCGGGCAACTTCTCGCTGACACCCAGCGAGGGGGATGCGATTGCCGCAACCCTTTGGCAGGAAAATATGGATGGCAACACCTTTAGCGGCAGCGGGGAACTCTGCTTTACCACCGATGGCACCCTGACGGTTACGTTCAGCAGCCGCAGCGAGATGAACCTGGAAGCACTCGATGTCTTTTTGACCCGCACCGGCGATGCCCCGGAGGGGGAGGATGCACAAAAGGCGGAAGATGGCGCGGAGGATGCGAACGGCGCGGATGGCGCATCCGGTATAAATGATGCGGATAATACAGATGGTACAGAAAACGCGCCGGGTACCGAGAATGCAGAGGACGCACCGAGCGAACCGCCCGTAGACGCGGCGGCTTAACGCGGGCACGGTTGCCGCGCTAGGGCTTCCCGCACTTACCCCGCTAACACAATTTTATACGTTTTGGCAAATCCCCCCGCTTTGGCGGGGGGATTTGTTTTGCTACTTTACAGAGATTTTACAAAGACTTTACGGGTTTCTGCTGTTGCTGGCGTGGGTGGTTCGCTTATAATAAATATGGTATTTTGCCCACTATGGGGCAAAGGGGGCAAGGCCCCCAGGAGAATAGGACGGCTCGGCTTGCCGGGCGAAAAAAAGAGAATGGAAGTGTACCACCGGTATGAGCATTTTTAATGTGTTCACCCTGATGGGCGGCATCGCAATGTTCCTGTATGGTATGGACCTGATGGGCAAAGCGTTGGAGCAAACCGCCGGAACCAAGCTACAAGGAATTCTCAGCAAAATGACCGCCAGCCCCATCCGCGGCCTGTTTTTGGGGTTGGTTGTCACCGCCGTAATTCAGTCCAGCGGCGCTACCACCGTTATGGCGGTCGGCTTTGTCAACAGTGGGTTGATGGAGCTGCACCAGGCCATCGGGGTTATCATGGGTGCCAATGTGGGCACCACCGTAACCTCGTGGTTGCTCTCCCTTTCGGGGTTGGAGGGGGATAGCTTTTTTATCCAGATGCTAAACCCCAACGCCTGGAGCCCGATTTTGGGCTTTATCGGCATTGGGCTATACACCTTTTGCTCCGACCGTAAAAAGGGCGTGGGCAAAATTCTGCTTGGGTTTGCCATCCTGATGGCGGGCATGAACATTATGTCCGGCGCGATGACCCCCCTGGCCGATGAGCCTTGGTTCATGCAGCTTTTCCTCAAATTCTCCAACCCGGCGCTGGGCGTGATTGCGGGCGCGGTGCTTACGGCGCTGCTACAATCCAGCTCGGCGGCGGTGGGCATTTTGCAGGCCCTTACCTCCACGGGGGCCGTCACCTTTGCGGCAGCGCTGCCCATTATCATGGGGCAGAATATTGGCACCTGCGTAACGGCGCTCATCTCCTCGATGGGGGCCAACAAAAACGCCCGCCGCACGGCCTTTGTGCATCTTTATTTTAACGTGATTGGCACGGTTATCTTCCTGGGCGGGGTGTACGGGCTGAACATGGTGTTCCATTTCGCCTTCTTTAACGAAACGGCCAACACCTTTGGCATTGCCATTGTGCACACCGCCTTCAACCTGATTACCACCGCCATTTTGCTGCCATTCAGCCGGGTGCTGGAAAAGCTTGCCATCATGACGGTGCCGGACGAAAAAACCGATGCGCCCGAGCACCACTCCATCTTGGACGAGCGCCTGCTCTCCACCCCCTCGGTGGCGGTTAGCCGCGCCGGGTTGACCGGGGGCGATATGGCCGAAATTTGCCGCACCGCCCTGTTGCAGGCCATGGCCTGCACCCGCAAGTGGGACCCCGCCCTCAACGAGGAAATTATGCGGGAGGAGGAAGCGGTTGACCACTATGAGGACCTTTTGGGCACCTATTTGGTCAAGCTATCCAGCAAAAACCTCTCGCGCGAGGATAACCGAACCATCAACACCCTGCTCCACACCATTGGGGATTTTGAACGCATCTCCGACCATTCGGTGAATTTGGTTAAGACGGCGCAGGAAATACACGAGAAAAACATCCAGTTCAGCGGCGAGGCCCTGGACGATTTGACGGTGCTCGAATCTGCCGTGCAGGATATTTTGAACCGGACGGTGGATGCCTTCCAAAAGAACGATATTTACGCCGCCACCAAGGTGGAGCCGCTGGAGCAGGTGGTGGATGGGCTGGTGCGCGAGGTGAAAACCCGCCACATTGCCCGGTTGCAGGCCGGGGCCTGCACCATTGAGTACGGCTTTGTGCTGGACGACCTATTGACAAACTACGAGCGCATTGCCGACCATTGCTCCAACATTGCGGTGGCGCTGATTGAGGTATCGGAGGATAAGTTCGACACCCACGAGTACCTGAACTATGTGAAGAGCGGCGCAAGCCTGAACTTTGAGGAGCGGTACGAGAAATACCGTGGCCGGTATACCTTCCACGCCGATGAGGCACTGCTAAACCCCGGCGCGAAGCCTGCCGAAACGGCCCCGATTGCCGCTGCCGCCGCCCCCGCCGAAAAAACGGATACCCACCTGGCCTGAGGGGCCACCGCAACAACCCTGCCCATAAAAAGGAGTATGTAGTACCATGATTTACATTGTGGAGGATGATACCAGCATCCGGGAATTGGAGCTGTATGCCCTGCAAACCAAGGATTACGAGGTGCAGGGCTTTGCGGATGGCGAAAGCTTTTGGCAAGCCATGCGCCAGGCAACCCCCGAGCTGGTGATTTTGGATGTGATGCTGCCCGACGAGGACGGCTACCAAATTTTGGGCACCCTGCGGGAGAATGCCGCCACCTGCCACCTGCCGGTAATGATGGTAACCGCAAAAACCAGCGAGATTGATGTGGTGAAGGGGTTGGACCACGGCGCGGACGATTACCTTTGCAAGCCGTTTGGCATTATGGAATTTATCAGCCGGGTGCGGGCCGTGCTGCGCCGCAGCGGCGAGAAGCCCCAAAGCGATGCGACCCTTCGCTTTGCGGATATTGTGATGGATAACCCCCGCCGCCTGGTGGAGGCCGCCGGGGTGCCGGTGGAGCTTACGTTTAAAGAATATTCGCTGTTGCGCTTCTTTTTGCAGCACCCCGAGGAGGTGCTGGCCCGCGAGCGGATCATGAAAGAGGTGTGGGACACCGACGATTTGCTGGAGAGCCGCACCATTGATATGCACGTGCGCACCCTGCGCCAAAAGCTGGGCAGCGCCGGGGATGTGATACGCACGGTGCGCAAGGTGGGGTACAAACTTTCCGCCAAGCAGAGCGCGGAGGGCACCGAGGAATGAAGCAGCCCGAGAGCATGGCCAAAAAAATACAGCAGCGGCTGGTGCTGGTGGGCCTTGTTAGCGTTGCGCTTACCGCGTTGGGGGCGGCGCTGCTGTTTTACCGCGCCTTTGCGGCCCAGGTGGACGCCGGCCTGGTGCGCACCGCCCGGGCGGTGGCCGCCGCCTACACGGCCAGCGGCGGCGATGGGCTGGCGGCCCTAGCCGATTTTTCGCAGATGCCCGAATTTTCGGGCGAGATTGCGGGCGAAGCCGGGGGGCAAAATGCAGGCCAAAGCAGCGTGACGGGCAACCGCCTGCGGCTGACCTTGATTGATGCGACCGGCGAGGTATTGTACGATAGCACGGGGAAAACCGGGCTGGAAAACCATGCCTCCCGCCCCGAGGTGGCGGCGGCCTTGGCAAACGGCAGCGGCAGCGATACCCGCCGCAGCGACACCATGGGCTTTGAAACGCACTACTATGCCCTGCTGCTGGGGGATGGCAACGTGCTGCGCCTGGCGGACGAAACGCAGGATGTATGGTCGGCCTACAACAAGGTGCTGCCCCTGCTGGTGCTGGGGGCGCTGCTGGTGTTGGCGGTGGCCATGGCGCTGGCCTGGCAGCTGACCCGCAGCCTGGTGCGCCCCATTACCGAGATGGCCGCCCACCTTGATAGCATTGAGGCGGATGTGCCCTACATTGAGCTGGAGCCGCTGGCCCGGACGGTACAATCGGACCGAAAATTGCAGCAGGATAACGAGGCGATGCGGCGGGAGTTTACCGCCAACGTCAGCCACGAGCTGAAAACCCCGCTCACCAGCATTTCCGGCTATGCCGAGCTGATTGAAAACGGGATGGCCAAGCCGAGCGATGTGCCGGAGTTTGCGGGCCGAGTGCGGCGGGAAGCCGCCCGGATGATTGCGCTGGTGACGGATATTTTGCAGCTTTCGGAGCTGGACGGCCTGCATGGCGGTAGCGGCGCTGCCGGCCCGCACGAGCAGGAAGCGCCCGAGCAGCTGCCGGTGGATTTGGCGGCCCTTGTGAAGGAGCTGGCGGCCCGGATGACGATGAACGCCCGCAAAGCCTATGTTACCCTGCAATACAAGGCGGCCCCGGCCACCGTGCTGGGCAGCCGAGATTTGCTGGCAGAGCTTGCCACCAACCTGTGCGATAACGCCATCCGCTACAACCGCCCCGGTGGCCATGTGCAGATGGAGTGCGGCACCGCGCCCGATGGCACGGCCTGGCTTTCGGTGCAGGATAACGGCATCGGCATCCCGCAGGAGGCACAGGGGCGGGTGTTTGAGCGGTTTTACCGTGTGGATAAAAGCCGCAGCAAGGCCACCGGCGGCACCGGGCTGGGCCTTGCGATTGTAAAGCACATTGCCCTGCTGCACGGTGCGCGCATTGATTTAAAAAGCCAGGTAGGCACCGGCACCACCATCCGGGTGGTGTTCCCCAAGGTTTAACTTAAAAATTCAAATAAATATTATAAACATTGCCCGGCTGCAAGCACTTTTTGCAGCCGGGCAATGTTGTTTTTTGGGGGGCCGGGGCGGGGTTACGCCGGTTTTTGGAATGGGCAAAAAAGCGGGTGGGCTGGGCGGGGAGGGTTGCCAGGTTATTTTTTGTGTTTATCCCAGGTGGCGTGCGCCCAGGCTAAAAATGGTTCGCGCTTCCAAAAAAGGATGCCGACCAAGGCGTACAGCAGAACGCCCAGCAGGATGCTAAAGCTCCAGTTGCCGGATAAAATCAGGCTGCCGGCCGCGCAGGTGCAAAGGTTGGGCAGCGGCAGGCTGATGAGCAGCGCCGCCAAAAACCGCTTGGGGGGCATATGGGCCTGGGCCGCCGCGTAGGGGATGATGCCGTTGGGCAGCCCGGGGGTGATGAGGGCCAGCATGGTGTAAAACCAGGGGTCGCGGCTATTGCGGATGCTATCGAGCATTTTTTGAACCTTGGGGTTGCCCTCGGTTAGCCGGTTGATGGCCCGCAGCAGGTGGCGCGCCAGCAAAAACACCGTGAAATTGGCAAGCACCGCCGCGCTAAAGCTGTTGAGGAACCCCTCCCACGGGCCATAGGCGATGCCGGCGGCCAGCTGCACCGGCATGGCGGGAATCACAATGGAAATAACCTGCACAAAGGATAAAAACCACAGCGTCATAAAGCTGCGCAGGTTGCCCTGGGCGGATAGGTATTCACTCATGGACTGCTCGTCCCCGGAGGTGAAAACCTCCCACAGGCCGGGCAGCAGGGTGATAAAGGTTTCGCGTATCAGCAGGGCTGCCACGGCAAACACGGCCAAAACCAGCAGGGCCACCGGCCAAAGGCGCGCGGAGGGGGCAGCGTTCTTGTTTGTAGGTTTATTGGTGGGTTTCATGGGTTCTCCTTATTTTTTGGGCGGAAGATAAAATAGGTAATTCTAATAGAATACCGCATTTTTGTATGGATTTCAAGCGAAATGGGGGAGGGGGCCTGGGGATGTGGTTTTGGTTTGAAGGAATGGGGTGCGGCCAGGGGTGGCCATCCGTAGGGCAAGGGCTCTGCTCTTGCCGTTGTTTGCCCGGGGATGTGGTTTTGGGGATGGCGGATTTGTTTGTTTTATGCGGTGGGGGGTTGGGAGGGCCGGGGTAAGGCCAAGGTCGGCAAGAGCAGAGCCCTTGCCCTACAGGTGTTTGCCCCGTGGCGCGGTTTGAGGGATGGCGGATTTGTTTGCTTTATGCGGTGGGTGGTTTTGGGAGGGCTGGGGGTGTGGCCAGGGGCGGCAAGAGCAGAGCCCTTGCCCTACAGGT
>JAQUSS010000225.1 GCA_028710135.1 Gemmiger sp. | reverse complement strand
GGGCGCCTGTCGGGGCGCTTTTATACCTCGATGCTCTCAATGATACCGCCGCCGTACACGAAGCCGTCACGGTAAAAAACAGCGCTCTGCCCGGGGGCGGGGGCCCGCACGGCGGGGTCAAAGGTCAGGACTCCGCCGTCCCCCTGGCCGTCCCAGTGGGCGGGGGCGGGCTTGGCCGCACTGCGGATCTTGACCAGATACTCCCCCTGGGGCAGGGGCAGGCCGTCGGGGGTGGCAAGGCCGGTCAGGACGACCCGGGAGAAAAATTCTTCCCCGGCCCAGCCCAGCTTCACGTCGCCTGCCGGGGTGATCTCCCGCACAAAGGCGGGCTGGCCCAGAGCCAGGCCCAGGCCCTTGCGCTGGCCGATGGTATAGTGCTCGACCCCCTTGTGGGGGCCCAGGTCCGCGCCGTCGGGGCCGATGAACCGCCCCGTGAGGGCGTGCATGCCCCGGTCGGCGATGAACGCCGAATAGTCGCCGCTTGGGATAAAGCAGATCTCCATGCTGTCGGGGCTGTCGGCACAGGAGAGCCCTTCCCGGCGGGCGATGCCCCGGATGCGGTCCTTTTCATATTCACCCAGGGGCAGCAGCAGGCGGCTCAGCACGTCCTGCCCCAGGCCGTAAAGCATGTACGTCTGGTCCCGGGCCGCGCTTTGGGGCAGGGTGACGCGGTACACGCCGTCACTGCACTGTTTCACCCGGGCATAGTGCCCGGTGGCAATGTGGCTGCAGCCCAGCTCGTTGGCCTTTTGCACCAGCGCGCGGAACTTCACATGGGGGTTGCACAAAATGCAGGGGTTGGGGGTGCGGCCCGCGCAGTAGCTTTGGCAGAAGGGCCCCACCACGTACCGCTCAAAGTCGGCCCCGGCGTCGATCACCGTCAGGGGCACGCCCAATTGGGCCGCGGCGGTCTTGGCTTCGGCCACGGCCTTGTCGTGGGCGGGGCTGAAGCGGATGACCGCTCCCAGCACCTCGTAGCCCTGGCCGCGCAAAAGCCCCACGCAGACGCTGCTGTCCACGCCGCCGCTCATGCCTACCAGCACCCGGCCTTTTTGGCCCGTGGCCGGGGTGGGGGAGCTTGCGCCCCGAAATTCTGCCTTTGAATTTGTTGCTGTCATTTTTTCCTCGTTGTTCCGGGCGGGGAACAAAAAAGCGCCCCGCCCAAAGTGTTTATTTTCTGCCGGGGGAAAAGCCCGAAGAATGCGTTGCTTGGCGCGGTGCGCCGCCTGCGGCCTGCCCTTTTGCCCTGCCCTTTTGCCTTGCCCTTTCGCAATGATCGGGCGGGCCCGTCGCGCTCGCCCCGGGGCCAGAGGCTGCCCGGCGAACGGCCACGCGCCCGGCTCGGTCAGCCAAAGGCGCGGTGCCAATTTGCCAAAGTCCCGGTCCGCGGCTCAGGCCTGGCGGCCGCCGTGCTTTTTGCTCTGCTCCACGGCCAGCCGGTCGCACCGCTCGTTTTCGGGGTGGCCTGCATGGCCCTTGAGCCAGTGGTAGTGCAGGGTGTGGCCCTCGGTCAGGTCCAAAAGGCGGGCCCACAGGTCGGCGTTCAGGGCGGGGGACTTGTCGGATTTTTTCCACCCCCGGGCGCGCCAGCCCTTGGCCCAGCCTTTTTCAAGGCCGTTGATGACATATTGGCTGTCGCTGTACAGCTCAATGACGCAGGGCTCCTTGAGCAGGGCCAGGGCCTCGATGAGGCCTGTGAGCTCCATGCGGTTGTTGGTGGTCTCGTCCTCGCCGCCGCTGAGCTCCTTTTCGTGGCCCTTGTAGCGCAGCACCGCCCCCCAGCCGCCCGGGCCGGGGTTGCCGCTGCAGGCGCCGTCGGTGAAGATCTCGATCTGTTTCAGGGCTTGTGTTTCTGCCATGTGTAAAAACCTTTCTTGGCGGGGTGAATGCCCGCCCGGTGATAGCTACCATTATACCCCGCCGCGCCCCGCCCCGCAAGGCGCAGAAAAGGGGAGAGGAGCACAAAAGAAAGCGCTCCCGGCGGCAGACCGTCAAACCGGACCGCCCCACGCTTTGCGCCGGAATGGGGTTAGAGCTCCTTGGTCAAAACCCGGTTCATGTACCTGGGATTGACCACAAAGATATAAAGCAAAGCTGCCAGAGTAACACCGGCTGTTCCAAGCGGTGCCAGCCCGCTGAAATGGCAAACCATGACGATGCCCCATTGGATGGCGCAGTATGCCAGCTCGATCCTGGCGTTTTTGCGGTATTGCGCTTTGTTTTTTTCGTACCGCAGGTTGCGGGCCATCCAAATGGACCAAGCCGCCAGGGGCACGAGCTTGAACAGCAGCAAAAACCAGAACGGCAGCCCATATTCCGCTGTGGTCCTGGGCTGCAGACACACGATCAGCGCGCCCGCCTGAAAAATGATCGCCATCAGGGTCAGGTTGGACTGCAATATTTTGTTTTCTCTGCTGCTGCCCTTGTCCGCGTTGTTTGCGGTGGCAAGCTCATCCAAGGAAATGCCGTAGACCGACGCCAGCAAGATCAGATTCTCGGAGCTTGGCAGTGTTTGCCCACTTTCCCATTTTGCGACAGCCTGCCGACTCACGCCGATCAGCTCTGCGGCCTTTTCCTGCGAGATGCCTTTGCTGTGCCGGAGCTCTTTCAGTTTTTCATTGAGTAACATGTTCTCGCCTCCTACAGCAATTTTACCAGAAATTCCC
>JAQUSS010000224.1 GCA_028710135.1 Gemmiger sp. | reverse complement strand
GTCAAACCCCAGCGTCACCGCCACGGGGTAAAAAATAGGCACCGTCAGTAAAATTAGGGCCAAAGCGTCGATAAAACAGCCCAATATCAGATAAATAAGCAAAATGACCGACAAGATGGCATTGGGGGACAAGGGCAGCGCCACCGCCCAGCCGGCCAGGGCCGTGGGCAGGCCGGTGATGGCCAAAAAGCGTCCGTACACCGTGGCCGACGCCACCAAAAACATGATCATAGCAGAAAGCCGCACCGTCACATCCAGCGAGGAAACAAAGCTCCGCCAGCTCAAATCGCGGCGCATGGCTGCCACCGCCAGCGTTGCAAAGGCGCCCACGCCCCCGGCCTCGGTGGGGGTGAAGATGCCGGCAAAAAGGCCGCCCATCACCACGATGAAGATAACAACGACCTCAAAGCCCCCGTTGGCCAGGGCCTTGAGCTTTTCTTTTAAGGGGATGCGCGCGATGTCGTCATCGGGCGGGGGGTCGCGCAGCACCTGCAGATAGGCCGCCAGCATAAAAAGTCCCGTCAGCAAAAGCCCGGGCAGAATGCCCGCCAAAAACAGCTGCGAAATGGATTCGCCCGTCGCCGTGCCATACAGAATAAAGATGACGCTCGGCGGAATCATCACCCCCAAAATGGCGGCCGAAGCCACCGTGGCCGTCGCAAAGGAAGGCTTGTAGCGCCGCTTTTTCATCTCGGGCAGGGCCACCGCGCTCATGGTGGCGGCGGTTGCGGTGGTGGAACCGCAGATGGCGCCAAAGGCGGCGCAGGCGGCAATGGTGGCCAGGGCCAAACTGCCCTTGGACCGCCCGGTAATCTTGTAGATGGCGTCGTAAATGCGGGCACTCAAGCCCGAATAAAAGGCAATGTGTCCCATCCACACAAACAGGGGAATCACAATCAGCGAATACGAGGCAAAGGAGCTGTACATGGTCTGCACCGTCAGGGTCAGCACCGCGGGCACGCTCGTCAGCAGGGCGTAGCCGCCCATGCCCACCACCAGCATCACAAAGGCCACGGGCATGCGCAAAAACAGCAAAACAAACACCAGCACAACCGAAACAAGCCCCACGCTCACGGGTGTCACAGCGCGTCACCCCCCTTTCTCCCGGAAAGCACCGCCGCCAAAAAATCCCGCAGCAAAACCAGGGCCAGCATCAAAAAGCCAACGGCCACCAGATAAATGGCCGGCGCGATGGGAAGCTGCAAATGCCCCGTCACATAGCCGCGGCGCAGCATCTTTGTGCCGAATCTAAAAATCTCAACCGTTAAAACCGAGGTAAAAAACAAGGCGACAAAGCTCACAAACATTTCGATGACCCGCCGGATACCCGGGCGGAATTTTTCCACCAGAATGCCCACCGCGATGTGCCCCTTGCGGTAGGCGGTGTAGGCGATGGAAAGCGCCAGCATCACGGCGCCGCTCATTTCCACCAGCTCCACCGTGCCCGGCACGGGGTTCCAGCGAATGCGCGTCACCACATTGGCCACGATCAAAAGGGTGGCAAACACCAGCACCACCTGAGCGGCCTGGGCCGTGCGCATGGTCAGCTGCCTGACCAGCCGGTCGAATTGTTTCATCACGTCTGTCACACTCCCAAAGGGCGCCGCAGGGTCTGGCGCCGGCTTATTTTCCGTAGCTACCATATTCTTTGGAATACTTTTCGTCCAGTTCGCGGTAAAGCTTGTAGGTTTCCGTGCCGGGCAAGCCGGCGGCGTCGGTGTCCTTCACCCATTTTTCCGGAATGGGCATCACGGTCGCAAGCCATTTGTCGCGCTCGGCGGCATCCAGCTCAATCACCTGCATCCCGTGCTCCTCAACGCCGTATTTTTCACCCAAAAGGGTGTTGTCGGTGCGCAGCTTGCCGTATTCCAGGGCGTATTTCTCATTGACCTCGTCAAAAATTTTCTGAACCGACGGCGGCAGCTTGTTCCAGGTGTCCTTGTTCATCACCTTCACAAACACCACGTTGTAGCCCACAAAGGGTGTTTTGGTGATGTATTTGGTCACCTCGGCCAGGCGAAAGCCCTTTAATGTATCCGTGGGGCCCAAAAGGCCGTCCACAATGCCCGAATCAAGCGCCAGATAAGACTCGCTCATCGGCATGTTCACGGGGGTTCCCCCCAGCGCCGTAATGGCCAGGGCCGAACCGCCCGCGGCGCGAATCTGCATGCCCTTCAAATCGGCGGCGGTGCGCACCGGTTTGTTGGTAAAAAAGCCTCCCGGGCCCGTCGCCCAAAAGAACATCACCTTCACGTCGTCGTATTCGGCCTGCAAAGCGGCCGATTTTTTATAGGCCTCCTGCATGGTCTGCGAGGCCACCAGGGCGTTGTCGTTTTTGTAGCCGGGCAGCTCCAGCCCCATCGTCAGGGGAAAGAGGCCCATCGTATACACCGGGCAGGTAGACCCGATGTCGGCAGCCCCCGCGGCCACCCCTTCATAAATCTCGGTGGCACCCAGCAGAACACCGCCGGGCTGCATGGTGATGTTGACGGTGTGGGGCGTTTCGGCCTTCACCCTGTCCGAAATTTCCTTGGCCCACACCATATGCCCGTCAACCACCTGAAAATCCACGGCGGGCCAAAAGGTGGCAAACTGCAGGTTAAAGGTTTGGGGCGACTCCCCGGCAGGGGCGGCGGGAGCCTTGGCGGCGCATCCCGCGGCGGCCAGCACCAG
>JAQUSS010000223.1 GCA_028710135.1 Gemmiger sp. | reverse complement strand
CCCCAACGGCACCGAGGGTGCCGCCACCGGGGGCGAGGTGCGGCTGCGCAAGGGCTAGGCCCGGCAAGGCCCTGCCAAAAAGGCGCACGGCCCCGCGTGCTGCGCCCTCCCGCAGAAAAATAGTTAAAGAATTTGACATTTCTTGAAAATATGTTAAAATTATACCTGTATTTATTATCTAGTTATCGAAATGAGGTTCGCCCATGATTCGTATATTGACAGATTCCGCCGCTGATCTTGCCCCCAGCGAGAGCAACGCCCCCGGTGTACACGTGGTACCCCTGAATGTTTTGTTTGAAAACGGCGATACCCTGCGCGACGGGGTGGATATTGACCGTGCAGGCTTTTATACCCGGCTTTTAACGGCGGATAAGCTGCCCTGCACCAGCCAACCCTCGCCCGAAAGCTTTATGCAGGTGTTTGCGGATGCCAAGGCCGCCGGGGATGAAACGGTGGTTATCACCATCTCCTCCACCCTATCGGGCACCTTCCAGTGCGCCCAGCTTTCGGCTGAGGAGTGCGATTACCAAAGTGCCTACTTTGTTGATTCCCGCACGGCCTCCGCCGGGGAGGGTATTTTGGTGCGGGAAGCCCTGCGCCTTCGGGATGAGGGTGCGGGCGCTGCCGAGATTGCCGCTTCGCTGGATTTGCTCAAGGCGCGCATTGGCATCTTGGCGGTGGTGGATAGCCTAAAGCACCTGCACAAGGGTGGCCGCCTGCCCGCCGCCATTGCCCTGGTGGGGGGTGCCTTGGGCATCAAGCCGGTGCTTTCGGTGCTGGATGGCGGCATCCACATGGCCGATAAAGCCCGGGGCCGCCCCGGCGCGTATGTGGCCATGTTCCGCCAGATTGATAAGCTGGGCGGGGTTGACCCGCGCTACGGCTACAGCCTGCTTTACTCGGACGATAAAGGGGTGCTGGCCCCGGTTCACCACTATATGCACAGCAACTTGCATTTGGTGGGTGGCCGCCTTGTTCAGCTTGGGGCAACCATCGGCACCCATGTTGGCCCCGGCGTTGCGGGCATCTGCTTTGTGCGCGCCGAATAAAGCGCGACAAACGCAAGCTTTTGCCAGCTAATCCGGCTTCCGGGCCACCCCGGAAGCCCGGCAAAAACCAAAACCCAAAAATAAAAAGTAATAAAAAACAATAAAAAATAGCCAAAGCCCGCATCTACCGTAAGGCAGTTGCGGGCTTTTTGGGCCGTAATGCGGTGCCGGGGTTGGCGCGGGGGCCGGCAGCCGGGCAAATATTTTTATTTGCACCGGCCTTTGCGCCTTTATGCCACAGCTTAAAGGTTAAAGGGCAAAAGAGAATTGATAAAGCCCACCAGCCACACCAGCAGCACCGGGAGGATTGTCCATTGAAACTGCATCATCACCGCAATATATTCGCGTATAAAGGCGCTGGGCCAATAGTAGAGAGAGGTTTTGCAGCCCACCCCGCTTGCCTTCATCCCCAATTTTCTTGCAAAAAGCGCGGTGCGGAAAATATGATAATCGTTCGTTACAAAAATGTAGCGGTGCTTTGCGCCGTTTCCATCCAGCATATCCCGCACGTTCCGCAAATTTTCGTAGGTGGTGGCCGATTTATCCTCCAGCAGCAGGGCGTTTGGGGGGAAGCCGGTGGCCAGCAGGTAGTTTTCCATGGCGGCAGCCTCCGAAATTTCCTCGTCTGCCCCCTGCCCGCCCGATAAAACCAGCTTTGCCCGGCCCCCGCCCTTGCGGTAAACCTCCACCGCCTTATCCACCCGCCCTCGCAGCAGGGGCGGTACGGTTTTGCCGCCCAGCAGCCCACAGCCATGCACGATGATATAATCGCAGGTGATGTTTTTGGGCAGCAGGGTGTATAGCCAGGAGTAGAGCAGAAGCGCCAAAAACGTGAAGGTGAAATAGCCCATCAGCATGGCACCCAGCCAAAGCGAGAAGAACGAGGCCATGCTAAGGTTGGCCGCCAACAGCAGCAGCAGGGTAACGCCCAGCCCACCCAGCACCGCCGCCCCCACAAAAAGGGAAAGCAGATGCCGCAGGCCCGCCCCCTCCCGCTTAAGCATCACAAACCCGTTGATAATCAGCAGGATGGCCATAAACGCCAGCGTTACGGGCACCAGAATAAAAACCACGATACAGAGGAAGGTTTGCACCCGCTCCGATTGGTTTGTTAGCGCCGCAAAGCCAACCAGCAGCAGCACCAGGCCGCCCGCCAACAGCATGGCGTTGCAAAAGCGGCGTGGCTCCTGCCTGGTGGATAGAACAAACGCCAACAGGGCCAGCAGGCCGGCTATCAAAAAAAGCAACACCCTACCTCCTTATAATTCCGAATTTTTTAGCCTGCGCAAATCCCCGCTCTCGCGGAAATCCTCGTAATCTAAGGAGAGTGAGGGGTTATAGTAGGGGTCGTGCAGCAGGGTTTCACGGCCATGCTTGGTGTAAAGCCGGGTATGCTCGGCATCAAAGCGGGCTTTTTTGGCGGGGTCGTTCTCGTCGCTCCCGCGGGATTTACTCTCGTGGTGGTACAGCTCGGCATAGGGGGTAAAAACAATTCGCCAACCGGCAGCCCGCACCCGCAGGCAAAAATCCACATCGTTAAAAGCAACGGTAAATTCTTCATCCAGGCCGCCCAGGGCATCGTACACCGTGGCCCGCACCAGCAGGCAGGCCAGATCGGAAGAGCGTCGT
>JAQUSS010000222.1 GCA_028710135.1 Gemmiger sp. | reverse complement strand
TGCCGATGGCATGGCGGCCACCCTGCAACTGGCCGACCGAGATTTTGACGGCCTGGCGTTTGTAAACCTGGTGGATTTTGATATGCTGTACGGCCACCGGCGGGATATCCCCGGCTATGCGGCCGCCATTGCGGCCTTTGATGCCTGGCTGCCGCGCTTCCTTGAAAAGATGCGCCCGGAGGATTTGCTCATGATTACCGCCGACCATGGCTGCGACCCCGGCTACACCAAAACCACCGACCATACCCGGGAATATGTGCCCTATTTGGTGTACGGTGCGCCCGCCAAGCAGGGCATCAACCTGGGCACCCGGTACTGCTTTGGCACCATTGCCAACACCATCTGCGACTATTTGGGGGTGCCTGCTTGCCTGGCCGGGTGCGGTGTTTGGAATGAGATTGCAAAATAATAAAAATGGGAGTAAGCCGTTGAAGCTGTTGCTACTGGATGTGTTCGCTGTTCTTTTGGCGGTGTACGCCATCAGCCTGCTGTTTACCAGCAACTTTAATATGGGCAATTTATTGGTTTGGATACTGGCCGCTGCCGTTTGTGGGTATGCGGTGTGGCACAAGGCCCTGGATAACTGGTTTGCTGCCGGCGTTGGCCGCGCCGCATGGTGGGTGCTGGTGGCAGGCAGCGTGTTTCTTGCCGGGATGCTGGTTTTTGTGGCGGTTAGCGGCTATTTAAACCCGGCCACCGGCACCGAGAAGGTGGTGGTGGTGCTGGGGGCCGGCTTGCGCAAAGACCAACCCAGCCTACTATTGCGCTACCGGCTGGATGCCGCCTACAACTATGCGGTGCAGCACCCGGATGTGGTGGTGGTTACCACGGGCGGGCAGGGCAGGGACGAAACCGTGCCCGAGGGCCAGGCCATGCGCGATTATTTGGTGGCCAAGGGCCTTTCGCCCGAACAGGTGCTGGCCGAAACAAAATCGACCTCCACCGAAGAAAATTTCCGCTTTGCGGCCGACATTTTGGCCGAGCGTGGAATCGCCGCTACCGAACCTACCATTTATGTAACCAATGCCTTCCACTGCTACAGGGCGGGGGGCTATGCCAAACGGGCGGGCTTTACCGATGCACAGGCCCTGCCGGCGGGCATCCCTTTGCGGGCGCTGCCAACCTGCTATTTGCGGGAGGTGTTTGCGGTGCTTTACTACTGGGTGTTCAAAAGCGCCGAGAGTGGCCCCATGCACGCCATGGTAGGGCTGCTGGATCTGAACAAACGTTTTTTTTACAAATAAGCGGCACAAAAACAAAGGGCAACCCCCGCCATGGCAAATGATTTCCATGGCGGGGGTTGCCCCTGCTTTTCACATATTTCGCATATTCAATTAAAAATTAAATTTGGTACATCAAACAAACTGGTTGCGCGCGGCGCTATATTCGTAGCCAATCTCGGCCATCGCGCGGCAGAGGGTGGCTTTATCGGCGGCCTCCGCCTTGCAAAAGGCATCTAGGCTGGGGTAAAAATCGCGCAGCTTGGTGTTGAGAAAGCTTAACAGGATGATTGGATCACTGGGCAGCATCACGCAGGCCCCCCTAAAATAAAAATATAGGTTTCTAAAAAACAAAAGAAAAAGATAGAAAAAGCCGGCCACAGCGTGACCGGCAATTTTTCCATCCAATCAGACAGCGCGGGTAACTTTACCCGAACGCAGGCAGCGGGTGCAGGCGTAGATATGCTTCGGGGAACCTTCCACGACAGCTTTTACGCGCTTGACATTGGGGCTCCAGGTACGGTTGCTCCGCCGATGAGAGTGGGAAACCTGGATACCGAACGCAACACCCTTGCCACAGCATGCACATTTGGCCATTATGCTTGCACCTCCTTTAAGTAGCTGTACTATTGTATCAAATCGGGTAAAAAAAAGCAAGCGCTTTTCCATAAAAAATGTGTCTTTTTTGCTTTTTGCCACAATATCTTGTTTCCTGCCGGTTTTTACGGTATAATAAACGGCAAAGTGCTTGTTGCGCTGCGCCTTTCCGCTAGCTTTTCGGCGGTTGGCAGCAAAGCATTAGCGGGCACCGGCCTTATAACCGGCGTTTGCCGGGCAATTCCGGCCCGGCCCGGCATAAAAACCGGCCTTTTTATTCTTTATTATTAAAGTACCACCACCCTTTGCCGCAACGCGGCTGCCGGGGCGGATGGTGTAAAATAGCCGGTGGCTATTTTGGGGTTGCCAAAAATTATTGTTGTTACACCGTGGCGTTTTGCGCCCACCACAAAAACGAGAGGGGAACGCCCATGAACGGCCTGCTTGGCACCGATGTACTGGTTGATTATCTGCTCCGCGCTGGGGTTATGCTGCTGACAATTCCGTTTCACGAGGCTGCCCACGCCCTTGTTAGCTGGCTGCTGGGGGACCCCACCGCCAAAAATGCCGGGCGGCTATCCCTCAACCCCATTCGCCACTTTGACCCCCTTGGCGCGCTGTGCATGGTGGTTGGCGGGGTGGGCTGGGCCAAGCCGGTGGGCATCAATGTGCGCAACTTTAAAAACCCCAAGGTGGGCATGGCGGTATCGGCAGCGGCCGGTCCACTTTCCAACCTGTTGCTGGCATTTGTGGCCACCATATTTTATAAGTACCTATATTATTCCGCCGCCTTTGGCGGGCGGGCCGCGCCCGAACTGCTGATGGATTTTCTCTGGTATTTGATTTCCATGAACATCAGCCT
>JAQUSS010000078.1 GCA_028710135.1 Gemmiger sp. | reverse complement strand
CCCCCCTCCCGCGCCGCTTTTGCGCTGGAGGCCGCCCGCATCCCCGCCAAAAAGGTGTTGTGGCAGCTTGACCCCTACGCCGCCAACAAGGAGTATACCGCCCCGGGCGGCACCGCGCGGGAGGCAGCGCTGCTTGCTCAGATGGCGGCCAGCTTTATCACCCCCCAGGCCCTGCCCGACTATGAAACCGGCCCCCTGGCCGCCTACCAAAATAAGATACACCCGCTGGCCTTCCCCTGTTTAATCCCCCCGGGGGATGCCCTGCGGGAGCCTGCCACCCCCGAGCCCGGCACCCTGCGCTGTGTGTTTTGCGGCAACCTCCACCCCGAAATTCGCAGCCCGGCCTTTGCACTCTCGCTTTTTGCGGCGCTGCCCCTGCCCACCACCACCCTGGTGATGGCGGGCGGCGGCTGGGAGGGGTTTATGGCCGAGGCCCAAGCCGCCCAAAAGGCGATGGGCAACCGGCTGACGGTTTTGGGCCCGGTGCCCCCCGCCCGAGCGCGGGCGCTGTTGGCCGGGGCCGATGTTTTGGTAAGCCTTGGCAACAGCGTGGATAACCAGATGCCCAGCAAAATTTTTGAATATTTTGGGCTGGGCAAGCCGGTGCTACACCTTGCCGCCACCGATGCCGACCCTGTGCTGCCGGTGTTGCAGCGCTACCCGCTGGGCTTTATCCTCCGCCAGGAGGATGGTGCCTCCGCGCTGGCCGTGGCCGCCTTGCAGGGCTGGCTTACCCGGGTGGCCGGGCAGCAGCTGCCCTTTGCGCAGGTGGCGGCACTTTACCCCGAATACACCCCCGCCGCCGTGGCGGATAAATTTTTGGACGCTTTGCTTTAACGCTTTACACGAGGTTTGAACAGAAAGGAGCCGCCGCGATGCCAACCAACCCCTGCCACGTTTTATGGCTTGTTAGCGTTACCCTGCCCGCGGCGGCTGCCGCCTGCGGGGTGGGCTGCGCCGCCGATGTAAGCGGCGGCTGGCTTGCGGGCCAGCTTGCCGCCCTGGGGGATACCCTGCCCTTAACCGTCGTCAGCTTAGATAGCCGGGTATCGGCCCCACGCGCCGCGCGGGACCCACAGTTTACCAGCATCCGCTACCTGCTGCTGCCCGCCGCCAACCCCGATTTTGCGGCCCTGCTGGCCGAGGAGCGCCCGGCCCTTATCCACATTTGGGGCACCGAATACACCGCCGCCCTTGCCTTGCACCGGGCGGCGGTGGCGGCGGGCATCCCGGCGCTGGTGGGCATCCAAGGGGTGATGGCCGCCTGTGCCGCGCATTTGTGCGATGGTGTACCGGCTAGCTACCGCCGCTCCTGCCCTGCCCAGCGCGCGATTGACCGGGTGGTGCCCGGGGCGCTGCTTGACCGCGAGCAAGCCAAGTTTGATGCCCTTGCCAAGGGGGAAGCCACCCTGTTGGCCGAGGCCCGCTACCTGACGGGCCGCACTGAATTTGACCGAGATTTTGCCGCCAAAGCAGCCCCAAAGGCCCGCTATTTTACCTGCAACGAAACCCTGCGCCCCCCTTTTTACACCGGGCCGCTGTGGCAGCCGCACCCCTTTGGGGATGCCCCGGTGTGCCTGTTGAGCCAGGGCAACTACCCGCTAAAAAACCTGCACACCGCCCTGAAAGCCCTAAAAATTTTGCTTGCGCGCTGGCCCAACGCTACCTTGCGGGTGGCCGGGTGGCCCCCGCTTGAGCGCGGGCCGCTTCTGCGCCCGATCATCCGGTGGATGTTCCCCTACCAGCGGTACTGCGCGGGGCTGGTAAAGCGCCTGGGCCTTGGGGGGCACCTGCAATACATTGGCCCCCTGGATGCCGCCGCCATGCGGCAGGCTTACTTGGAGGCAGATGTGTTTTTGCTACCCTCCTACTGCGAGAACAGCCCCAACAGCCTAGGCGAAGCCATGCTGCTGGGCCTGCCCTGCGTGGCAGCGGAAACGGGCGGGGTACCCTCCCTAGCCGAAAACGGCACCGAGGCCCTGTTTTATGCCCCCGCCGGGAGCGAAACCGCACTGGCCGATGCCATGGCGGCCCTTTTGGGTGCGCCTGCGCGTGCCGCCGCCCTGGGCAAGGCCGCCCGGCAGCGCGCGGAAATTACCCATGCCCCTGCCGCCAACGCGGCCACCCTGCAAAACATCTACCATACCATTGTGGCGGAGGTGGCCCCCCATGGCTGAATTGCAACTGCCCGCCATCACGGTGATTATCCCCTGCTATAAGGCCGAAAAAACCCTGCGCGCCTGCCTGGCAAGCGTTTTGTGGGATGCCCCCGCCAATGTGGAGGTGTTGCTGGTGGAGGACGGCAGCCCCGATGCCACCGGCCCCCTGTGCGATGCCTTGGCGCGGGAGCACCCAGGCAGGGTGCGCGCGTTCCACCGGCCAAACGGCGGCGCGGGCGCAGCCCGCAACACCGGCCTGGATGCCGCCACCGGCGAATGGGTGCTGTTTGTGGATGCCGATGATACCCTGCTGCCCGGGCTGTGGCAGGCACTGCCCGCGGCGTTTGCGGGCGACGGGGGCAATACGCCCGGGCTGGTGGTGTACGGGCTGCGCCGCGCCAGTGCCGGGGGGGATATTCCCTGCCCGGCGGCACCCGGCTTTTACCCCGGCCCCGCCGCCCTGGGCGACGCTTTGGCCCCCCTGCTTTTTGATACCGCCTACCTGGCCGCGCCCTACCCCAAGCTGTTCCGGGCCGATGTATTGGCGGCGGGGGCGGCGGGCGGAAAAGCCCCCCTGCGCTTTGATACCACCCTGGCTGTGAACGAGGATGTTTTGTTTAATATACAATTTTTACAAAATCTCTCTCCCATTTATTTCCTATCGGGTGTATACTATTATCAAAATGACAAAGTGTGGGGTTCTTTATCCCGCCGGCTGCGGGGTGATTTGCTGGAGGCCGAGGCCGTTACCCAGGTGGCCCTGGCGGCGCTTTGCCGCAAGCTGGCCCTGCCCGCTCAACAAACGGCGGCACTGCTGGCAACCAGCCACACCCGCGCCTGCCTAAACCAGTACGGGCTGCTGGCGGGCTGCCCCGGTGCCCTGCCCTTGGCCACCCGCCGCCGCCTGTTTGCCGAAATTTTGGCCGACCCAACCGCCCGCGCCACCCTGCGCCGCCGCCTTGCCGCCGACCCAAACCGCCTGCTTGCCCTACCCTACCGGCTGGGCGTGGCGGCGCGCCTGCCCGGCTGGCTGGCCCTATACACCGCTTTCAAAAACCATTTTTTGGCCTAGCGCCCTAAAATCCACCGTAAAGGAGGTACCCATGCCACACCTGCCCCGCATCAGCATTATTACCACCGTGTACGATGCACGGGATTACCTGCCCCTTACCGTGGATAGCATTTTGGCCCAAACTTTTACCGATTTTGAGCTGTTGCTGGTGGAGGATGGCAGCCCCAACGGCTGCGGTGCCCTCTGCGATGCGCTTGCCCAAAAGGATGCCCGCATCCGGGTGTTCCACAAGCCCAACGGCGGCCCTGCCTCCGCCGCCAACCGTGGCCTGGATGAAGCCCGCGGCGCCTATGTGGGCTTTGTGGATTCAGACGATTTGATTGACCCTGCCATGTTTGAAACCCTGTACCGGGCCATACAGCAAAGCGGTACCCGCCTTGCCGCCTGCGCGGGGGATGCCATTGACGAGGCCGGGGTGCTGATCCCCGGCCAGCAGGTGTGCTCCGCCTGCTGCATCGGCCAAAAAATGGACGCAATGGCGCTGTTTTTGGATGCTTTTCAAACCGGCAGCTTTTATGGGCCCTTGAGCTGGAACAAGCTGTTTGATATCCGCCTGTTCCGCGATAAAGGCATCCACTACGATGAATCGATGTTTTATGGCGATGATGCCAGTGTGCTGCACCGGGTGTTTGAGGGGGAGGAGATTGTTTGCCTGCCCACCCCCTTATACCACTACCGTATGCGCCCCGGGCAGATGACGGGGGCGGTGTTTGCCCCCCGCAAGCTGGACGATTTGCGAATGTATTGGGATTGGCTTTGTTATTTTTCGGCCCGCCCCAATTCCCGCACACTGTACGAATGGGCGGTGGTGCGGTACTGGCAGCTATTTTATCTGTTCTGGTGTTTGGCGGGGGCGGCGGGCAACCAAAAGGAGCTTACGCCCGCCTTTATGGCCCACAAAAAGCACCTAAACGCCATTTTGCCCGAGCTTTTACACAGCCCGCATCTTCCTGTGGCAGAAAAGCTGCGCGCTGTTTTATTTAGCATCAGCCCGGCGCTGACCTACCGTTTGGCCAGCGCAAAGGGTACTATTCTACAGGCCGAGAGGGGTTAAGTTATGGAACATATCCGTGTGAGTGTGATCGTACCAATTTACAATACCGCGCCCTGGCTGCGGGAATGTATTGAGAGCATTACCAGCCAAAAATTCAGCGTACCGTTTGAGATATTGCTGGTGGACGATGGTGCCACCGATGGCTCGGGTGCCATTTGCGACGAGCTGGCCGCGCAGGATGCCCGCATCCAGGTTTTGCACCAGGAGAACCAGGGCCTTTCCGCCGCCCGCAACGCCGGGATGGATAAAGCCACGGGCGATTATTATGCCTTTGTAGACTCGGACGATATCCTTCGCCCGGGGTATTTGCAGGCCCTTTACGATGCCTGCGAGGAGAACGACGCCTATATGTCCATCTGCGCGGTGGAGGATGTGAACGAGGACGGCACCAGCAGCACCCCGCCCGCCTACACCCTGCCCAACGCCACCGGCCGCCATGCCGGGCGGGATTTGCTCAACTGCTTTTACAGCCCCAACGGCACCTACTACACCGTTGCCTGGAACAAGCTGTACCGCGCCGATGTGTGGAAGCTGCTCCACTACCCCGAAGGCCGGCTGCACGAGGACGATTTTGTTGCCCACCGGCTGTTTTGGCGGTGCGACCGGGTGGTTTGCCTGGGCGAGCCACTGTATTGCTACCGCCTGCGCACCGGCAGCATCTGCCATACCCAGATGAAGCCCGCCGCCTTTGATGCGGTGGATGGCCTGGCCGACCGTTACCGCTTTTATGTGGAGAACGGGGCCGAGCGCAGCGTGATTGATTATGCCTACGCGGCCTGCTGGCACCGCTACCTTTACCTTTGCGCCAAGGTGCGCATTGCCCCCACCCCCGAGCTGGTAAAGGCAATTTCCAAGGAGCAGTTTTTGATGCAGGGGCTAATCAGCTACCTGCCCAACTGCAAACAGCTGAAAATGACCGAGAAACTATCGGCTGCCCGCTGGGCCATGATGCCCGCCGAGAGCCTTTGCCCCATCAAAAAATAACCCCGCCCCAAAACCACCAGAAAGTGAGGCCGTGAACAGCCTGTGCGCGAAAAAAAGCCCAAAATACTGCTGATTCCCCCGCCGGAGCTGCCGGTACCCGCCGTGCGGGGCGGCGCGGTGGAAACCTTGATCACCCACTTGATCCGCGAGAATGAGCGCCAGCAAAAGCTGGAATTTGTTTGTGCCAGCATCCCCGACCCCGAGGCAAAGGCCGCTGCCGCCACCCTTGCCCACACCAAAATGCTGTATGTTGCTCGCCCCCACGGCCACCGCCGGTATTGGCCGATGGTTTTTGTGGAGCGGTGCTTTGGCGTGGCTGCCCCCTACGACCCCTGGTACCAAAAGGTACAGCTTGCCCTGGCGCTGGAGCTGCCCCCGCCCGACCTGATTGTGGCCGAGGGTGGCACCCTGACCCAGTGCAGCGCCATCAGCAAGATGTTTGGCCGCCGCAAATGCCTGGCACACCTGCACGGGCAGACGGCCGGCAGCCGGGAGATGGACGCGATTTATGGCGGTGTGCTGGCCCTGAGCGAATTTATCCGCACCGACTATTTAAAAACCAGTTCCCTGCCCCCCCAAAACGCCTACATCCTGCACAACTGTGTGGATACCGCCCGCTTTGCCCCCGCCCCGGCCGATTTTTCGCTGCGGGATGGGCTTGGTTTCTCCCGCCAGGATTTTGTCGTGCTGTTTTGCGGGCGGTTGGAGCCGGATAAGGGCATCCACAAGCTGCTGGAGGCGTTGAGCTTGACCCACCACCCCAACATCAAGCTGTTGATTGTGGGCAGCCCGTTTTTTGGCCGCTCCCAAAGCAGCACCTTTTTAAAAAAGCTGGAAAGCCAGGCCCACGCCCTGGGCAACCGGGTAAAATTTACCGGGTATTTGCAAAACGAGAGCCTGCCCGCCTACTACCACCTGGCCGATTTGGTATGCGTGCCCACCCTGGTGGAGGAAGCCGCGGGCCTTGTGGCCGTGGAGGCGATGGCCTGTGGCCGCCCCCTGCTTGCCACCCGCAGCGGCGGTATGCCGGAATACCTACAGGGCAGCCAGGCGGTGCTGGTTGACCGTGGCCGGGGCGTGGCCGAGCAGCTTGCCTGGGCCATGGATATGCTGCTGGAGCACCCCGATATGCGGGCCGAGATGGGCCGCGCCGGGGTGGTGGCCGCCCAAAAATTTTCGGTTGCCACCTTCTACCAAAAATTTGTACAGATTTTGACAGAATTTGGAGCCACGATATGATAACGCCCCACACGGCAAACGGCGCAGCGTGTGCAGCAGCAAGCGACGCGCCCGCAGCGCCAGGCCCCACCCCTTGCCCCACCCTTTGTGTAATCGTACCGGTGTATAATGCCGCCGCCACCCTTGCCCGCTGCGTGGATAGTATTTTATCCCAAACGGTAGCAGGGGGGCTTTGCTGTGTTTTGGTGGACGATGCCTCCACCGATGAAAGCCCCGCCCTGTGCGACCATTACGCTGCCACCGACCCCCGCGTTACCGTTTGCCACCACGCGCCCAATGCCCCTGATTTGGGGGTATCCTCGGCCCGCAACACCGGCCTGGCCCCCGCGCGGGGGGAATATATTGTTTTTTTGGATTCAGACGATTGCCTGCTGCCGGGGGCCTTGCAGGCAGCGCTGGATGCCCAGCACGCCGCGCCCCAGTCGTTTATTTTGTGGCACTACACCACCACCCTGCCCGCCGCGCCCCCGCCCTGCCGCCCCGGCACCTTGCCCTACCCGGCCAGCGCTTTGGGCCGCCTTTACCTTGATTGCCTGGTGGCCATGCCCTGGAACAAGCTGTACCGGGCCGCGTATGCCAAGTGCCTGCGCTTTAACACCGCCTACACCCTGGGCGAGGATTTGCAGTTTGTGCTGGATTATATCGCCTTGCTTGGCCAAAAGCAGCCGGGCTTTACCTATGCGGTGGTGGCGGATGCTTTCACCTTTTACGATTGCAGCAAAACGGATGGTACCCTTTCCACCCGCTACCTGCCCGATTACTGCCCCCTTTGGTGTACACATTTTGGCCGGTTGAACGCAGCCTGTGCCGATGCCGGCATCCCCCAGGCCGACCTTTTGCCCCTGCACCGCGCCGAGCTTGCCGTGCTGGCGGAGGGTGTGGCCGATATCCTGCGGCGGGATGCCGCCCCCCTTGGCTTGCGGCGGGATAAAGCCGTGCAGGCGCTTTGCCACCCCTGGCTGCGGGGCCTGCTTGCCCAGATGAAGGCCGAAGGCTGCTATTCTCCCTATTACCTGCCGGTATGGTGGCGGAATTTGCACCTGCTGTACACCCTGGCTGAGGCAAAGCGAACCGGCAGTGCCCTTTACGGCAAGCTGGACTGGCTGGGCTACTACCTGTTTTTGGGCCGCCGCAAGCGGGCGTAAAGCCGCCTAGCCGCCTTTTCCCCCCCATGGTTACGCGCCACGGCCACCGCCGCGGCGCATTTGTATTTTGGGCATAGATATGGTACAATACATTAGATTTCACATTGGATTACACAATACTTTTTGCACAACAAATTTCCGCCTGCCACACTGCGGGCGCTGGATAGTAAAGGAATATACGTATGGCGCAACACGCAAATTCCAACCAAAGCCCCACGCCGGGCTGGACAACGATCATCCGCCCCAAAACCGGGTGGTTTGATATTGATTTGGAGGAGCTTTGGCGCTACCGCGATTTGGTAGCGATGTTTGTAAAGCGCAACTTTACCGTGCTGTACAAGCAAACCATCCTTGGCCCCGCCAGGATACTGCTCAACCCGCTGCTAACCACCGTTATTTTTAACATTGTGTTTGGCAACATTGCGGGCATCTCCACCGATGGTGTGCCCGCCTTTTTGTTCTACATGGCGGGCAACACGGTTTGGACATTTTTTGCAAACTGCATCAACAACACCGCCAACACCTTTGTGGCAAACTCGCAGGTGTTTGGCAAGGTATATTTCCCCCGTTTAACCATGCCACTGAGCCAGGTGCTTACCAGCTTTTTAAACTTTGCCATCCAGTGTGCGATGTTTGTGGTGTTTTGGGTTTATTTTGCCCTGACCGGGGCGGAAATCCACCTGACGCTTTGGGTGCTTTACCTGCCGGTTTTGGTTTTGCAAACCATGCTGCTGGGCCTGGGTGTGGGCATTGTGGTATCCAGCTTAACCACCAAATACCGCGATTTGGCCATTGCCGTTGGCTTTGGCGTGCAGCTTTGGATGTATGCCAGCCCGGTGGTTTACCCGCTTTCCACCCTGGGCAACCAGCCGGTGCTGCGCACCGTGGTTTCGCTTAACCCGATGACGGCCCCGCTGGAGGTGTTCCGCCTGGCAACGCTGGGCACCGGCACCGTTTCGCTGGGGGGGCTTGCGTATAGCCTGGTGTTCACCCTGGTGGCGCTGGTGCTGGGTGTGGTACTGTTTAGCCGGGTTGAAAAAACCTTTATGGATACGGTGTAAGGGGGGCAATGGCATGGCAGAAAAAACACAGGCAGCCCCCATCCCGATGATTGAGGTGGAGGGGCTAAAAAAACAGTATAAGCTGGGGCAAATTGGTGGCGGCACCCTGACCCATGACCTGCAAAGCTGGTGGGCCCGCCTGCGCGGCAAAGAGGACCCCAACACCATTGTGGGCACCGATACCCGGCTGTTTGGCCAAACCTTTATGGCCCTAAACGGGGTGGATATGACGGTGTACAAGGGCGAGGCCCTGGGCATTATCGGCCGCAACGGGGCCGGCAAATCCACCCTGCTAAAAATTTTGTCCCGCATCACCGCCCCCACCGCCGGGGAGATTCGCATCCGCGGGCGGGTGGCCTCCATGCTGGAGGTTGGCACCGGCTTTAACAACGAGATGACCGGGCGCGAAAACATTTATATGAACGGCGCCATTTTGGGGATGACCAAGGCCGAGGTTGACCAAAAGCTGGCACAAATTATCGAATTTTCCGAATGTGGAGATTTTATCGATACCCCGGTCAAACGCTACTCCAGCGGGATGTTTGTCAAGCTGGCCTTTGCGGTGGCCGCCCACCTCGATAGCGATATTTTGGTGATGGACGAGGTGCTGGCCGTGGGCGACATGAAGTTCCAGCAAAAGTGCCTGGGCAAAATGAGCGATGTTGCCAACCAGGATGGCCGCACGGTGCTTTACGTCAGCCATAACATGAGCACCATCCGCCAGCTTTGCACCCGCTGCGTGGTGCTGGATAAGGGCCGTGTTCTCTACGATGGCGAGGTGGAAAAGGCCATTGCCATCTACATGAACACCACCGATGTGAACCTCGTGCATTACGATTTGGCCGAGGTGCCCCGCATGAACCAAAGCGCAGGCAAGCGGCTGCGGCTGCAAACCCTTGATTTTATCGGCAAGGAATCGAGCGTATTTGCCGACACCGAAAAGCTGCATATCCGCATTACCTGGCGGGTATCCGAGCCGTTTGCGGGCATCCACATGAAAATGAACCTCCATGCCCGCGATTCTACCCCGGTGGGCATCACCCACCCGGTCGATATCGGCGCTGCCCAACCCGGCAGTTTGTACACCACCGATTTTGTGTTTGACCCTGCCCTGCTGGGCGAGGGGCAATACTTTTTCTACCTGGATATTTTTGATGGTTCCCTGGCGCAGGCCGTTTGCCTGGATAAGCCGGTGAGCGAGTTTGCCTTTGAGGTGACAAGCGGCGATCTTTCCATGCCGGAGTGGGCATCCGGCTGGGGCCGCATTCACTTTCCGCCCGTAACCTTGCTGGAGGGCTGATATGCCAAAGCCGGAGCTATACATCTGCCACACCCCCTACCAGGCGCTGATTGCCCTGCTGCGGGCGGTGCGCGGCGGGGGCGGGCACAGCCTTGTGCTTGCCGCCACCCTGCCGGGCGCCGCCGCCCTTGCCACCCGGTTGACCATCAGCCCGGCCTTTGCCGAGGTGTACCTGGTGGACGAGGGGGGCTACCCCGGCATTGCGCCCGCGGGGCTACTACAGCACCTGCAAAACCGGCGCGCGTTTGAGCGGCTGTGCGGGCTAAAGCTGGCAAGCAGCAAATACGCCCGCATCTATATCAGCAACGATTGGAGCCCCCTTGGCCGCTATTTGCAGGATAAACACCTGTTTTACACCCTTTGCGAGGATACCGTGGGCGGCACGTTGGACCCTGACCAGCACCTGCTGGACGAACAGCGGGCCGCGCCCGATTTTGCCGAGCGGCAGCGCACCGGCAAGGGGTACCTCTACTGGGGGGATTCGCGCTGGGTGGCGGCGGTGGAAAGTGAAGATGCCGCCCGCTGCACGATTTTTCCGCCCGAAAAATTGACTGAATTTTCAAAAGCGGCCCTGCTGCAAAGCTTGACCGATGCCGAGAAGGCGGCCGTACGGGAGGTATTTATCACCCAAAACCTGCCCGCCATGGGCGATGCCGCCGACCCTACCCTGTTGCTGCCCCGCAGCTTTGTGGAGGATGGGCTGCTTACCCAGCCCCAGCAGGATGCCATGTTCCGGGCGGTGGCCGCCCACTATGCGGATGGCCCGCTGTTTATCAAGGCGCACCCGCGCGATACAACCGATTATCACGCACTTTTCCCCCAGGCGGTGGTGCTGGACCGTTTTATGCCCAGCGAGGTACTCAATTTTTGCCTGCCCTTTCGGTTCCGCCGGGCGGTGGCCGTGCAAAGCTGGGTGCTGCGCAGCTTTACCGCCGCCGAGGAGAATGTGTTTTTAACCCTGGAAGAAGCGCAGGCATTGCCCCTGCCCGCCACCACGCAGCCCTAACGAAACTCGATAGATAAAGGAAGCGAAGCCTTATGAAAATCATCGGTGTAATCCCCGCACGCTACCAAAGCACCCGTATGCCCGGCAAGCCCCTGGCCGATGTGCTGGGCAAGCCCATGATTTGGTGGGTTTACCAGGAGGCAAAAAAATGCCCCGCCCTGGCCGATTGCCTGGTTGCCACCGACGATGCGCGGATTGCCGATGCCTGCCGCGGCTACGGCATCCCCTACCGGATGACCAGCCCCGACCATGATACCCCCACCGGCCGCATTTGGGAGGTTTCGACCCTGGAGGCTGCCGATTTGTACCTGCAAATTATGGGGGACGAACCCTTAATTGATGTGCGGGCTTTTGATTTGATTTTGCCCGCCACCCTGCCGGCCGACCCCTACTATGTTTCGGTGCTGACCAATGTGATGGAGCACCCGGCGGATGTGATTGATTTTTCCAACCAAAAGGTGGTTACCAACGCCGCGCGGGAAATTTTGATGATTTCGCGCAGCCCCATCCCCTACCCCAAGGGAACGCTGGATTTTGAATATGAAAAGGTGACCGGCATCCAGCTGTACAGCCGCCAGGCGCTGGAATTTTACCACAACACCGAAAAATCCATCCTGGAGCTGGCCGAGGAAAACGATATGATGCGCTTTATTGAGAATGGGCATACCGTACACGCCATCAAAAGCCCCTACAAAACCGTCAGCGTGGATACCCCCAAGGATTTGGCGCTGGTAAACCGGCTGCTGCAAGCGCGGCAGGGGTAACGAACGATACCACAACACCGAAAGATAAAACCAAAACCGAAGGAGGTTTTCATGGGCAACGCAAAACTGCTGGATTGTACCCTGCGCGATGGTGGCTACATCAATAGCTGGCGCTGGGGTTTTGAGCCCGCGCGGGATATTATCGCCGCGCTAACCAGGGCGGGCACCGATATTGTGGAGGTTGGCTTTCTGCGCAATGTGGAAGGGTACGACCCCAACGTAACCGTGTGCAACCGCATTGAGGAGCTAAACCGGCTGTTGCCCAAAAATACCCGGCAAACCATCTATTCCGGCATGGCCATGCGCTCGAACTACGATATCACCAAATTGAGCGAGTATACCGGCACCGGTATTGAGATGATTCGGGTGACGGCGCACGACTATGACCTGCGCGAGGGGATGGATTTTGCCCGCGAGGTGAAAACGCGGGGGTACAAGCTATCGGTAAACCCCATC
>JAQUSS010000077.1 GCA_028710135.1 Gemmiger sp. | reverse complement strand
AATCGGTTATTCTGCTATCTGCGCTGCTTTTTGTGGCCGTGTTTATTATAGCGGGGCTGGATTACCGCTTTCAATGGTTTCATCTGCCATTTGGCGTAAGCCTTGCGGCATCCATTGTATTTTTGATTGGGTATGGTTTGTATGGGGAGGTCATGCGGGAAAATGCCTACCTTTCCCGCACGGTAGAAGTGCAAGAAAACCAAAAAGTGATTGATACCGGGTTGTATAGCATTGTGCGGCACCCCATGTATTTTTCAACGGTTCTACTGTTCGTATCCATGCCGCTGGTGCTTGGCTCCCTCTATGCGTTTTTGTTGATGCTGTGCGGCTATCCCCTTCTCATTGCCTGGCGGATTCAGGATGAGGAAAAAACGCTGCTGGATGGCCTTGCCGGGTACCGGGAGTATACGGGCAAAGTCAAATACAAGCTTCTTCCGTTTATCTGGTAGGGGCAATCTATTTTAAGCTGCCCCCTTAGCTTGGCAACCGCCATGCTTTTTAAGGATTCCCCCTGCACCCGTGCCGCCTAGGGCGCACCGCAAATGGATTTGCGCAGATTATTTTATTGTATTACATTGTACACAACCAAAAAAGCAGTGGTGCTGTTTGCGTTTTTTGCGCACAGCACCACTGCTTTTTATTCAGCTTTTATTCGAAAGAACCGGCTGCCTTCTACCGTGTACCCTAAATTGCCTTCTCCCCGCCCTTCGTGAGCGCTTCCAACACCGAAAGCACATGAAAGGTTTGGGTACAGTCGCACGAAAACGCGGTTTTCCCTGCCGCAAGCGCTTCGGCCATCTCGGAAAGGCCGCGTGCGCGAGAATTTTCTTTGTAGCCAAAGCACAAGGGCATCTCCTTCACCTCGCCATCCTCCGGGCGCAGCAGCTTTACAGGGCCGCCAAAGGTGTTGGGGTCGGGCACAAAAAGTGTACCCTTGCTGCCATAAATTTCAAGCCTTGCCTGCCCGGGATAGTACACATCAAACGTGGTGGTGATGGTGCCCACCGCGCCGTTCTCAAAATTCAGAATGCCGTTTACATACGTGGGCACCTTCACCTCTATCGTTTCGCCGTAGTGGGGCTTACTGGTGATTGTGCGTGTTGGGAAAGAGGATTTTGCAACGCTGACGGTGCTTTTTACCGGCCCAAGCAAATTGACGAGGGCCGTAATATAATAGGGGCCCATATCCATCATGGGGCCGCCGCCGTGTTGGTAATAAAAAGCGGGGTCCGGGTGCCAGCTTTCATGCCCATGGCAGACCATTGCGGCAGCAGCCCCGATTGGTGTGCCGATATAGCCGTCTTCAATCAGTTTTTTGCAGGTTTGAATGCCCGCGCCAAGGAAGGTATCCGGCGCGCCGCCCAGCAGCAAGCCCTTTTCCTGCGCAAGCGCCACAAGCGCCGCGCCTTCGGCTACGGTTGCAGCCAAAGGTTTTTCGCTGTATACAGGTTTTCCTGCATGCAGTGCCGCCTTTGTTACGGCGTAGTGCTCGTAAGGGCGGGTAATATTTAATACAATATCCACCGCAGGGTCTGCAAACAGTTCTTCCATACTGTCGTACAGCTTAGGGATTTTATATTTTTCCTGCGCTGCCGCGGCTTTTTCGCGCACAAGGTCGCACACAGCATACACTTCTATGTTATCAAACATATTTGTAATGTTTTCTACGTAAATGCCGCTGATAGCGCCCACGCCCACAAACCCAATTTTGATTGTTTTCATAGTGGCTCTCCTTCTTAATACAGTTTCAATACATTTTGGCGGTATTTTCAAAGCGCTCGGTGGTAAGGCCGTTTTCCTGTGCAAACTGTTTGCCCGCGCCTGCCCATACCATCCCCCGCTCCATCAGCACCTGTGCATTGGGAGATTTATCAAAAACATCGTCATGGTGGCCAAGCGAGGTGTAAAAAACACGTCCGTTGCCCCAGAATTTTGTCCAAGCCACCGGCATATCCACCGGCTTATTGGAAATGTGATAATACGGCACCACCGGGAAGCGTGTGGTGGCAAGCACCTCTATGGAAGGATCTATGTGCAAATAATAATGCTCGCTGCATACAGGGAAATCCGCAAGGCCCTCCACAATCGGGCTTGAACCCTGGCGAATATTCACCGTGTAGTGGATGCCATCTCCACCGGGATGGCTGACCCATTGGCCGCCCGTCATAAACTGCCACTGCACGTTCTGGCGGAAGGAATCGCACATACCGCCATGGCAACCCGCAAGGCCGGTGCCTGCCGCCACGGCTTTGCACAAATTGTCAACGTGTTCGTTTTTAATTTCGCCCATTGTCCAGCACGCAACAACCAAATCCTGCTGCATCAGCATTTCTAAATCATCCAGAACATCCAGCGTGTCGCTGATAACGCTCTGATAATCATGCTTTTCCAGCAGTGTAGCAAAGCGCTTTGAGGTCAATTGCGGCTCGTGGCCGTTCCAGCCACCTTGTAAAATGAGTGCTTTTTTCATAACGTTACTCCTTTTAAATATGGCAGGCAAGGCCGTGCCGTTGTTCGTTAGAGGCAAATGCCAAATCAATCACCTGCATCACACGCAAAGCCTGTTGCGGTGTTACAATCAAATCCTCCATGCCATCCAGCACGGCGGCAATATTCTCGTAATAAGCGATGCTGTCACTTTTAAGCGGCGGCAGCGGTTGCTCCTTCATCGTATGCACCGGGCGCGGTGCCATGGTGCGGGTGGGGCCGGCTGCCGTATACACAATATCATTATCCCACTGCATAGGCCCATCCTCGCGCAGGGTGACGATTTTTCCGTGGCAATCCCAATCCTCAATTACCGCGGTGCCACCCGTGCAGGAAATATGCCAGCGCGGCTGAGGAATCAGGCAGTTTGTTGACATTTCCGTCAAATAGGATACGCCGTTCTCGAAGCGAAGCACCACCTTGATGCTATCGTCCACCTCGCCGGAAAAAATAGATTGCAGGTTTGCATCCACCGCAACGACAGGGCTATCGATAAGCCACAAGGCCTGGTCAATCAGGTGTACGCCCCAATCCAGCAGCATACCGCCACCATCCACCTTATAGCTGCGCCAACCGTGCATCGCGCGGCGTGAGCCAAGCACACGGCTTTCAATAAAATAAGGCGTGCCGATTGCGCCACCGCTTAAAATTTCCCGCACGATGCGGTAATCGGTATCCCAGCGGCGATTTTGATGAATAGAAAACAGCTTGCCCGTGCGCTGCGCAGCCGCAATCATTTCTTGCAGCTCTGCCGCGTTCATCGCAACCGGTTTTTCGCAGATTACGTTTTTACCCGCTTCCAGCGCCGCAATCACATAATGCTTGTGGAAATTGTTTGGCGTGGCAACAAGCACCACATCCACGGCAGGGTCTGCCAGCAGCGCCTCGGCAGTAGCATACACATACAGGCCCTTCTGCGCCGCCTTTTCTCTGCTCTCCGGGCGGATGTCATACATCCCCGTCACCTTGATTTTTTCAAAGCACTTGGCAAGCCTTTCATGATGCCAGCCGCCCATTCCGCCATAGCCGATAATTGCCATTTGATAAGCCATTGTTTATCCCCCACTTCATAATTATAAATTGCGTTTACCTTGCGGTTTGTCTATGATTGCAATATAGCAAACTTTGATGTAGAATACTCGTAACAAACCACTCTTTTATAGACAAAACTTGCGGTGGAGGAACTTTATGCTTCCCTTTTTTGAAAATAAGCAGGAGCAGATATTTTGCCGTTACACAGAGAAAATGAGTTTCCCTGCCCATCTGCATCACCATGTGGAGCTTTTGTATGTGACGCAGGGCGAAACCGAAATTTTGATTGGCACACAGTGGCACACCGCATCACAGGGCAGCCTTGCCATAATTTTCCCCGGAAAGGTACACGCCTATCGCACACCGGCAGACTGCCGCACCATCATGCTGATTGCCCCGCTTTCCTTTTCCGGCCCGCTTAAAGGGGTGTACCGGGACAATCAGCCTGTCTGCCCCATTTTGTGTGCGGAGGCGGTGCCGCAGGTGCTGGTTGAGAATATAACCGAGCTGACCCATACGCAAGAGGACGCTGTGGCGCAGGCGCTTGTTCACCTTATTTTGGCGCGCGTGCTTTATGGGCTTGTTTTGCAGCCGCGCACGGCGTACGACCGTGATACACTGCTGTACAGCGCCATTTCGCAAATCAGCCACACCTACCGCGAGAACATTCAGCTCAGCACCGTTGCCGCGCAGCTTGGTGTCAGCGAATGTCATCTCTCCCGCATTTTGAGCAATGGCACCGGCGTGCGCTTCAGAGAATATGTCAATTCACTGCGGGTTGCAGACGCACAGCGTCTTCTTTCCGCAAGCGAGCTTTCTATTTTGGAGGTTGCGCTTGAATGCGGCTTTCAAAACCTGCGCACGTTCAACCGTGCCTTTCTCGCCTATGCACAGTGTACGCCCAAAGAATATCGCAAGCGGTTTTCTATGGCAGCCCCCTTGCACAATGCCCGCATTGCAGAGGATGGCTCGCCAAAGGGGCAGTGAGATACCATACGCTTTTCGCATCCAAGTTGTACGCCCCCCGCACAGTAGAGTTGTGGAACCGTGGGTGTGCACAAAAAAACAACCCTGCGGCCATGTAGGCCGAGGGTTGCAGGTAACAATCTGTTTTCGCTATTTTGTTTTGTTTTAGGATACGCCGCACCGTATCCCTATCGAATATACACCTAAACCCATATACACAAACATACACAAAAAAACCTTCCAGATTTCTCTGGAAGGCTTTCAGTCCGAGTGGCGAGAGTCGAACTCACGGCCTCTTGAACCCCATTCAAGCGCGCTACCAAACTGCGCTACACCCGGATATCACCAAGCTGTTTTGCGGTGAACCGCTCAACAGTCAGCATGGATTATTATAGCGGCACAGCTTGGGTTTGTCAAGGGTTTTGGGGTAAGTTTTTTGGTTTTTTTGTAAAAGCAGGCAAACGGCTCAATAATGCACATGGGTACGTTAAGCGCACAATCGCCGCTGCCTTGGGGGGTGCTGCTTAGTTGCCCATAAAAAAGTCCAGCACATCCCAGCCATCGCTGCCCATCTGGCGGTAAAGCTCGGTACAGCCACACTGGCAGCAGCTTACCGTAACAAATTTTTTATTTTGCACATCAAACAGCTTGGCAAAGTTGCCGCCGGTGGCTTGCAGGCGGTCTGCCTCGTAGGAATGGCAACCGCACTTGGGGCAGATATATTCTCTTTTTTCCATAATTGATCGATACTCCTTTGGTTAGGCAAGGTTTAGCTTTTTCGATAAAAAATGATTGGTCACTGCCCATACAATACCACCAAACACAACCATAATCAAGAGGATGCACCCCAGCATGGCGTAAATTACCGCCGCCAGTGAATTGTTAAACAGGTTGTATACGTTCAGGCTAATGCCACTCAGCCAGCCCGTGGTAACCTCGCCAAATGCAGCCACGCCCATCACCACCATCAGTGCTACCTGTAGCACAAACTGGATGATAAAGAAGCTTGCCACGCTGGCAACCAACCGGTGCTGGGGCCACTGCCCGCCCACGGCGCAGCAAAGGTACACAAACAAGAACCCGCAGGCAATACCGGCCAAGGCAACCAAGGCGGCCAGAGCCAACGCCCCGGCAAGCTGTAGGGTGGTAATGCCGGGTACCGGGTATACCTCCATGGGCGCGCTGCCGGGCAGTGGCACCGCCATGGCAAAGCCATAGAGAAACACCAGCAAAATGCCACCTACCGTCCAGCTAACGGCCACTATCAGCTTGGAGGCCAGCTGCTGCGCTGCCGTAACCGGCAGGGTGAACATCAGGTAGCCTTCATCCCCCAAAAGGCGGTAAAAACGAAGGATGTTTACCACCATGCAGCAGATAAACAACGCCAGAACCCCCAGCACCGAGAGGAAGCCAAACAGCCCCCCTACCGCGGCTAGCCAGCGTGGGATGCCGGCAAGCAGCGCACTTGCTTGCAAATGTTCCACCATGCGCCAGCCAAAAATATAGAGTAGTACCAAAATGCTTACCCCACCGTAAAGGGGCAGCAGTACCTGGCCCGTGGCCTTAAAATCGTGTTTAAGCAGTTTGTTTAACATTTGAATACCTCCCGAAAATAAGCATCCAGGCTTTCCCCGCTTTCCTCCCGCAGGGCATCTGCCTGCTGGTGGGTCACAAGCTGGCCCTGGCGCAGGATAACCGCCTCGTCCAGCAGCCGCTCCACATCCGCAATCAGGTGGGTGGAGAGCAGCAGCGCCGCATCCTCGTTGTAATTGCGCAGGATGGTATCCAGGATATAGGCCCGTGCGGCAGGGTCTACCCCGCCCAGCGGTTCGTCCAACAGGTACAGCTTGGCGGCACGGCTCATCACCAGGCAAAGCTGCAATTTTTCTTGCATACCCTTGCTCATGGCAGAGATGCGCTGGCGGCTTTGCAGCTTGAGATCCTGCAGCATGGCGTTTGCCTTGGTTTTATCAAAATCGGTGTAAAAATCAGCGTACAGGCTTACCGCATCCTCCACCCGCAGGCTGCTGGGCAGTGCCATACGGTCCGGCAGGTAGGATACCACCGCCTTGGTGGCAGGGCCGGGGGCCTGCCCTGCAATGCACACACTGCCCGATGTGGGCGTTAATAGCCCGGCAGCCAGCTTGATAAGGGTGGTTTTGCCGCTGCCGTTTGGCCCCAGCAAGCCCACAATCCGCCCCGGGTTTACGGTGAGGGTAAGCCCATCCAGCGCCGCGCCGGATGCACCGCTATAGCGCTTGGTAAGCGCTTGGGTTGTGAAAATAGCTTCCATATTGTTTCCTCCTACAAACTCCTTCGGTTCAGGTTTTTGCTGCCTGCTGTTGCAGCAGCGCGGTTATTTCGGCCACCGTGCAACCCAGGCTTTGCATCTGGTGCAGGTAGGTGGCGGTAAGGCTGGCGGCGCGTTGGTTTTTAAGGGCCGCCACCACCTTGGTATCTGCCGTGACATTGCGCCCTGCGGTGCGCTGGGTGGTTAGTAACCCCCGCCCTTCCAGCTCCTGCAAGGCACGCTGCATGGTGTTGGGGTTCACCCCCGCCTCCCCTGCAAGCTCCCGCACGCCGGGCAAGCGTGCCCCTGGCGGGTAAATGCCGGTGAGAACGGCAAGCTCCAACTGTTCAATCAGTTGAAGGTACACCGGCCTGCCCGCGATAATTTCCCATTCCATTGGCTCCTCCTTGTATCATTGTATTAAGCGC
Organism: Gemmiger sp.; assembly: GCA_028710135.1. Lineage (GTDB taxonomy): Bacteria > Bacillota > Clostridia > Oscillospirales > Ruminococcaceae > Gemmiger. The sequence continues at coordinate 5,144 of JAQUSS010000077.1, read as the reverse complement.
TTAACACAATAATACACTATGATCTAAAAATGTCAAGGGGGTAGCCGCAATTCTTTTAAAAAGTTTTTTGCCACCGGGCGCACTTGCCCCACGCCACCGCTTGTGCCATAATGTTTACAGAACAACTTGCCTATAGCGTGTAGAAAGAAGGTGCCATATGCCAAACATCCTGATTGTGGAGGATGACGCCGATATTAACGGCGTTGTGTACGATTATTTAACCGCCAAGGGTTGCCGCTGCACCCAGGCGTTTTCAGGCAGCGAGGGGCTGCTGTGCTTTGGCCAGGGCCAGTTTGATTTGCTGGTGTTGGATTTGATGCTGCCGGGGCTTTCCGGCCAAGAATTAACCGCGGCCGTGCGCAAGGCAAGCGCCGTGCCCATTGTAATTTTGACGGCCAAAACTGCCCTGGAAGATAAAGTAGGGTTGCTGGATGCCGGGGCGGACGATTACCTGACAAAGCCCTTTGCGCTGGACGAACTGTGGGCCCGCATTGGGGTGCAACTTCGCCATGCGGGGGCGGCTTGCGTTACCGCAACTGGCTGCTTGACCCGGAAGCCCGCACCCTGGCCGTGGCAGGGGTGCCGGTGCCACTTACCGCCCACGAGTTTGATATTGCCGCACTGCTGGTGCGGCGGCCCACCAAGGTTTTTACCAAGCAAGAAATTTTTGAGCAGGTTTGGGCCGAGGATTATTTTGTGGAGGATAAAACCATCAATGTACACATTAGCAACCTGCGGGCCAAGCTGCGCCCCACCGGCACCGATACCTACATTGAAACAGTGTGGGGCATCGGCTTTAAGCTGGGCGGGTAACATTGTAGGCTTGCCGGGCTGCGGCTTTACCCTTTCTTAACCTTTGCTTTGCGCTTTTCAAAACCTTTTGCGGGATACTACAATTGTAAATTGTACTAAAAAACGAAACGCAAAGAAGGAGTGTACACAGATGGAATGCATCCATACCGTGGGCCTGACCAAGGCCTACCACGGCAAGCGTGCGGTCGATTCGCTGGAAATGCGGGTAGAACCGGGCGATATTTACGGCTTTATCGGCCAAAATGGGGCCGGAAAATCCACCACATTCAAGCTGCTATCTGGGTTAGCGCGGCCCACCGGGGGCGAAATTTCTCTATTTGGCCACCCGGTCGGTGATGAAACAACCCGGCGGCGCATTGGCATTTTGATTGAGGATGCGGGGGTTTACCCCGGGTTTTCCGCCAGCGAAAATTTGCTGCTTAAAGCAAACCTTGTAGGGTTACCACACCCCGCGCAGGAGGTTGCGCGGGTATTGGCGGAGGTTGGCCTGGCCGATGCCGGGGCAAAGCCCGCCAAGCGGTTTTCAATGGGGATGCGCCGCCGTTTGGGCCTGGCGCTGGCCCTACTTGGCAACCCCGATTTGCTGCTGCTGGATGAACCGATTAACGGGCTGGACCCTGAAGGGATACGGGATGTGCGGGCACTGCTGCAAAGCTTGCAACAGCAGCACGGAATGACCATTGTAATCAGCTCCCATATTTTGGGGGAGCTTAGTAAGGTAGCCACCCGCTATGGCATTATCCGCCAGGGCAAGATGGTGGAGGAGCTAACCGCCGAAGCCCTTTCCGCCAAATGCCGCGATTACCTTTGCCTGCAAACCACCGACCCCCGCAAGGCTGCCGCCCTGCTGGAGGAAACCCTGAACCTGCACGACTATGAGGTATTGCCTGCGGGGGAGCTACATATTTTTGGCAATGCCGACCCCGCCGCCATCAACACCATCCTCAACCAAAAGGGGCTTGCCGTGCAAAGCATTGCCCCCCACCGGCAGGACTTGGAGGAATATTTTTTGCAGCGGATGGAGGTGGGCAACCATGCTTGACATTTTGCGTATGGATTTGCGCCGCTTGGCGCGGGGGAAGCACCTGTTTGTTTACCTGGCCGTGATTGCGGGGGTTATGGCGCTGGTGATATTTGCCTTGCGCCTGGTAAGTGACTCCGAAACACTGGCCGCCATGGCGGCGCAGGGGGGCGAGGTTACCGCAGAGGATGAGGCCGAAGCCCTGTCCATCCTTGCGATGAGCCACCTGGATGTATTGGTGGAAACGCTTGCCAACGGCTTTTTCCTGGTTGCGGTGGGCTTTGGCACGGGGCTGTTTATCGTGGCAGATTTTACCTCCGGCTATGCCAAAAACATTTTTTCTATCAGTGGGCACCGGTGGCGGTACGTTGCGGCAAAGGCCGTTAGCTGCCTGGTAATTTCGGCCCTCAGCATTTTAACCCTGATGGCTACCACCCTGCTCTTTGCCCGGGTGCTGGGGCTGCCCCTAAAAGCCGACCCACTGGTTGACTGGCTACAGTACGCCGCCCTGCAAAGCTTAGTTGGCTGGGCGTTTGGGATGCTGATGCTGCTTTGCGCGGTGCTGGCCCGCAAGGATGGCTGGATGGTAGGCGCCGCATTCCTATTTGGCACAGGGGCAATACCCATGGCCGTGGGCTGGCTTTGCAACACCTTGCTGGGCTTTACCCCCATCTCCTACAGCCTTTTCTGGTTGGAGCTAGCCTGCCCGCCGCACTTTACACCGGCCTCCATCCCCTTTATCGGCCTTGTATCGCTGGCTTGGGTGGCCATCTACGGCGTGCTGGCAACCCTGGCACTGCAACATAGCGATATCTAAAACAACACCATAGAAAGAGGGTGGCAACCATGCTGTGGATTTTGCTGATTGTAGCAGCCTGCTTTTGCCTTGTGCTGGCAGTGGCAACGCTGCTGCGCTGGCAGCACCAGCTTGGCCTATGGGCGGCCCTGCTGGAAAGTGTTCCGCCCCAAAGCAACGCGCGGCTTTGCTGCACGGTGCGCAGCAAAGCGTTTTTGCGGCTGGCCGATGCGGTGAACGCGCGCCTTGGGGCAAGCCGCGGCTTGGCCGCCCAGGCCGAGCAGGCCGGGCGGGAGCTGCAATTTACCATGGCTGCCGTTTCGCACGATATCCGCACCCCCTTAACCGGGGCCGGGGGCTACCTGCAATTGCTGGCTGAAACCGAGGACCCCGCCCGGCGCACACTCTACCTGCAAAACGCACAGCGGCGGCTGGACGATGTGGAAAGCCTGTTGGATGAACTGTTTTTGTATACCCGCTTGGTGAACGATGCCCCCCTGCCCGCCTGCACCGTGGTGGCCCTCTACCCCGTTTTGTGCGAGGCCTTAGCTGCTTTGTACCCCAAGCTGAAAGCCGCCGGCATCCTGCCGGAGGTAGCGTTTACCGAGGAAAACTGCCGGGTGGTTGCCCAGCCCGAGGCCCTGGGGCGGATATGCCGCAATTTAACCCTGAACGCCCTGCAACACGGCACCGGTGATTTGCGCATCACCCAAACCGGCGGTTGCCTGCACTTTTGCAACCATGTAGCCGACCCCACCGCCATGCAAACCGAGCATCTGTTTGACCGTTTTTGGCGGGCAGATGCCGCCCGCCCAAGCACCGGCAACGCCGGGTTAGGCTTATCGGTTGTGCGCCAGCTTGCCGAGCGGATGAACGGCACAGTTTCTGCGGCGCTGGATGGCAACCTGCTAACCATCACGCTACAGCTCCCCACCGCCTAAAAAACGCCCGCCCGCGCCACCTTAGCAGCATTGCTTTGGTGGCGCGGGCGGGCGTTTTTTATCGTTTTACGTTTTTTAGGGGGCCATCAGCCCAGGATAATCAGCGCGATGAAAACCACCGGCGCATCCCCAATCGGCTTTAGGGCATGGCCGCAGCCATCGGGGGTGTGGGTAACATCGCCCGGGTGGACAATGCGGGTTTTGCCGTTATCATCGTACTCGGCATCGCCCGAAAGAATGTAGTAGGTTTCGCTCTCGCCGTGGTGCTCGTGGTACCCCAGCGAGGAACCGGGTGCAATGGTAACCTGGGCGAACAGGCCACACTTTTCGTTCAGCTCCTGTGCGCCAAGCAGATGGGTGATAACAACCTCACCCGCACCGCCGCACATATTGGCGATTGTTTCCGTTTTCATAATGGGTAACCTCCCCGTCTATCAAAGGGCCCGGGCGCGCACCCAACCGGGTGGCCGCCATAGGCCCCTTTTATTATAGCCTCGGTGGCGGCGGGGTGTCAATAATTTCTCGGCTGGCGCCGGGGCGTTTTGCGCGGCTTGGCCTTGCCTTTCGGCCCCTGCGGGGCTACAATAAAGGTAGGCGGGTACGCCTTAAAACCGGCTTACCCAAACCAAAGGAGGATGGCTTACCATGACGATGAAAAATGCGGAACCCAAACTAGCCCGGCTTGCCAAAGCAGCGGTGGTTGCCCTGCTGTTTTTTCTGCTCAGCTTTTTAACGGCCCCGGCCTGCGCTGCCGCCGCGCGTGAAACGGTGCGGGTGGGCATCTTCCCGCTTGGGCAGTTTATGGGCTGGGACGAAAACGGTAAGGCCTGCGGCTATGCGGTGGATTATCTTGAAAAAATAGCCGAGTTCACCCACTGGAAGTACGAGTATGTGGATTGCCAAAACTGGGAAACCGGCAAGGATATGCTGGAGGCCGGCCAGCTTGACCTGCTGGCCCCTGCCCAGCGAACCGAAAAGCTGCTCGAACGGTTCGATTTTTCGTCTATCTCGATGGGCATTGAGGCCGCTGCCATCTATACCAATGCCGACCGTGAGGATCTTCTCTATGAAGATTTTGATACCCTGGGCGGCATACAATATGGCATCCCCGCCAACACCAGCTTTGCCAGCGGCTTTTTGCAGGACTATTGCCCCGCCCACGGGTTATCCCCCACCGTGGCCGAGTACAGCAACACCACCGCCCTGCTGGAAGCGCTGGAAGCGCGGCAGGTGGATGCCATTGTTACCAATATTCTATTTGCTTCGGATGAAGTAAAGCTGCTGGGTTGGTTTTCGCCCGTGCAAGTCTATTTTATTGCCCAAAAGGGCAACTCCACCCTGCTATCCCCCTTGAACAATGCCCTGACCACGCTTATGGTGCGGGAACCAAATTTCATGTCCCAACTGGAAAGCAAGTATTTCCCCCTGTTCAGCAATACCCAGTTCACCTATGAAGAGCAGCAATACATCAAAAGCCTGCCCACCGTCACGGTGGGGTACGAGGTAAACCACGCGCCCCTATCCGACCAAGACAAAAAAACCGGCGAATTTGTCGGGGTAACCCGCGATATTC
>JAQUSS010000076.1 GCA_028710135.1 Gemmiger sp. | reverse complement strand
GAGACATTGCCTCTATATGATGGCAAGACTATTGATGGTATTCGTGTTGCGTTTCACAAAAACGATCGATATAAAGCACTTGAACTGTGTCGGCAAATAAAAGAGAAAGGGTATCTAGTTTTTATCCAAGCGATGGTTTCTCTTAGCTATATCGACGAAGAGTTTTTGGAAATGATCCATCTCGTTAATGATTTTGACCCCTATGCATTTTATATTGTTGACAGCTTCGGTATGATGAAGGAAAAAGATCTAACGCGCCTCTTTTATATGGTGGAACATAATCTGAATGACAACATTCGAATCGGTTTTCATTCTCACAATAATATGCAACTTGCGTATTCGAACGCACAAAGATTAACTATAGTTCAAACGAACCGAAATCTCATTATTGATTCATCGATATATGGGATGGGCCGTGGGGCGGGTAATTTAAACACGGAGCTATTTGTGGATTATCTTAATGAAAATGCTGGAAAGCACTACCATCTAAAACCACTACTTATCATCATTGATGAGATACTAAATGAGTTTTATCAGAGAAATTATTGGGGATACTCTTTACCAAATTATATCTCTGCGGCTCATAATGCGCATCCTAACTATGCAGGATATCTTGATGACAAAAAAACTTTAACAATAAAAGATATTAATGAAATTTTTGACATGATGGATGAGGATAAAAAGGTATCTTTTGACAAGCCATATATTGAAGAACTATATATTCAATATATGACAACAGGTAAGGTGCAAGATGAACATAAAGCAGACTTGCAGAAAACGCTGAAAGGAAAAAGGATCCTTCTTATTGCACCTGGTAGGAGCAGTGTTGATGAAGCTAATAAAATTAAGGAGTATGCCTCACAGTGTGATGTGATTACTATGAGTGTTAACTTTATGTATGAGGGCGTAGATTTAGACTTTGTTTTTCTTTCAAATTTGCGTCGTTTTAGGGAACTGGGTGAACATAGAAAATGTATCGTGACTTCGAACATACCTTCTGAAGGCGTTTATTATCAGACACCATACAGAGATTTGTTGAACGCTGAAGAAGCTGTGAGAGACAACGCAGGCCTGATGGCTATCAAATTCCTTTCTGAATACGCAGTTGAGGGTATTTACCTTGCAGGGTTTGACGGATATTCGCACGACGAGAGAGAAAACTATGGTAACAGTGAAATGGCATTTGTTACCAAAAATGTTGTTTTGGATGCGATGAATCTTGGGATGACCAAGGTGCTTAAACAGTTCGCTAATGAAATAAACATACATTTCTTAACTATTCCAAGACATATAAAGTTATGAAGGTGGAGGGTGCCCAAAAGGCGCTGTGGAGGAATTATGAATGTTTTGTCATTTGGAGAAATATTGCTACGCTTAGCCGCACCCGGATACACGAAACTTTTTCAGAAGGACTGCTTGGAATCTACATTCTGCGGAGGAGAGGCGAATGTTGCAGTTTCTTTGTCGGTATTCGGTGTTAACTCACAGTTTTTGACGAAAGTACCCGATAATGATGTGGGAATAGCGGCAGTCAATGCACTACGATACTTTGGTGTGGATACTAGTAAAATTATTTATGGCGAAGGTCGAATGGGTTTGTATTATTTAGAGAAAGGTGCTTCTCAGCGTCCAAGTAAAGTTATTTATGATAGATCTCGCTCTGTACTTTCTTTGGCGGATAGACAAGATTTTGTATGGGAAGAAATATTCGAGGATGTAAATTGGTTTCACTGGACAGGTATCAGTCCGGCCTTATCAGAGAATATGGCGAATATTTGTTTGGAAGCATGTAAAGCTGCTAAGAATAGGGGCATTACAGTATCCTGTGATCTAAACTACAGAAGTAGTCTTTGGCCAAGCGATAAAGCACGGTTAGTGATGAAGGAAATCCTTTCGTACGTAGATATATGTATTTGTAATGAGGAAGATGCTGATAAAGCACTTGGGATTAAGACGATAGATACAGACATTGAAGGTGGCAAGCTATGTGATGATGGGTATGTTCGTGGTGCCGAAGCAATCCATAGCAATTATGGATGCAAGTACATAGCAACAACGCTTAGAAAATCGCATTCTGCCAGCAGGAATGGATGGAAAGCTATGATTTATGATGCGGAAGCACGCGAAGCCTTTTTTTCGAAAGAGTACGATATTCAAATTGTTGATCGTGTAGGCGGTGGAGATAGTTTTGCGGCAGGAATAATTTATGGGCTCATTAATGAAATGAATAATCAAGAAATAGTGAATTTTGCCACGGCAGCAAGTTGCTTGAAACAGACTATGGAAGGCGATTTTAATAGAAGTACTGTTTCGGATGTAATGCAACTGTTAACCTCCGGAGGGAACGGAAGAGTACAAAGGTAATGTAACAGATGTTGTCGCGGTTCGCAAAAAAATGAAAATCCAGAGTCACTCTGAAAAGCAAATCTCCCGCCCAAAACGTTAAAACGAAAATTATTGATGATCTGATAATTTGGGTTCCTACGACAATCTGTAGAATTCTCATGAAAAAATAATGGCGCGTAGGTTACATTTTTCTCAATTAAAGTGAGTCGCGCATGAAATAACACTACGATTTCATATGCGGTGAACAAAAATGAGGACGTTAAGACAAGTTCGCTACCTTACAGCCCATTAAAGTCAATCGTTAACCGACGATATAATCCGCCTCAAAGCTGGGTAGCATAGGGGCTTCATGTTCACATACTTCCGATTCTCCCACCGGGTATCTTCTCTGCAATAAAAAAGCAAAAAGCGAATCATTTTCCCCCAACCTGTCCATACTATCATCACAGGCCGCAAGCGGTGTCCCACTATGAATCATCATAGGGTGCGCCTAAAAAAGCCGGCATAAAGGGGGGGAAACCATGAAGCTTTTTGAGCAACCCGCAGGCAAATACCCGGCCAACAATCCTCCCGCCAACCACCCACCCATCCCCATCCCCTCCACCAACACCCCCCACCCCACCACCACCCCCCGCTTTACGGGCTGGTACTTTAAGCACCAGCAGGGGAATGTGGTGGTGGCGTTTATCCCGGGCAGGGCGCAGGGCGGGGCGTTTGTGCAGATGCTTTCCCCGGCGGGGGCACGGCAGTTTGATCTGCCGTCGCTCCGGGTGGCGCGGGGGTTTATCCGGGTGGGCGGGTGCATGTTCTCCCGCTATGGGTGCAAAATTGATCTGCTGGGGGTGCAGGGGGCGCTTCGGTACGGGCCGCTCACCCCGTTGGCATCGGATATTATGGGCCCGTTCCGCTTTTTCCCGATGGAATGCCGGCATGGGGTAATCAGCATGGCGCACACCCTGCAAGGGTACCTGGTTATTGAGGGCCGGCGCTACTGCTTCGATGGCGGCAACGGCTATATCGAGATGGATAGCGGCACCTCCTTCCCGCGCTTTTACCAGTGGCTCCAGTGCAACGATTTTGCACAGCCCTGCGCATTCGTCCTCTCGCTGGCCCATATCCCATTTTATGGCCTTCAATTTACCGGCTGCATCTGTGCGCTGGTTTACCGCGGGCGGCAGTACCGCCTTGCCACCTACCGCGGGGTGCGCATTTTGGCGGCAGGGGCACAGCACATTACGCTCCGCCAAGGGGCGCTGCGGCTGGCGGTGGCTGTAACGCCCGCCCAGCCGGGCCAGCGGCTTCGCGCGCCGGTGCGCGGGAGGATGGCCGGGGGAATCCGGGAAAGCGTGAACGCCCACCTTCGCCTGCGCCTGTGGGAGGGTGGCCGCCCGGTGTTTGACCTGCAAAGCCCCCATGCGATGTACGAGTATGTGCCTGCCGTGGAACCATGGAACGAAAAGACCTGAAATGCCGGGGGGCTTTCAGGTCTTTTTTGTATTAGCGAAACGACAACCCCCGGCTCTGCCGGGGAGAGTAAAAAAGCTTTAGCTTAAAGCATTGAGCGGAGCGAATTTGTAGTAAAAGCACCTTGCCACATTCGAGGTCAAAGAAAAGGGTGTTACCCATTTATGGGCGGTGGAGCGAGTGATGCAAGCGACAGATTTTTCAGTGCATCTTAAGATGCGTGCCGGTATCAAGCCCTTCTAGGGCTTACTCAAGCCCCCGGCTTAGCCGGGGGTCATGATTGTGAGAAATCCGTAAGGTTTTCATAAGGAAAAGAGAAGAAAAAACCGGGCGCTTTTGGTATAATGGAGGTAGAATGCCAAAAAACAGAAAGTGGGGTAGGGGGATGGCCGAAAAAATACTGGTGGTGGATGATGAGGCCGAGATTGCCGCGTTGGTGGAGCTGTACCTGAAAAACGAGGGGTACACGGTGTTTACCTGCGGCACCATTGCCGAGGCGCTGGCCTGCCTTGCCACGGAGGACTTGCAGCTTGCCCTGTTGGATGTGATGCTGCCCGATGGCAGCGGCTTTGCCCTATGCCAAAAAATACGGGAAACGCATTTGTTCCCCATTATTATGCTGACGGCCAAGGTGGAGGAGCTGGATAAAATCACCGGCCTAACCCTGGGCGCGGACGATTACGTTACCAAGCCCTTCAACCCGCTGGAGCTGGTGGCGCGGGTGAAAACGCAGCTGCGGCGGTACACCCGCTACAACGCCGCGCCCGCGGCAACCCCTGAAAAGCAGGAATATGACGATGGCGGGCTGTATGTTTGCCCCGATAGCCGCAAAGCCGCCCTGTATGGCAAGGAGCTGGGCCTTACCCCCATCGAGTTTGATATTTTGTGGTACCTGTGCGCCCACAAGGGGCGGGTTGTCCCGGCGGAGGAACTGTTTGAGGCCGTGTGGGGGGAGCGATACCTCGATAACAACAACACCGTGATGGCCCACATTGCCCGCCTACGGGATAAAATGGGGGAGCCAAGCCGCAAACCCAAGCGGATAAAAACCGTGTGGGGCGTGGGCTATACGATTGAATAGGTGCGTAGGGGAACAGGTGCGTAGGCGAATCGGTGAGCAGGTGAGTAAGCAAATAGGGAATGCCTGCGTAGCGGCGTAGGTAAATACATGGACGGTGTGCGCGGTGCGGGTAAAGCGCGCGCGGAAAAGCGGAATGGAGGGGATACGCAGTATGAACGGTATGAACGGTATGAAAAAGAAGAAACCGGGTGCCGCCCAGCGGAGCCGAATCTCCAGCGGGTTGCTGGTGCAATATTTTTTGGCGCTGGCCGCCTACCTAGTAGCTCTGGCGGTGGGCGGGCTGGCAGCCTGGGTGTTCGCGCATCAATTTACCTGGCAGGGGTACGAGCTTATCTACGTGGTGCTGGCTTTGGTGCGGGAGTACCTGCCGGCCTTTGCCGGGGCGGCGGTGCTGGCCGGGTGGGTGGTGATCAGCTACCTGTTTTTGAGCAAGCCGCTTCGCTACCTAGATGCCGTGGTGGCCGCCGCCGAGCAGTTGGCAAGCCCCACCGCCAAGCCGATTGCCCTGCCCACGATTTTGCGCGATACCGAGAACGAATTAAACCTCGTGCGGGAACAGGCCCTGCGGGATGCGCGGGCCGCCAAGGATGCCGAGCAGCGGAAAAATGATTTGGTCGTCTACCTGGCACACGACCTAAAAACCCCGCTGACCAGTGTCATCGGCTACCTGACCCTATTGCGGGATGAACCCGAAATCTCCCCCGCGCTGCGCGCCAAGTACACCGGCATTGCGCTGGGCAAGGCCGAACGGTTGGAGGAACTGATCAACGAATTTTTTGATATCACCCGCTTTAACCTAACCACCCTAACCCTTGCGCGGGAAACCATTGACCTAACCCGGATGCTGGAACAAATTACCTACGAATTTTTGCCGGTGCTGGCCGAAAAAGAGCTGACCTGGCAGCTCCACCTTGCGCCGGGCATCCGCCTTACCTGCGACCCTGATAAGCTGGAGCGGGTATTTGATAATCTTTTCCGCAATGCCGTCAACTACAGCTACCCCGGCGGGGCCATCACCCTAAGCCTGGCCGAGGCCGCGGGGGAGGCCGTCATCACGGTGGAAAACAAGGGCCAAACCATCCCGCCCGAGAAATTGAGCCGCCTTTTTGAGCAGTTTTTCCGGCTGGATGCCGCCCGCGCCACCAGCACCGGCGGCGCGGGGCTGGGCCTTGCCATCGCCAAAGAAATTGTGGAGCTGCACGGCGGGGTCATAACCGCCGAGAGCGCCGACGAAGAGATTATTTTTACCCTCCGCCTGCCGCTCGGGGCGCAAAGCCCCGCCACCGTCATAAAATCGTAAGAAAAGCTTGAGAATATTGCAGGAAGCCGCGCAGCTTTTGTTGAAAAACGCCCCGTTCTTTTTTGGTATGCTGGTAATACCAAAAGGAACGGGGCGTTTTGGCGTGGTTACGCCAAGGAAGGGCAGGCGCGGATGGATACAACATTACAAACTGCAAAAATTGCAGTGTTTGGCGTTACGGAGGCCGAGCGGGCACTGTTTTTGGCGGCCGCGCCCCCGCAGGGGGTGGCGGTGCGGCTGGTGGCGGAGGCACTTTGCCCCCAAAACGCCTGGATGGCCGCCGGTTGCCCCTGCGTTAGCGTAAGCCACAAGGCGCGGGTGAGCGGGGCCTGCCTGGCCGCGCTGGCCCGGGCGGGGGTGGGCTACCTTTCCACCCGGAGCATTGGGTGCGACCATATTGACCTTGCCGCCGCCAAGGCGCTGGGCATTGCGGTGGGCAACGTTGCCTACTCGCCCGGCAGCGTGGCAGATTTTACCCTGCTGCTTCTGCTCATGTCCTTACGCCAGGTGCAACCCATGCTCCACCGGGCAGCAGCAGGGGATTACCGCTTGCCGCCCCACCCCGCGCCCGAGCTGTGCGAATTGACGGTGGGGGTGGTTGGCACCGGGCGGATAGGCCGGGCCGTGATGGCGCGGCTGGAGGGCTTTGGCTGCCGGGTGCTGGCCTACAGCCGCCACCAACCGGCGGGCGGCCCCAGCCTGAACACGGTGCTGGCCCACAGTGATGTGCTTACCCTGCACCTGCCCCTGTGCGCCGATACCTACCACTTTTTGGATAAAGCGCGGCTGGCGCAGCTCAAGCCGGGGGCCATCCTCATCAACACGGGGCGGGGGGAGCTAGTCGATACCGCCGCCCTGGCCGATGCGCTGGAAGGTGGCCGCCTGGGCGGCGCGGCGCTGGATGTGGTGGAGGACGAGCGCGAATACCTGTACACCGATTGCCGCGCCGCGCGCCCACAAAGCCCGCTGCTGGCCCGGCTGCGGGCGCTGCCCAACCTGATACTTACCCCCCATGTTGCCTTTTACACCGCCCCCGCGCTGCGGGACACGGTGGCGCAAACGCTACAAAATTGCAGGCTGTATTGCCAAGAACGGAAAGGAAAAAACCAAAATGAGCGAGAGGAAAATAAACGAGATGCAGAAAAACGAGAGGAAAATGAACGAGATGCCGATAAACGAGAGGAATATAAACGAAACAAGGGGCGAAACGGCCCCCAAAAAGTTGCAGGTGGCGGTGCTGTTCGGGGGATGCTCGGAGGAGCATGATATCTCGGTAAAATCGGCGGTGGAGGTGGCCAAAAGCCTCGACCCCACCCGCTACCAGCCGCTGTACATTGGCATCACCCGGGCGGGGGAGTGGCGGCTTTGCGCCCGCCCTGCCCTGGATTGGGAGGATGGCCCCCTTACCCCGGTAACCCTCTCGCCCGACCGTGGGGTACACGGGCTGCTGGCGCTTGAACCGGGCGGGGGTTACCGCATATTGCCGGTGGATGTGGTGCTGCCGGTGCTGCACGGCAAGGGCGGCGAGGATGGCGCCGTGCAGGGCCTACTGGAGCTGGCCGGGCTGCCCTACGGCGGGTGCGGCATTGCGGCCTCGGCCCTGTGCATGGATAAAGCGCTGGCCTACCTGGTGGCAGAACGCGCGGGGGTGGCAACGCCCCGGCACTGGGTGTGCGCCGGGGGCAAGCTGCCCGCCGGGGCGGCGTTGCAGTACCCGGTTTTTGTAAAACCGGCGCGCTCAGGCTCCTCCTTTGGGGTAAGCCGGGTCGAATGCCCGGAGGCCCTGGCCTTCGCCCTTGAAAAGGCGCGCCGGTACGATGAAAAGGTGCTGGTGGAGGAAGCCGTTACCGGCTGCGAAACGGGCTGCGCCATTTTGGGCGAGGGGGAAAAGCTGACGGTGGGCGAGGTGGATCAAATTCTGCTTTCCCACGGGTTTTTCCGGGTGCATCAAGAAAAAACGCCCGAGCAAGGCTCCGAAAATTCGCAGGTGATTGTCCCGGCAGCAATCTCGGCCGAAGATAGGGCGCGGGTGCGCCGCACCGCCAAAACCGTTTACCGGGCACTGGGCTGCCGGGGCTTGGCGCGGGTTGATTTGTTTTTGCAGCCGGATGGCCGGGTGGTGCTGAACGAGGTAAACACCTTCCCCGGTTGCACAGCCTACAGCCGCTACCCCCGCATGATGGCTGCGGCGGGGGTTACCATGGCGCAGGTGTTGGATAAAGTGATTGCGTTGGCACTAAAAAAATAGGGAGGTAACACCATGAAAAGTGAATTTGTATTTATTGACCAATACGTGCCGGAAATACGCTGGGATGCCAAATATGCAACCTGGGATAACTTTACCGGCCGCCCGGTTGCGGGGTATACCGTCAACCGGGTGGTGGGCTCCCGTGCGCTGTGCGAGGGGGTGCTGGCCGCCCAGCGGTATGCCAGTGCGCAGGGCTATGGCCTGCTGCTGTGGGATGGTTACCGCCCCCAGCGCGCCGTGGATGATTTTATCCGTTGGTCGGCCCAGCCGGAGGAAGGGGCAACCAAAAACGCGCATTACCCGGCACTGCCCAAGGCCGAGCTATTGCGGCAGGGGTACATTGCCGCAAAATCCAGCCACAGCCGGGGCAGTGCCATTGATTTAACCCTTTACCGCCTGCACGATGGCGCACTGGTGCCGATGGGCGGTGGCTTTGATTTGATGGATGCCCGCTCCCACCACGGCGCGGCGGGCTTAACCGCAGAGGAAACCGAAAACCGCGCCCGCCTGCGGGAAATTATGGAGAACAGCGGCTTTGCCCCCTACCAAAAAGAGTGGTGGCATTATGTTTTGCAGCAGGAACCCTACCCCGATACCTATTTTGATTTCCCGGTGGCGTAAAACGCCAGGGGTGTAGGGCCAAAGGCGTAGGGCAGGGGCGGCAAAACCAGGGGCGTAGGGCGGGGGCGGGCAAAGCCGGAGCGCCTGCGGCCCCGCACTCAGCCCCGGTTGCGGGGCAAAACGCTGCTGCGGGGCACAATTTCGGGCTGCACCGAAATGCGAATCACCTCGCCGCCGGTGCCGCCGCAAATCAGCCGGTCCAGCCGCTCCACCGCCAGCGCCCCCATCCGCCCCTTGGGCACGGCCATGGTGGTTAGCTGGGGCTCGGCAACCTCGCAGATGGGCATATCGTCAAACCCAATAATCGAAACTTCCTCGGGGATGCGGCAGCCCGCCCGCAGCAAAGCCCGCAGGCAACCGATGGCAATGTTATCGTTATCGGCAAAAAAGGCGGTGGGCAGCACCGGGTCGGTTGCCAGGTAGGCGGCCATATCCTGCTGGGCGGTATCAATGCTGGTGCCCACCCGGATGATGCGCTGGGTAGAATCGTTCGTGGGGTCCTTCAAGGCGCGGATGGCGCTCAAATAGCCCTCCCGCCGCTCCACAAAATTGCGGATATCCACCTTGCTGCTCAAATAGCCCAGCCGGGTATGCCCGCACTGTATCAGGTATTGGGTGGCCCGCAGCGCGCCCCGCTGGTTATCAATCACCACGGCATCGTACCGCTTGCTGGGGAACCAGTTATCCAACAGCACAATGGGCACACCCAGCGAATCAAAAATATCCATATCGTGGGTGTGCATCTCGGTGGCAAGCAAAATAATGCCCACGCAGCGGCTGCTTTTTATGGTGCGCAGCTGCTCGTCCACATTTTCAGCCCCGTAAAAATAGGTGATGGATAGCTGGTAGCCCAGCGCGTGCACACTGTCCGATACACCCTTGGTCAGCTGTTCAAAAAAGGGGGTATCGGCCACCACCTTGCCGTGCCGCTTGTAGATGATAAACTGCAAAATGCGGGGCTGGCGCGCGCCGCCGGTGCCGGTATACACAAAGCCAAGCTCCTGCGCGGCGGCCAGCACCTGGGTGCGCACCTCCTCGCTGATGCCGGGGCGTTGGCGGAACACCATGGATACGGTGGCGGGCGAAACCCCCACCCGGCGGGCGATATCCTTAGCGGTAATTTTCATGGTTGGCTCCTTTGCAATGGCTGCGCATCTTAAAAAGTGGCAGAAAATAAAAACTTGTTTACTTTATTATAAATTTTTATAAAAGTATGTCAACATATTTAACGATAATTTAGTAGAGAAACGGCAAAAAAACACCCTCCTGTTGCCGCCAACAGGGAGAGAAACTATGCCCAAATAACCAAAACAACCAAAAAACGCCTGCCGCAAAAAACTTTTGCGGCAGGCGTAAATTTTGGGTTTTTACAGGCAAGCAAACGGGCACACGGCTTGCCTACCCCCTTCACCGCCGTGCGGCAGGGGGAGGGGGCGGCAAAAAGCAGCCGCCGTTATTTTTTGTTGCCGCTAAACAGATGGTTTAGCAGGTAAACGGCCAAAATAATAACGCCAATTACCAGGAAAATGCCGACCATGCCCACCAGCATGATGGGCAGCGTAGCCGAAAGGTTTGAAAATTGTAGCATTGTTGGCACCCCCTTATGCGCCCATCAGGGTCAAAATCAAGCCACCGGCAATCACCGAGGCAATCTGGCCCGATACGTTTACGCTGATGGAGTACATCAGCAGGAAGTTTTGGTTGTCCTCCGCCAGGCCCATCTGGTTTACCACCCGCCCGCTCATGGGGAAGGCGGAGATACCGGCGGCACCAATCATGGGGTTGATTTTTTTGCCGGCAGGCAAAAAGAGGTTCAGCACCTTGGCAAACAGCACACCGCCGGCGGTATCAAACACAAAGGCAACAAGGCCCAGGGCCAAAATCAGCAGGGTATCGGCCTTCACAAATTTATCGGCGGTCATCTGCCCGGCAACCGTCAACCCCAGCAGGATGGTAATCAGGTTGGCAAGCACGTTCTGCGCCGTTTCGGAGAGGGAGTTTAGCACTCCACATTCCCGCAGCAGGTTGCCAAACATCAAAAAGCCAACAAGGGCCACGCTGGCCGGGGCAATCAACCCGGCAAGCACGGTAACCACCACGGGGAACAAAATTTTGGTAACCTGGCTCACGTTGCCCTTTTGGTAGGGCATACGGATGCACCGCTCGTGCTTGGTTGTCAATAGCCGGATAACCGGCGGCTGCACAATGGGAACCAGCGCCATATAGCTGTAGGCGGCCACCATAATGGCACCCAGGTACTTGGAGCCCAGGGTGTTGGCCACAAAAATGGCGGTGGGGCCATCCGCCGCGCCAATAATGGCGATGGAGGCGGCATCGTTCATATCAAACACCAGCCCGGCCAGCGCAAAGGTCAAGAAAATGCCAAACTGGGCCGCCGCGCCAAACAGCATCAGCCAGGGCTTTTCCAGCAGGGGGCCAAAATCAATCATGGCGCCAATGCCGATGAACAGCAACAGCGGAAACAGCTCGTTGCTCATCCCCGCGTCAAACAGGGCCGAGATGGGGCCGACGGTATCCCCCTGGGTGATGGCCCCCGATAACGGCAGGTTGACCAAAATGGCCCCAAACCCCATCGGCAGCAACAAACTCGGCTCCATTTTTTTGGCAATGGCCAGGTAAATCAGCAGGGCACCGATGGCCCACATAACCACCATCTGCCAGGTCAGGTTGCCAAAGTTGGCAAACAGGCTGGCAAACGCTTGTAGAATTTGCATGAATCATTTCCTCCTTCAAATTAAAACGGGTGTGGCAGGTGCCGCAAAAAAAGACTTCCACCGCAGCCCACAAACTGCGATAAAAGTCTCAGTGAAAAGCATGGCACCGGGCAAAGCCGTGATGACGACACCATGCGGCAGCCCGGTTTTTGGCCGGGCTGCCCCTTACTCCCTTTTATCTTGCATTGCTTTAGTATATACCCTTTCCGCCCAAAAACGCAAGAGCGGAAATTGCGGAAAACCGGCTGGCGGCGCGCCAAAAATAAAAGTAAAAATAAAAACAAAAATAAAAAGCCAGGCGGCCCGGTGCTGCTTCTGGGCAACGCCGGGCCGCCTGGCCTGTGTGGGGGGGCTTGCAGAAAAATTTGCGCTTTTGTTTTTGCTTTTTATCACTTAGGCTGCTAAGGGCTTAGAAATCCACTTCGGTGTCGTAGTAGCAGCACTTGAGGAGCTTTTCCATCTCCTCCTGGCTGGGCTGGCGGGGGTTCGAGCCGGTGCAGGCATCGGCAATGGCGTTCTTGGCAATATCCGGCAGCCGCGCCAGGAAAACATCCTCCGGCACAAAGCCCTGCTCACAGGGGTAGCTATCGGGGCCATAATTTTTGATGCAGTGGGGGATCTTCAAATCGTCGTTCATCTTGCGCAGGTGGGCAATCAGCAGGGCAATCTTCTCGTCGTCGTTGGCACCGCCCAGCTTCATTTCATCGGCAATCACGCCGTACCGCTTTTTGGCGGTGGGGTCCTTGGTGTTAAAA
>JAQUSS010000221.1 GCA_028710135.1 Gemmiger sp. | reverse complement strand
GGCCGTTATCAAAAAACAGTTGGGTGATCAGGTGCCCCGCCCCCGCCTGCTGCTTGCGCTTTAGGTTGGCAACATCCTGTAGCAGGGTGGGGCTTTCGGGGTGGCCCTCGGGGTAGCAGGCGGCGCTAACGCCAAGGTTGGGGTATTGGCCCAGCAGGTAATACACAAGGTCGCTGGCATGGGCAAAATCCGGGCTATCCGGGCGGGTAGGGCTATGGTCGCCCCGCAGGGCCAGCACGTTGCCCACCCCGGCCCCGGCCAGCTGGGCAACCAGTGCATCCATGCCCGCTTTATCGTTGCCCATGCAAATGGTGTGGGCCAGCGGTTCAACCCCCAGCTCATTTTTGATGAACGCGGCTACCTCCACGGTGGAAACGCCCCCCGCCGAGCCACCCGCACCGTAGGTAACGCTGATAAAACCTGGGTGCAGCTTTGCCATGCTGCGCAAAGTATCCTGCATTTTTGCAAAGTTGGTGGTTTGCTTGGGGGGAAAACACTCGATGGAAAAAACGCAGCTTTGTTGGTGAAATAGTGTATCAATTTGCATGGGCCTGCTCCTATTTTTATCTGCTTGATTTTTTACGTATTTTAATTTTAGTTCTTAATTTTCGGGTCTTAATTTTAGCTTTTTGGCCGCGTTTTAGGCGGCGGGCTGCAATGCCCCGGCGGCGGTATCCTGCACGGTTAGGCCATCGGGCGTGGGGGTAAAGGTAATGCTGCCTTCCTGGTCGGTTCGGTACACCTCTGCCCCCACCGCATCAAACCGCCGCAGCGCGGCAGCGTGGGGGTGGCCGTAATCGTTATCCAGCCCACAGCTTACCCCCACCGCCAAAGGGCGGGCCGCATTGAGCAGCGCCGCCGTGCTGGAGGTTGCCGAGCCATGGTGGCCTGCCTTGTACAAAACACACCGCAGGCTTTGCCCGGTGGCAAGCAGGGCGGCTTCCTCGGCCTGCTCGGCATCGCCGGTATCCAGAAAGGCAAAGCTGCCTGCACGGAACATTAGGCAGAGGGAGGTATCGTTGACGGCATCATCCACCGTGGCGTCCTCGCCCGCATCGGCAGGGTCGATTCCGGCAAACAGCACGGTGATGCTGCCCTCCCCCACGGGGTAGCTATCCCCCGCAGCGGCGGTTACGGTTGGGATTTTCCGCGCTTCCAGCTGGTTTAAAAGCCGCGCTAGCTGGGTGCTTTCCACCCCCGCCAGGGCCAAATCCGGCAGCAGCACCTGATCTACCGGCAGGGCCGATACCAGCGTTTCCATCCCGCCGATATGGTCGGCATGGGGGTGGGTCATCACCAGCAGGGCCAGCCTCTCCACCCCCATCCCACGCAGGGTAGCCAGCAAGGTATCGGCATGGGCATAATCGCCTGCATCCAGCAGGGCATACTGGCCATTTTGGCAAACCAAAACGGCATCCCCCTGGCCTACATCCACAAAGGTAACACTGGTTTCCCCGCTTGCCTCGGTCCCGGTGGCCGGGGGTGCCATGCCAAAAAGCCGGTAAAGGGCATCCCAGGTGGGAAGGCCGCTCCGCCCGCCACCATAGTGGATGGCAAAGGCCGCCACCACCGCCAGGGCAAAGCCCAGCAGCGCAAAAATTAGCGCCCGGTTTTTCGGTTTTGGCCGGTTTTGGCCCGGTTTTTGCCCGGCACCGGCTTTTTGCCGCCACGGCGTGGGGTTTCGGTTGCCCATTGTGGGGTCTTCCCTTCCTGTTGTCTACTTTGCGGTTTGCGGGTGTTGGCCGGCGTGGCGGCCGGCTGGCGGGGCGGGGCTGCCCGCCTGGCCCCCGGCAGCAATTTGGGCAGCAAATCCTCCCGGTGGGTAAGCGCTAAGGCCTTTGCCACCCGCGCCCCGTTGGCAGGCAGATAGTATTGCAGCAGCGCCCGCTGCATGGCCTTGCCCTCGGCCGTTTTTTCAACAAACACCGGCTTTAGGGTGTAGGGGTCCAGCCCGGTGTAAAACATACAGGTTGAAACGGTGCCGGGGGTAGGGTAAAAATCCTGCACCTGCTCGGGCCGCATATGGTTATTGTAAAGGTACTCGGCCAAAATTACCGCGTCCTTTAGGGTGGAGCCCGGGTGGCTGCTCATCAGGTACGGCACAAGGTACTGGGGCTTGTTGGCCTGCTTGGTAAGGCGGTAAAATTTATCCTTAAAATTGTTGAACACCTGGATGGGCGGCTTGCCCATATACCGCAGGGTATCGGGGGCGCAATGCTCGGGTGCCACTTTTAACTGGCCCGAAACATGGTTTTCCACCAGCTCTTTAAAAAAGGTATCGTCGGGGTCGGCCATCAGGTAATCGTACCGAATGCCGCTGCGGATAAACACCTTTTTTACCCCCGGCAGCGCCCGCAGCTTGCGCAAAATCGAGAGGTACTCGCTGTGGCTGACCGTCAGGTTGGGGCAGGGCGAGGGTGCCAGGCAGTGCCGCCCGCCCTTGCACATCCCGTCCTTCATCTGTTTGGCACAGCTTGGGAAGCGGAAGTTGGCGGTTGGGCCGCCCACATCGTGGATATACCCCTTAAACCCGGGCGAATGGGTTATCTTTTCACCCTCGGCCAAAATGCTGGCCTCACTGCGGGAGGTTACCCGCCGCCCCTGGTGCATGGTGATGGCGCAAAAATTGCAGCCGCCAAAGCAGCCCCGGTTTTGTATGATGGAAAACTCCACCTCCTCCAGGGCGGCCACGCCGCCAAGGGCCTCGTAGCTGGGGTGGTAGCGGCGGGTAAAGGGCAGTGCATACACCGCGTCA
>JAQUSS010000075.1 GCA_028710135.1 Gemmiger sp. | reverse complement strand
CTTGCGCACCATGACCAGCAACATTGTGATGGAGATGGGCTACGCGGCCGACCTACACCGCGAAGCCCTGATTGCCACCGGCGTGGTGCTGTTCGTATTTATCCTGCTAATCAATTTAAGCTTTAGCCTGCTAAAGGGGAGGGATACCCATGCCTGATTTTGCCGCAAATGCTGCCAGCTCGGCCCAGGGTACTTTGGGGGCCGATGGTATGGCAATGGCCGATACCACCGCGCGGAGCCTGCAACAAACGGGGCAAGCCCCCCGCCCCTCCACCCACCGCAACCGGCTGGGCGCGCGGCTGTTTGCCGTGGTCGTCCGCGTACTGGTGTGCCTGGGCGCGTTTTGCACGGCCGCCGTGCTGCTGCTTTTGGTGGGCTACATCCTGATAAAAGGGGTGCCCAACCTGAGCGCCAGCCTTTTTAGCTGGACCTATACCTCCGACAATGTTTCCTTGATGCCCGCGCTGCTCAACACCCTGCTGATGACCTTTTTCTCCCTGTTGATTGCCACCCCGCTGGGCATTTTTGCCGCCGTTTACCTGGTAGAGTATGCCCGGCGCGGCAACCGGCTTGTCAAGCTGGTGCGCATCACCACCGAAACCTTGCAGGGCATCCCCTCCATCGTTTACGGGCTGTTTGGCATGCTGTTCTTCGTCACCCAGCTGCACTGGGGGCTATCGCTGCTCTCGGGCGCGTTCACCCTGGCCATCATGATTTTGCCCTTAATTATGCGCACCACCGAGGAATCTCTTTTATCGGTGCCCGATTCCTTCCGCGAGGGTAGCTTTGGCCTGGGCGCGGGCAAGCTGCGCACGGTTTTTTCCATCGTGCTGCCCAGCGCCATGCCCGGCATTTTATCGGGTGTTATTTTGGGCACCGGCCGCATTGTGGGCGAAACCGCCGCGCTGATGTACACCGCCGGCACGGTGGCCTCGGTGGCATCCGGCAGCAACTTCTTGTTCGATTCCACCCGCACCCTCTCGGTGCATATGTACCTGCTTTCCACCGAGGGGCTGCACGTAAACGAAGCCTTTGGCACCGCCGTGGTGCTGCTGGTTCTGGTATTGGGCATCAATGCGCTTTCCAGCCTGATTGCCAACAAACTTGCGAAAGGAAACGCCGACCATGAATAAATTTGAAGTATCTGGCCTGGAGCTTTACTATGGCAACTTCCACGCCCTGAAAGGGGTGGGGATGGATATCCCCGAAAAAGAGATTACCGCCTTCATCGGGCCTTCGGGGTGTGGCAAATCCACCTTTTTGAAAACCCTGAACCGAATGAACGACCTGGTGGAGGGTTGCCGCATCAGCGGGGACATTCTGCTGGACGGCGAGGATATTTATAAAAGCAAAATGGATGTAAACGTGCTGCGCAAGCGGGTGGGGATGGTGTTCCAAAAGCCCAACCCCTTCCCCATGAGCATCTACGATAACATCGCCTACGGCCCCCGCACCCACGGCATCCGCGGCAAGGCCGAGCTTGACCAAATTGTGGAGCAAAGCCTAAAGGATGCCGCCATTTGGGACGAGGTGAAGGACCGGCTGAAAAAATCGGCCTTGGGGCTTTCGGGCGGGCAGCAGCAGCGGCTTTGTATTGCCCGCGCCCTGGCCGTTGCGCCCGAGGTACTGCTGATGGACGAACCCACCAGCGCGCTGGACCCCATTTCCACCTCCAAAATTGAGGAACTGTCCATGGAGCTGAAAAGCCGCTACACCATTGTGATTGTAACGCACAATATGCAGCAGGCAGCCCGTATTTCCGATAAAACCGCCTTTTTCCTGCTGGGAGAACTGGTGGAGATGGGCCCCACCGAGCGTATTTTTGCCACCCCTGTGGATAAACGCACCGAGGATTACATTTCCGGCCGTTTCGGCTGATAGGAGGGTTTTCTATGAACAGCAGCCGCAAGGCCTTTGATGCCGAGTTGATTGAGCTGGATACCATGCTTGCCCGGATGGGGCACGCGGCGGGCGCGGCTATTGGCAATGCCATGACCGCCCTGCGCACCGGCGATTTGAATTTGGCCCGCAGCGTGATTGCCCGCGATAGCGAGATTGATTCGGTGGAGCACGAGATAGAGCACCGCTGCCTGACGCTGTTTTTGCGCCAGCAGCCGGTTGCGGGGGATTTGCGCAAGGTATCCACCGCGCTGAAAATGGTGACGGATATTGAGCGGATGGCCGACCAAGCCTCCGACATTGCCGAGATTGCCATCCACCTCCACCTTGACCGCGCCAGCGCGGTGGGGGTGCTCGAAGATATTTACAAAATGGGCGATGATGCGCTGAAAATGGTGAAGGACGCCGTGGGCGCCTATGTGCAGGTAGATTTGGCCACCGCCGCCCAGGTGATACGCCGGGACGATGTGGTGGACGCACAGTTCACCCACATCAGCGGCGAGATTGCCGCCTACATCTGCGCGCACCCCCAGGATGCCGAGGCCGCGCTCGACCTATTTATGGTTACCAAATACCTAGAACGCCTGGGCGACCATGCCATAAACGTGGCCGAATGGGTTGAATTTTTGAAAACCGGAATCCACAAATCTCAAAAAATTGTGTAACCCCGGTTAAAGGGCGCTTACCCGCCCCGCCACCCCCTTTGCGCGGTGGTGCCTTACTGTTGCCATTCTCTTATTTTCCTATACCAAACCAAGGCGGGGGGCGTTTTTCGCCCCCCGCCTTGGTTATGTAGGCGATTTCACCAATTATTTGTGTGTTTTTTGTTGACTGTACCCATCAGCACGCTTTATAATACAATTATTAAACCGCTTTACTAAAAGCGCCGGGGCAGCCCTTCCCTGCCCTGTTTGGAACGCAAACGGTGCAAAGGATGTGGATGATGCTGGCACAACTTAAAAACTGGTGGTTGCGGTGGGCCTACCTGGATTTTGCCCAAACCGGGAGCCGCAGCCAAACCTGCTTTTACCGCTACCCCCAAGAGCTTACCAAAAAGAACCTAACCACCATGAAAAGCCTTTGCAAGTTTTTTTGCCTGATCAGCCTGGTGGTTACGGTAGCGGCGCAGTTTTTGCGCCCGGGGCAATACGATTTGACCCTATTGTACGGCTTGGTTTTGGTGTTGCAGGTTTTGTTTTTTGGGGTGGCCACCCACCTGCTAAAGCACCCGCCCGCGCCCCGGCTCGGCTACGTGGTAACCGAGCTTTACCTGTTCCACCTGCTGGCGTTAAGCGGCGTTGTGGGGGTTATTTTTAGCCCAAACGAATCCGGCACGGTATTTATGGTGGTGCTGGTTATCTCGCAGCTATTATTTATTTTGCCGCCTTTGCACACCACCCTGCTATCCGGCCTGGCGCTGGCGGGGGTGCTGGTGGGCAGCTACTTTTATAAGCCCGATTACTTTTTCCGCGCCGATGTTTTAAACGGCGTGGGGGTGTACCTGCTTTCCATCCTGATGGGCTGGATGGCCGGCCGCCTGCAACTGGAGGAAGCCTACGCCCGCACCCGCGCCACCCGCCTGAACAACGAATTGCAGCGCCTGAGCCGCACCGACCAACAAACCGGCCTGCGCAACCACCGCAGCTTTGTGTCCGATTACGAGGCCCTTACCGCTGCCGCCCAGGCGGAGGGCGCTGTGGTGGGGGTCATCATGATGGACGTTGACCGCTTTAAGCTTTATAACGACCATTACGGCCACATTAAGGGCGACCGTTGCCTGCACGAGGTTGGCCAGGCCCTGGCGGCTTTGCAGCGCCCCCAGGCCATGCCCTACCGCTTTGGCGGCGAGGAATTTGTGGTGCTGCTGCACCGCGATGCCTGCGCCCGCGCCGCCCAAATTGCCGAGCAATGCCGCGCGGCCGTGGCGGCGCTGGGCATCCCCCACCGTTATGGCCCGGCCCTGCCCCTGGTAACGGTGAGCGTGGGGGTGTATGTGGGCCGCCCCCAGCCCGGGGATGGCCCCTACGCCCCGGTGGAGCGTGCCGACCGTGCCATGTACCACAGCAAGGCCGCCGGTGGCAACCAAGTGACGGTATACGACCCCTGGGCCGTGGAGGATGCCCCCGCGTTTGACGAGGCCGGCGAGGCGGACGAGGCCGGCGCAGAATGCAAAAATAGCGAGAATAGCGCGAATGGTGAAGCGGGTGAAGCAGACGAAGCAAACCGCCCAGCCCCGGGGAACACCCCCGCGCCCATTTCCACCCCGGTAGCGAACATCCCCACACCCGCCGGTGCGGGGGCCGGTGCCAATGCCAACCCGCAATAGCGCCAAAGCGCCCGCACCATGCACCTTTTGCCAAAAAACCGTAAAACAATACGCCTGCCGCCCTGAAAAACAGGGTGGCAGGCGTTTTTATTATGGATTCTGGATTGTAGGTTCTATTTTGCCGCGGTGGCAGCTTCCGGCGCTTGGGGGGCCGCCGCTTCGGCTTTGGCCTCGGCCTCGGCGGCCTGGGCAGCCGTATAGCGGGCCATCTGCTCGTCGGTCAACAAATCGTCCGGGCGGATGCTGCTGGTAGAGCGGCGCAGGCGGTACTGCACATCCTCCAGCAGCTTGCGGTTTTTGGCAATCATATCGGCCTGCAACCCCAGGAAAAACGTTTGCGCCCCCAGCAGCAGCAGCACGGTGGTGAGAATCAGCGATTGCAGGTGCATATTGCCCGGCTCGGTGATGGTATAATACACCAGCCGCGCCCCCATCACAACCCCCACCAAAAAGATGACCGCCCCGATGGAGCCAAAGAACTTGAGGGGGGAATACATAACGTAGCTGCGCGAAATTACGCTGGCAGAGCGCTTCATGTACGTCCACATACTTTTAAACAGGCGGCTTTTGCGCAGCTCGGGGTTGGTGCGGATGGGCACGCTGGTGATGGCGGTGCGGTTGCGCCCCGCCTGGATAATGGTTTCCAGCGTGTAGGTATAATCGTTGGTAACGTTGATGCGCAGCGCGGCATCCCGGCTGTAAGCGCGGAAGCCGCTGGGGGCATCGGGGATATCGGTGCCGCTGGCCTTGCGCACCACCCAGCTGCCCAAATGCTGGAACGCCTTTTTCCGCTGGCTAAAATGCTCGGTTTCATCAATCGGGCGCACGCCCACCACCATACCGGCCGGGCCCGCCAAAATGGGGGCAATCAGCTTTTCAATATCCGCGCCGCAATACTGGTTGTCGGCATCGGTATTTACAATAATATCGGCCCCCAGGTGCAGGCAGGCATCTAAGCCCGCCATAAAGCCGTAGGCCAGCCCCTTGTTCCGCTTAAAGTTGACAATATGCTCCACCCCCAGCTCCCGCGCGCGGGCCACGGTATGGTCCTTGCTGCCATCGTTGATAATCAAATACTCAATGGCATCCACCCCATCAATGTGGCGGGGCAGGTCGCGGATGGTAACATCCAGGGTCTTTTCCTCGTTGTAGCAAGGAATTTGTATAATCAGCTTCATATTTTATGTTCCTTCTTTGCGTTTTTTGCAATTAGGGGCAGTTTTCAAACGATTCCTAACAGCTTTTAGTTTAATGCATATCCAGGCGTTTTTCAAGGGTTATTCCTGTTATTTTCCAGCATTATTTTCATGGCTTTCCAGGCTGGCAAAAAAATCTCGGTAGTTTTGGGTAACGGTATCCCAGTTAAAATGCTGCCGCACATACTGTTGCCCGTTTTTGCCCAGGGTATCGGCCAGGGTGGGGCTTTGCAGCAACTTATCCAGCGCCAGCACAAACTCGGCTTCGTTGGTAAAATATAGCCCGCCGCCGCTTTCCACCGCAAAGTGTTTGGTAACGGCGCACTGCCCGCTTACCAGCACGGGCCGCCCGGCCAGCCAGCTTTCCATAATCACCAACGAAAAGCTCTCGAACCAGGAGGGTTGGCAAAGCACCGCCGCCGCCGCGTAGGCATCGTATTTATCCTGCTTGGCCACAAAGCCAAGGTCCAGCACATCGGCGGCAATCTCGGCGGGCACGGCAATGCGGCCCCCGCCAATCATCACCAGCTTGGTGGGGCTTTTGTGGGCCGCCTTGTAGGCCGCAAAATGGGCAAGCAGCAAATCTACCTTTTTGCCGGCTTCCTTGCGGCCCGCATACAGCACAAAGGGCGCCGTGATGCCAAACTTTTTGCGGAACCGCGCGGCGTCCCCGGCAATTTCATCCACCCCCAGGCCCAGCACCCGGGTTTGGGTGTTGGCCAAATTGTAGGCCGCATGGGCAAACGCCCCCTCGGGCGCGGAGAGGAAGGCCATCCCCCGCACCGCGGCAAACCGCCCGGCCAGCAACCCAATATGGGCATAGGGTTCATCGTGGAAGCAGGGTATCAGCACCGCTTTATCCCCGGCGGCGGCGCTGCCAAAATAGGTAGTGCCAAACATATAGGGGATAAACACAAACAGCCCATATTCCTGCCGATGGCGGCGGATATACTCGTACAGTTCGTCGCTGTTCACCATCTCGTTCAGGTAGATGGTTTCCTCCTCGGGGGTAAGGGGTTTGCCCGCCATCAGCTTGCGGTTGGTATCGTCAAAGGCGGCCGCCGCGCGGGCATCGGCCCAAAAACGGCGGACGGTAATGCCGCCAATCTCCTCGGTGCCGGGGCAAAAATAGTTGTAGCCCCAATCGCCCCCAAAGCTTTGGACGCAGGTGGTTAAAATTTCAAGGGGAACGCCCGCCGCGTGGAGGTGGGCCGTCAAATCCCGCAGGGCAATTTCAGCCCCGCCGCTGATGTTTGCCGAAAACCAGGGGATGACAAAGGCCAGCTTTTTCATTGGGCATCCACCCCCTTCTGCCGGGTTTCGCTTTCCGGCGCTCCCGCATCCGGGCCTTTTTTTAAATTTTCAGAATTTTCAATGTTTTCAATGTTTTCAATGTTTTCAATATTTTCAATATGCTCCGCATTTTGGGCATTTTGGGCATTTTGGGCATTGCCCAAATTTTCAATCAGCCCCGCCAGCCGCTGGGTGATAACCCCCCATTGGAACCGCTGCTCCACATACCGGGGGGCATTTTTGCACAACGCCGCATACAGGGCCGCATCGGCCAACAGCCGGTTGGCGGCGGCCTCAAACTCGCGGTAGTTTTGGTAGTAAAGCCCCGCGCCGCTTTGGCGGCAATGGTCGCGCAAAACCTCGCAGTTGCCGTTTACCAGCACCGGCACGCCCAACCGCATGGATTCCAGCACCACGATGGAAAGGCTTTCAAACCGGGAGGGTAACAGCAAAAACCGCGCCCCGGCCATCCCGTCAAACTTATCCTCCTCGCTCACAAAGCCAAGGCTGCAAATATCCGCTTGCTGGGGCACGGGTATCACCGCTTTGCCCATCAGCACCAGGGTCAGCCCGGCGGTGGCCGCGGGGTTGCGCGCCCGGTAGGCCTGCCAAAAGCGGAACATCTCGTCACAGCCCTTGCCCTCGTCAATGCGGCCTGCATAAAGGATATACTCCCCCGTCAGGCCGTATTTTTTGCGGAAGCGGGCGGCATCCACGGTGGCGGGCAAATCGACCCCGGCCCCGCCCACCGCCGCGGGCACCCCCTCGGTGTGGAAGCGGGCCTGCACCAGCCGCTGCTCGGCCTCCGTCAGGAAAAAGAAGGCCGCCGGCTGGCTGAACAGCTCCTGGATGCGGCCCATGGCCAAAAAGGGTTCATCGTGGCACATGGGCACCAAAATGGCCTTCTCTTTCACGATGGCGGTGCCGTACACCGTTTGGTAATAGAGGTAGGTACACATCACAAAGGCATCGTATTCATCCTTGGCGGCCCGCAGCGCGTCCAGCAGGGCCGGGCAGTAGGGGCCTTGGGCCTCAAACCAGCTATCCTCCCCGGTGTGGCCATGCAGCGCGCCGTTCAAAAAGCGCCCGTTGATGGCATCAAACACGGCCTGGCGGCGGGGGTGCTCCACCGGGAAGCGGCGCACCGTAATGCCGCCAATTTCCTCGGTATCTGCCGGGTAGGTGTTGTACCAGCTCATGTAATCCACCGCCTTGGTGGTGAACACCGTCACCTGGTAGGCTTCGGCCATCTTCTCGGCCAGCTCGCGGCAGTAGGTTTCGGCCCCGCCGTTTACCTCCCGCCCGTAGCGCTGGATCACAAAGCATATTTTTTTCTTGTTGTTTTTCTGTTCGGTCATGGTTTTAGCCCCGCCTGCGCTATAAATTTTGCAAAACTTTCCTGGAACTGCGCCACCACACGCTGGTAGCTAAAATCCTTTAGCCGCTGCTGTTGGCCCGCCGCAAGCTGCGCGCGCAGGGGGGCATCGGCCAGCAGGCGGTGCAAGGCCGCCGCCGCCAGGGTGGGGCTGTTATCAGGCAACAGCAGCCCGCCGCCGCCCATGGTTTCGCCCACGGCGGTGGTGCTTTTTGCCACAATGGGCACCCCAAAGCACATGGCCTCCACCAGGGGGACGCAAAAACCCTCGTGGTCGCTCATGCACAAAAAGGCATGGCTGGCCGCATAGTAGGCCAAAATTTCCTCAAAGCGGATATGCCCCGGGAAAATGACGTCCTTTACCCCCAGGTTTTTGCAGTACCGGCGCAGGGTGATGTAATAGGCATCCTCCACATTGTAGCTGCCCACCAAAAACAGGCGGGCCGTGGGGTCGTAGGTTTTTTTGTAGCAATCAAAGGCGCGTATCACATCCTCCTGCCGCTTGTTGGGGGCAATGCGGCCCACAAACAGCAGGTTGGTGCGGCCATCGCTGTATTTTTTTTGCACGGCGGCATCGGGGGTGCGGCGGTAATCGTCAAAGGGAATCAAAATGGGCACCACGTCAATCGGGCAGGTGTAGCCCATCCGCCGCAGCTCGGCCGCGTTATAGGCCGAATCCGCCAGGCAGTATTCGGCCACGGCGGCAAGGGCCTTCACCTGCTCGTACCCCTGCGCCGTCAGCGCTGCCGCCGCCGGGGCATAGGGGGCAAAAAATTCAGGCGGGGTGATGTTGTGGTAGATAATCAGCTTATGGCCGGGCAGGGCAATCAGCCGCTCGTTCAGCGCATCCCCGGTCGAAAGATGGTAAATCAAAATATCCTCGGGGAAGGTTTGGGGCATGGCATCCGCCGGGAAGGCAATGCTATTTAAAAAGCGTGGAACCGTGCGGGCCACATACAGCTTGCTGTGCCAGCCCATCGCCACCAGGGCACTGTTTAACGCGCGGGCGTCATTGCTGACGGCATCGCCGTAAACCAGTGTTGGCAGGATATGATATACTCTCATCCGCGTCCCCTCACCCGGCCCGTTTTTCGTTTTGCAGGGCATCCAGCTCGGCGCGCAGGGCGGCGTTCTCTTCCTCCAGCGCCACCAGCCGCCGCTCTACCTCGCCATGCACATAACCGGTAAGGTCGTTGGTTTTGGTGGCGGTATCCAAAATAACGTTTTTGCCATCCTTTAGCTGGTTTTTGGCAAACAGATACATGGCCACAAACACCCGCACAAATTTGCCCGCCAGCTTTTGGAACACCGCCTTCACCTTGCGCCCCACGCGGCGCAGGGCAATGTGCAGCTTTTGCAGCCCGCCGGGGGTGCCGGGGGCAAACGCGTCCCCACCCTGGTATTCGGGCGCGGCAGCCGCCGCCGCGCGGATTTCATCCATAACCTGCTCGATATTGATCTCTTGTTCCATTTCACCCTCCATATTGCAAAGCCCGCCCGGATGGGCTATAATTTATGGTACATACCTACCATTATACACAACATTTTCATGGAGGGCAAGCAATGGGCTATAAAATCAGTGTCATCGTCCCCTGCTACAACGCGGTGGATATCCTGCCCCGTGCCATGGCTTCTCTGCGGGGGCAAACCCTGGGGTTTGCGGCGCTGCAAGTGCTGCTGGTGGACGATTGCTCCACCGATGGCACCTGGGCCTTGCTACAGCAGTACGCCGGGCAATACCCCAACGTGGTGGCCCTGCAAACGGCGCAAAATTCCGGCTACGCGGGTGCGCCCCGCAACCTGGCCCTTGCCCAGCTTGCCACCCCCTACGTGATGTTTTTGGATAACGACGATGCCTTTGCGCCCGATGCCTGTGAAACCTTGTACCGCGAGGCCGAGGCCAGCGGTGCCGATGTGGTAACGGGCTTTTTCCGCGATGTGGCCGAGGATGGCACCCCCTTGAACGCGTGTGACCCCAGCTGTGGCATCCACACCCCGCGCAAGGTGTACACCTTCCCCGCGGATTACGATAAAATGCACGAGGTACGGCAGATATTTTGGTGCAAGCTTTACCGCACCGCCGTGATTACCGCCAACACCCTGCGCTTTAAAACCGATAGCTCGATGGAGGATGTGCTGTTTTTGGCCGCCTACCTGCTGCACGCCAAAAAAATGGTGTTTTTAAACCACCATATCTACGATTTTACCGTGCGCAGCACCTCGCTCTCCCACTCGCACAACGAGCGCTTTTTGGCCGAGCGCGCGCGAGATTATGCGCTGCTGTGGCAGCTTTACGCGGATGCCGGCCAGCCCGCCTGCTTTGACGAGGAGTGCCGCGCCATTGCCGACCATTACCTGGCGCTGATTTTTACAAGCGGTGCAATACAAACTACCCCCACCCGCTTAAAGCTGCTGGCCGCCTGGCAACCCCTGGTGGAATTGACGCTGACGCGTGGGCTGTACCTGGCCGATGACACCGAGCGCGCCCTGTTTGAGGATATCCGCCAGGGCCGGTACGAAACCGTTTGCACCGAGTTCCCGCTCTACCTGCTTCGCCTGTATGCGGGCCAGCTGGATGCCACCCAGAAGGAGCTAGGCCGCATCAACGATGCCTACCAGGGCGCGGTGGCGGCCAACGCCACCCTACAAACCGCCTACAACGCCCTACAGGCCGACCGTGACAGCCTGCAAGCCAAGCTGAACCACTGGCCCCTATACCGCGCCGCCAAGTGGGGGCAGGGTGTGCTGGGCAAAAAATAACGTGTAACCCCGCCCCGGCATTTTTTGGGGGCCGGGCGGAAAAGCAAAACTGTTGAAATTGGTAAATTTGAAGTAGTTTGAAGTAGAAAGTGTGATTTGTATGAAAATTGCCGTTGCCGGAACCGGCTATGTTGGCCTTTCCAACTCCATTTTATTGGCGCAGCACAACGAGGTTTGGGCCGTGGATATCCTGCCTGAAAAGGTAGCGATGATCAACCGGCGCGAATCCCCGATTGTGGATACGGAGATTGAGGAATATTTATCGGGCCACACCCTGAACCTGACCGCCACCACCGATGCCGTGGCCGCCTACACCGGGGCCGATTATATCATCATCTCCACCCCCACCAACTACGACGCACAAAAAAATTACTTCGATACCTCCAGCGTGGAGGCCGTGCTTGCCCTGGTGGGGCAGTATGCGCCGCAGGCAACCGTCATCATCAAATCCACCGTGCCGGTGGGCTACACCGAAAAAATGCGGGAGAAATTTAACAACAACAACCTGCTGTTCAGCCCCGAATTTTTGCGGGAGGGCCACGCCCTGTACGATAACCTTTACCCCAGCCGGATTGTGGTGGGGGTGCCCCAGGGGGATGCCGCCCTGCTGCAAAAGGCCCACGGCTTTGGTGCGCTGTTGGCGGGCGGGGCCATCAAGGAGGATATCCCCATGCTGTTCCCCGGCTTGACCGAGGCCGAGGCCGTTAAGCTGTTTGCCAACACCTACCTGGCCCTGCGGGTTGCCTATTTTAACGAGCTGGACACCTACGCCGCCCTGCGCGGCTTAAACGCCAAAAATATTATTGATGGCGTATGCCTGGACCCCCGCATTGGCAGCCACTACAATAACCCCAGCTTTGGCTACGGCGGCTACTGCCTGCCCAAGGATACCAAGCAGCTGCTGGCCAACTATAACGATGTACCCCAAAACCTGATCCAGGCCATTGTGGAATCCAACCGTACCCGCAAAGATTTTATTGCCGAGCAAATTTGCGCCCGCCACCCCAAGGCCGTTGGCATCTACCGCCTTACCATGAAATCGGGCAGCGACAATTTCCGGCAATCGAGCATTCAGGGCGTGATGAAGCGCATCAAGGGCAAGGGCATCCCGGTGCTGGTGTACGAGCCGACCATGCAGCAGGACGAATTTTTTGGCAGCCGCGTAGTGCGCGATTTGAACGAGTTTAAGGCCGGGTGCGATATTATTTTGGCCAACCGCGCCGCCCCCGAGCTTGCCGATGTGGCCGATAAAATTTACACCCGCGATCTGTATAGCCGCGATTAACCCGCCCGTTTGGGGCAGTTTGCCGTTTGGGGCAGTTTGCCGTTTGGGGGGCAATTTTGCCCCCCTTGTCACTTTTTAAAACACCGCCGCTTGCCAAATATAAAGCGCAAAACGCAAGCCGCAAGCTGGCCACACCACACGCCTTGCAGGGGGGCACACCATGCAGATACTTGTAGATGCCGATGCCTGCCCGGTGGTGGGCACGGTGGAGCAAATTGCCCGCCGCCATAACCTGCCGGTGGTGCTGTTTTGCGATACCAGCCACCAGCTGCACACGGGGTACGCCACGGTGCGCACCGTGGGCACCGGGGCCGATGCGGTCGATTTTGCGCTTACCTCCGCCTGCCGGGCGGGGGATATTGTCGTAACGCAGGATTATGGCGTGGCGGCCATGGTGCTGGGCAAGGGCGCGCACGGCATCCACCAGGGTGGGCAGTGGTATACCAACGCCAACATTGACCA
>JAQUSS010000220.1 GCA_028710135.1 Gemmiger sp. | reverse complement strand
GATAAAGCAGGAGCTGACCGATTTGATGCCCGCCTTGCACTTGATAAGCTGTAGCGCCGGGCGCACGGTATCGGCGGTGGAGTAGGTGGCGCCGCCCAGCAGGCAATCGGCCTTGCCCAGCTTAACCAGCATGGTGCCAAAATAGTTGGCGTGTTGCAAGGCATCGCGGCACTGCTCCTCGCTCATTTTGCCCTTGCGCATCTCCACCATCTTGGCAACCATCTCGTCCATGCCGGCATAATGCTTCGGGTCAATCACCTCGGCCCCACGCACATCAAAGCCACCGCCCGTGGCGGCACGCTCCACCTCGGCGGGGCGGTCAAGCAAGATAACCTTTAAAATGCCGCCCGCCAGCAGGCGGCTGGCCGCGCTGAGGATGCGGGGGTCTGTACCCTCGGTAAAAACGATCGTTTTCGGATTTGCCTTGAGCTTTTCTTCAAACATTCCAAATACTTCAATATCCATGATTCTACCTCCGATGATTTACCGCGAGCATACATCCGCCCGCCTGACAATGTCTTGTAATTATAGCATCGGCCAGGGCGTATTGCAAAGGATTTTGCATATTTTTAGCAAACTGCGCAATTATCGCAATAGATTTTTTTATAAACGCAAGGTATCGCCGCCGGGCGGCAAAAAAAGCGTTACTTTGTTATATTTTTCACTTGTGAAATTCTCAAAAAAATCCGCACATCCCCCTGCTCCCTAGGTGCGGTGCTACCGGCGCCCCTGCGCCGTTTGCCCCTGCGCGGCAGCTGCCGCCGTGCCGGGCGCTGCCGCCGCATTTCAATTTTTACCCCCTTTTCGCGCCGCGCCACACGCCGCCCGGCAGCCGTTTCGGGGTACATTTTTTGCCTTCCTGGCCGGGTGCTTTGCTGGGCCTTTCTTTTTTTAAAGAGATGTGCTAGAATGGAGCAATATTTAGGGTACACGCCCCAATACAACCGATCTGCCCCGCCGAACCGAGGGGATCTTGATTTCTGCCTGGGAGGGCATCGCTTTTCTTATGATAAAAAGAATCCAACGCCTGCGCCGCATTACGCCGTCGCAGGTGGTACTTTTGAGCTTTTTGGCCTTGATTTTGGCAGGTGCGGTGCTGCTGACACTGCCGATATCCTCCAGCGGCGGCAACCACACACCCTTTTTGGATGCCATATTTACCGCCACCTCCGCCACCTGTGTGACCGGGCTGATTGTACACGATACCGCCACCTATTGGTCGCCCTTTGGGCAAACCGTTATCATCACCCTGATTCAGGTGGGCGGCATGGGCGTGGTGACGCTGGCACTGCTTGTGAATATGCTGCGCGGGCAAAAAATCGGGCTGCGCCAACGTTTTATCATGCAGGAATCCATCGGTGCCCCCCAAATGGCCGGCATTGTGCGAATGACCGGGATGATTGTAAAATTCACGTTCCTGTTTGAGGGGGTGGGCGCACTTTTGCTTTCCATCCGCTTTATCCCCCAGTTTGGGTTGCTGCGGGGGGTGCTGTACTCGGTTTTTCACAGCATTTCGGCCTTCTGCAACGCGGGGTTTGATTTGATGGGCCAGCCGGGTTCGCTCTACCCCTCCCTAACGGAATTTGCGGCAAGCCCCATTGTCAACCTTACCATCTCCGCCCTGATTGTGGTTGGCGGCATCGGCTTTGCCACCTGGGACGATTTTCGGCAGCACGGGTTACATTTTCGGGCGTTCCGCCTCCAGACAAAAATTGTTTTAACCACCACCGCCCTATTGCTCATCGTGCCGTTCTTGTTTTTGCTGCTGTATGAGATGCAGCTTCCCCAGTGGGCGGGGCTGCCCTTGGGCGAAAAAATCCTCGGGGCGCTTTTCCAAACGGTTACGGCCCGCACCGCAGGCTTTAACACGCTGAACCTTGGGATGTTTAGCCATTCCTCCATCCTTTTAATGATTTTGCTTATGGTGGTGGGTGGCTCCCCCGGCTCAACCGCGGGCGGCTTTAAAACAACCTCGCTGGCAACCGTTTACCTATCGGTTCGCTCCACCTTAAAGCGGAAAAGTGGCATTCAGGTTTTTGGGCGGCGGTTGGATGATACCGCGTTAAGCCGCGCCACCGTTTTAATCTTTCTCTATGTCGTCTTTTTTGTGGCGGGCGGCATTGCCATTGCCATGATTGACGATGTGCCCTTAATCAGCGCACTGTTTGAAACCAGCAGTGCCATTGCCACGGTGGGGCTTTCGCTGGGCTTAACCCCCGATCTCTCGGCCCCTTCGCGCTTGATTTTGATATTTTTGATGTACTTTGGCCGGGTTGGCGGCCTGACCATGATTTACGCCTTTGCCAACCCCAACATCCCCTCCCCGGCAAGAATGCCCCAAGAGCGGATAACCATCGGTTGATGGGCACACACTACGTTTTATACTTTTTAAATGGGTCACTACCAGAAGGAGAACACCTATGAAATCGGTTTTATTGATTGGCCTTGGCCGCTTTGGCCGCCATATGGCTTTAAAATTGCAGGAGCTTGGCCACGATGTACTGGCGGTTGACCAGGACGAAATACGGGTGAACGCCGCCCTATCGTACGTTACCGATGCGCAGATTGGCAACGCCACCGACGAAGCCTTTGTAAAAACGCTGGGTGTGCGCAACTTTGACCTGTGCGTGGTTGCCATTGGCGACGACTTTGAAAGCTCACTGGAAGCCACCGCCCTGCTGAAGGATAACGGTGCAAGCTTTGTATTATCCCGCGCAGCCACCGATGTTCACGCAAAATTTTTGCTTCGCAACGGTGCGGACGATGTTATCTACCCGGCCAGCCAGG
>JAQUSS010000219.1 GCA_028710135.1 Gemmiger sp. | reverse complement strand
GCACGATATGGGCCGCCGGATGCGCCATTCACAATGCACGCCGTAGGGCCACCATACACGGTGGCCGCCCCGCCACGGCCACGCGCACCCGTTTTGCCACGGTGCCTGCCCCCCTCTGGGATTATGCGGGGTGGATTTTACCAAGGCCCGTTGCCCCCATGGGGCGGGCACGATGTATCGTGCCCCTACGGTACGGGTGGCAACACCACGGCCCGGTATGGGCCGCCGGATGTGCCATTCACAATGCACGCCCGTAGGGCCACCATACATGGTGGCCGCCCCGCCACGGCCACGGCCCCCCCGTTTTGCCACGGTGGCCGCCCCCCTCTGGGATTATGCGGGGTGGTTTTTACCAAGGCCCGTTGCCCCCATAGGGCGGGCACGATGTATCGTGCCCCTACGGTACGGGTGGCAACACCACGGCACGGTATGGGCTGCCGGATGTGTATTTTGCGATGTCCCCTGTAGGGCCACCATACATGGTGGCCGCCCCGCCACGGCCACGGGCACCCGTTTTGCCACGGTGCCTGCCCCCCTCTGGGATTATGCGGGGTGGTTTTTACCAAGGCCCGTTGCCGCCATAGGGCGGGCACGATGTATCGTGCCCCTACGGTACGGGTGGCAACACCACGGCCCGGTATGGGCCGCCGGATGTGCCATTCACAATGCACGCCGTATGCCTCCACGCAAATGTCCCCCTTGCGGCTACGCAAGGGGGACACCTTACCGTTTTATTGACCGATTTATTGATTTTGCGCGCCGCTTGCCTTTTTAGGCGCGGGCCAGCAACGCCGCGCCGATAACCCCCGCGCGGTAACCCAGGGTGCAGCAGACAATTTCGGTTTGCTTTGTGGCAAACTCGTGGCCAAACACCATGCTTGCTACCTCCTTGCGCAGGGGAACCAGCAGGTTTTCGCCCTGGTTGGCCACCCCGCCCGAAAGCCCCACCACCTGCGGGAAAAAGATGTTGATGAGGTTTGCCACCCCCAGCGCCAAATCGTGGGTGTAGGCCGTTACCACCGCGGTGGCGGCGGCATCCCCTGCCGCTGCCCCATCAAAGGCGGTGCGGCCCGTCACCCCGCCGGTGGCGGCCAGGGCGTGCATGGCACTTTCGGGGTGGGCGGCCATGGCCGCCCGGGTGGCGCGTATCAGGGCCGTGGCGCTGGCGTAGGCTTCCAGGCAGCCCTGCCGCCCGCAGGTGCACAGGGCACCGCCATCCCGTATTACCATGTGGCCCGGCTCCGCCGCCGCGCCGGTGTAGCCGGTTAGCAGCTTGCCGCCCAGCACCACGCCGCCCCCCACGCCGGTGCCCAGGGTTAAAATAACGGCACTCTCGGCATTTTTGGCGCAGCCCGCCAGCGCCTCGCCCAAGGCGGCGGCGTTGGCATCGTTGGCAAGGCGAACGGGCAGCCCGGTTTTTTCGGCCAGGTAGGGGCCCATGGCAAAATTTTGCCAGCCAAGGTTGTTGGAATATAGCACCTGCCCGGTGGCATCGTCCACCGTGCCGGGGCAGCCCACCCCAATGCCCGCCACGGCCTTGCCGCCGCTGTGCTCTTGCAGGCCCCGGCAAAGTGCGGCAATATCATCGCACACGGCCTGGGCCGTGCGGGGCAGGTTGGTGGGGCGGCTATCCTCCGCCAAAATTTGCGCGTTTTCATCCACCAGGGCGACCTTGATGTTGGTGCCGCCCAAATCTACGCCAAGATAATACATAAAAACTCCTCCTATTTTTTGTTGCCGCGCAGCAGCGCCGCGCGGGTAGGCTGTTTTGGTTGCCCGGGCCGCTAGGGCACCACAATCTCGGCGTGGCTGCCGTTTTCCCGGGTTTTGGTGATGATAATTTGATGGTCGATGCGGGTTTTCAGCTCTGCCACGTGGGAGATAATGCCCACCAGCCGGTTGCCCTTGGTAAGGGCCGCCAAGGCTTGCAGGGCCTGTTGCAGGGTATCTTCATCAAGGGTGCCAAACCCTTCGTCCACAAACATGGTATCGAGCTGTATCCCCCCGGCGGCGCTTTGCACTTCATCCGAAAGCCCCAGCGCCAGCGAGAGGGACGCCATGAAGGATTCGCCCCCCGATAAAGTTTTCACGCTTCGGCGGGAGCCATTGTAGTGGTCAATCACATCCAGCTCCAGCCCGCTTTGGGCGCGGTTATTCTCGGCGGTTTGGCAGCGGGCAAGCTCGTACTGCCCGGCCGACATTACCATAAAGCGGGTGTTGGCCCGGGTGATGATACGGTCAAAATAGGTGGTTTGCACATAGGTTTCAAGCATCAGCTTTTCCCGCCCGCCGCCCAGCTGGCCGTTGGCTGTATCCGAAAGTGCCCGCGCCCACCGCTCCTCGGCCTCGGCCTTTTCCAGCCGGTCGGTTTGGGTTTGCAGGCTTTGCAGCAGGGTGCGGTTTTTGTGCAGCCGCACCGTATACCCTGTTTTTTCGTCGGTAATACGCTTTTTCTCGGTTTGCAGGGCGTTATTTTCGCCCGCCAGCGCGGCACCATCCAGGGCGGGTGCGGTTTTTAGCTCGGCATCCAGCCCCGCAAGGCGGGCGGCCTGGTTTTCGGCTTGCAGGGCAATTTCCTGGCAGTGCGCCTCGGCCTTTTGCAGGGCCGCTTCGGCCTCGGCCACACGGCGGCGCAGCGCGGCAATCTCCGCTTCCGCCGCTTGGCGGGTGG
Organism: Gemmiger sp.; assembly: GCA_028710135.1. Classification (GTDB taxonomy): domain Bacteria; phylum Bacillota; class Clostridia; order Oscillospirales; family Ruminococcaceae; genus Gemmiger. Next base: position 150 of record JAQUSS010000219.1, on the reverse strand, counting down.
GCAGCGGCAGGGCGGCCCTGGCGGCCTTTTCGCTCTCGGCAAGGGCCGTGGCGGTGGCTTCCAGCCCCGCAAGGGCCGTGGCCGCGGCCTGCTCGGCGGCGGTGGCGCTCTCCACCACGGCACGGGCGGCGGGTATCGCCTCCTCGGCGG
>JAQUSS010000218.1 GCA_028710135.1 Gemmiger sp. | reverse complement strand
CTTTCCACCGCAATATCGGCGGTTGCACCATTGCTGCCGCTGGCCTGCGCCCCGGTTTCATACAGGGCCGTGCTGCTGCTAGAATAGGCGCTGTGGGCACCGCACCCTGCGGCAGCCAGTGCCAGTGCCGCTGCGCAGCAAAATGCTGCCAGCCGGTGTGGCCTGGAAATATGGTTGGTCGTTTTCATAGGAATCACCTTCCCTTCCTGGGGCAAACCACTATCCGGCAACCCGCCTTTGCGCTTGTGGCGGCGGGTTGCTTCAAACGGTTTGCGGAAAATCACGGCGTAGAGGCGCTGCTTTTTTGCTTTTCGGGCAAGGCGGTTTATTCGGCCTTGGCAAAGTGCTTGATTTCGCTCTTGCCGGCAAAGGCAGCGCCTTGGTAGCCTGCAGCCTCCAGCGCGGCAAGCTGCTTGCCCAGCTTTTTGGCCTGGGCAAGCACCGTCACGTTGTACGTTTCGCGCAGGGCCTCCGCCTGGGTTAGCACGGCGGCAAAATCGGCCTCAGGGCCGTAGAGAAGGGCCAGTGCTTCCTTTGCACCCGGAATGTGGTAGCCCTGCTCCAGCAAAATGCCGCAAACCCGCTCAAACCCGATGGAAAAGCCCACGGCGGGCACCTGTTGGCCCAAAAATTTGCCAACCATATGGTCGTACCGGCCACCACCGGCCACCGCACCCGCAAATTGGGGGCAGCTAACCTCAAACACCATGCCGGTGTAGTAGCCCTGGCCCCGCACCAGGCTGGGGCAGTAGGCAACCTTGTACCGGCCGGCGGCAACGGCCTCGCTTTGGCGCAGCAGGTAGCGCAGGCCATCGGCCAGGCTGGGGTCGCCGCAGGCGTTGGCCACCCGTTCCAGCGAAAAATCTCCCTGGCGCAAAAATTCGTCCAGCTTGTCCGCCGCCCCGGCGGGGAAGCCTTTTTCCAGCAGCTCGGCGTGGATACCTGCCGGGCCAATTTTGTCCAGCTTGTCAAAGCTGACGCAAACGGAATCCAAGCTATCGGCCGCAAAGCCCATGGCCGCCAGCATAGCCCGCAAAATGCGCCGGTCGTTCATATTCACGGTAAAATCGGTAAAGCCGATGTGCAGCAGCGCCCGGGCGGTCACATCCACCAGCTCCACCTCGGCGTTGGGGGATGCATCGCCCAAAATATCAATATCGCACTGCACAAATTCGCGCAGGCGGCCCTTTTGCGGGCGCTCGGCCCGGTAAACACGGTCGGTTTGTATCACCTTGAAAGGGGCGGGCAATTTGTCGCGGTTGGCCGCATAATAGCGGGAGAGGGGCAGGGTTAAATCGTACCGCAGCCCCATATCGCTCAGGGCTTTTTCGTCCCCGCTTTGCAGGGCAGCTTCCAGCTTATCGCCCCGCTTCAGCACCTTGAAAATCAGGTTCAGGTTATCGCCGCCGTCGCTTTTATCCAGGTTTTCCATATCCTCCAAAATGGGGGTGGAAATCCGCTGGAAACCGGCGGCGCGGTAGGTTGCAAGAATTTCGCCCTGGATATGGTCGCGCAGGGCCTGTTCGTGGGGCAGCAGATCCCGCATGCCCTTTAACGGTTGTATTTTCATTTTGTAAAAACTCCTCTAATCCACAGCAATACAGGTACAGAATAATGATAGCCCCCCGGCGGGCATTTTGTCAACCAAAATGGCCATACTAAGCTAGGGCAGCGCCGCAATGTGCGGCGTGAGCGGGGGCGGCAGGGGTATGGCAGCGTAGCAGCTCTGCAAAAAGCCGCTGCTGCTGCATAAAGGCAAAAGGGGGCGCAACCGTGAAAAAGAATGGGCGTGGCGTGGCGGTGCTGGCGGCCGGGGCGGCGGTGCAGCTGCTTACCGGCATCCCGGCGGCATGGGGCATTTTTCAGCAGCCCATCATGGCAGATTACAGCTTTACCCGCGCTCAGGCCAGCCTGTGCTTTGCCCTGCTGGTGGCGGCCTACGGGGTGGGTTGCGTGCTGGGCGGCTTTTTGCAGGATGCCATGGGCCCGCGGGTGGCGGGGCTGGCCGGGGCGGCGTTGCTGGGCGGCGGGTTTGTGGCGGCGGCCTTTTTGCCCCAGGGGGTGGCCTGGGCCTTCTACCTGGCGTTCAGCCTGCCGGCAGGGCTGGGCAGCGCCTTTTTGTGCCCGGCGGTGCTGGCCTGCGCCCAAAAATGGTACACCGGGCGCAAGGGCCTGGCCACCGGGGTAACCGGGGTAAGCATGGGGCTTTCGGGCGCATTTTTAACCCTGTTTGTAAAAGGGGTGGGCGGCCCGTTTGGGATGCGGGTTTGCATGGGGGCGCTGGGCGGGGTGATGCTGCTGGTTTGTGGGGGCGGGGCGCTGGTGCTGCAAAACCCGCCCGCCGGTGCGGCACAACCCCCCGCCGGTGCCACCCCGCCCGATTATACGCCCCGGCAGATGCTAAAAACCACCCAATACCGCCTTTGCGTGGCGGGGGTGGCGCTGGCCGCGCCCCCCATGCTGCTGTTTAGCCCCGATATCTTGCAGATTGCCGCCGAGCGTGGCATGGCCGCCCAGGCGGTGGCCTGGTGCGTGGTGCTTGGCTCCGCCGCCAGCGCCGCGGGGCGGCTGGGCTGCCCCGCGGTAAGCGACCATCTTGGCCGCAAGCGCACGCTATGCCTTATCTACCTGGGGCTGGGGGTGGGGGCGGTGCTGTTTGCCTTTGCGGCGGCGTGGTGGGTGGCCGCCGCTTACGCCCTGCTGGCGTTTTTTTACGCGGGCGGCGCGGCGGTGCAGCCCGCGCTGAATACCGACCTGTTTGGCCTGCCCCACGCGGGGGTAAACTACGGCTTTATGGCCCTTGGCATGAGCGCGGGCAGCCTGGTTA
>JAQUSS010000074.1 GCA_028710135.1 Gemmiger sp. | reverse complement strand
TCCACATTTTTGTACCCGGTGGCCCGCACCCCGGCCGGCAGCGCGGTTTCGGCCGTTACGGCAATGCGCCGGGCCCCCCGCCGAATCACCGTGCTAAAATGCTGAAGCGCATAGTACATCGAGCTTTTGCTGACTTCTTTGGTTTGCGAATCCACCGTGACAAGCCCACCGCAGGGGAACGGGCCAATGTTGGGGCTGCCCGTTTCATCCAGTGCATAGTTCCACGCGGTAAAGCTCTCGCAACCGTGGGCCAGCGCATCGCTGATGACGATAGCCCAGCGGCACCACTCGGCCGCATAGCCGCTGCCAATATCGGGGCCAACCTCCGTCAAATGGAAGTGGGCATCGGGGCAGGCCGCGTGCAGCAAATCCAGGTCACTGGGGTCGCCCTCGTAGGGGTGGAACGCAACGCCGGCGGCATTTGCCTGAACATCTTTATCCTGCAACATATACCGGGCACGGTTCCAGTGGATAAAGTTGTGGTCAAGCAGCCAAAGCTTGGTGGTAAGGCCTTGTGCGCGCAAACGTGCCGGCAACAGGCGGCCCACCAGCTCACGTTCAAAATCCGGGTGCAGGTAGCAGGCCGGCATCTTGGAAACCTGGTCGGTTTCCGGTTCGTTCTGGCAGGTCAGCGCATCCATGGGCAGGCCCGCCGCCTTGTAGGCGAGAAGATATTGGATGTAATAATCGGCAAAAGCCTCCAGGTAATTGGGGCGCAGCCAGCCGCCGCACATACTGCCGCTGGTTTTCATCCAGCCGGGGCAGCTCCACATGGAGGAGAAGAGGAAAATATCCGGGTTGATTTGCTTGGCCTGCTGCACGATAGGGATCAAATATTCTCGGTCACGGTCAATGGAGAAAGCCTCCATGGCAAAATCGTCCGGCTTCTCATCATAGCAGTAGCAGTTTGTGGAATAATCGCTGGCACCCACATTCAGCCGCCCGATGGATAAGCCCAGGCCCTTCTCCGTCAGCAGGTCCTCCAGCACGGCCTTCCGCTCGGCAGGGGCCAGGCGGTTCAGGGTAAAGCAGCTGGCATCCGTAAAGGATGCGCCAAAGCCCAGGATGCTTTGGTATTCTGTTTCGGCAGATATCTTCAGCAGGGGCATACCGTAGTAGCGGTTGGCACCAAAGCTGGGCAGTTCCTGCCGGCAATAGCTGTGCTGTGCGTCCGTTAAAAAGCTGTGTGCCATGGTTTTGTTCCTCCCATGTGTGACGTGTTGTTTTGGAATGAGGCAATTATACCTCGTAATAAAAACGTTTTCAATAGAAAATGAAAAATACGTGTTTTTATATGAACTTTTAGCGCGTAAAATGTGAATTATGCTATAAATCTATTGCTTTATCCCGAATTGTATCGTATATTGTAAAAAACGTTTTTATTTTTACCCAATTTACACCCTATCCCCACCCTTGCATACGGAAGGGGGGCTTGTAATTCCGGGGCGGTTCGTGCTATCCTTAACAGCAATAGGTAATTTATGCCCATATACGCGGTTTTTTACGATGCCTTGCCAGCAGCCGCGGCCCAAAACGGGGCGCAAGGAGGAACAAATGGCTACCATCAAGGACGTTGCCAACGAGGCAAAGGTTGCAATCTCAACCGTTTCCAATGCGCTGAACGGTGTTCCCGTTGTAAACCCCCAAACGCGGGAGCGTATTTTGAAAATTGCGGAGGAGATGAACTATCACCCCAACATTAATGCCAAATTGATGAAATCTCGCTGCACCCAAAACATCGGTTTGTTTTTGCCGGCAATCCACAGCGAGTTTTACATCCGGCTGATGCAGGCCATGTATCCGGTTTGTGAAAAGCGGCAATATTCTCTTCAGGTAAATATTTGTGCCAGCCACGAAAACAAGATGCTGATTTCTCAAATTTTGGCGGCCAACGTGGATGCCGCCGCCATTTTGAACGAGAATTTGCAGCAGGAGGATTACGACCGGCTGGAGGCCAGCGGGGTACCCTTTGTGTTTTTGGATCATCTCTCCCTCAACAAAAACAAGCGGATGTCCTGCATTCTGCTGGAAAACGAGAGTGCCATCCTAAGCGCGCTGGAATACCTGGTGCAGACCGGCCACAAATCCGTCGGTTTTTTGCGCGGCACCCGAAATTATGATGGCGATACCCGCTACCACACCTTTGTGGAAGGCAGCGAGCAGCTACACCTGGCGGTGCCCCCCGCCTTTGTGCTGGACGGTTATTTTGAGGAGTGCGCCGCCTACAACGCCATACGGGGTGCGCTGGCCACCGGCAATATGCCGCCGGATGCCATCCTTTGCTCCAACGATAAAATGGCCGTTGGCTGCATCAACGCCCTACAGGATGCCGGGTTCCAGGTACCCGGCAATGTAAGCGTTATTGGGTTTGACGATATTGAATGCTACAACGGTGCCAACGCGCCCCTGACAACATTGCACATCCCCATTGAGGAGATTGGGCGCGAGGTGGCGGAGGAACTTTTCCGCCTTTTGGATGACGAGAATGCCTGCGGGCAGAGCCTGCGCAAGCCATGCAGCCTTGTGATTGGCCACACCACCCGCCTGCGCTACCCCGGCACATTGCAAAGCCGATGATTCTATTTTTAGCCACCCGCCCACGGCAGAAAAGGCCGGAATATTTTAAACGCCGCTTCTATAAGCGTTTAAAATATTCCGGCCTTTTTCTTATTTTTAGGGTAAAGCGCCTGGTGGTGCTATCCCCCTGCCATGGCAGCGATGTTACGCGGTTATCCTGCGCCAGCATACGGATTTTTTATTTATTTTTCTTGCACGTTGATGATCACCTTCATGGTGGTTTCACGGTTGGCATCGATGTACTGGTAGGCTTTTCGATAATCGGCAAATTTGAAGCTTTTGGAGAGAAGGGGGCGCAGGTGTACCTTTTCCTCGTTCACCAGGCGGATGGCATCGAGATAATCCTCGTGGCGGTACATCATGGTGCTTTTAATATCCAGCTCATGGTCGTTGGCAAGGGCCAAATCCACCTGTGCCATGCCCGCAAAAACGGCCACCAGCACAATGATGCTGCCTTTTCTGGCATACTGTATGGCCTGGCCCATCGTGGTGTTGTTGCCCGCGCAATCGTAAATTACATCAGCCTTATCGGGGCCGAAGGCCGCCACCATGGCCTCGCCAAAATTGGTGTTTTTGGTGTTGACGCAGGCATCCACGCCGCACGCCTTTGCCTTTTCAAGGCGCAGGTCGCTCACATCGGTAATCAGCACCTTGGCCGCGCCCATCCCCTTGGCGGTTTGCGCCACCAGGTTGCCGATTGGCCCTGCGCCCAGCACCGCAATGTTCATGCCGGCTACATCGCCCACCTGCTTAACGGCGTGTACGGCAACGGCCAAAGGCTCAATCATCGCGCCCTCCTCGTAGGGCATTTCTTGCGGGAGGGGGGTAAGCTTGGCAGCATCCACCACAAAATATTCCGAGGCGGTGCCGGTTGCTTGGAAGCCCATAACCTTAAGGTTTTCGCACAGGTTATACTTGCCGTGGCGGCAGGGGTAGCACTTGCCACAGGTATACTGGGGCTCGATGGTAACCTTTTGGCCGATGTGGAAGGCCGTTACACCTTTACCCAGCGCGGCAACCTCGCCCGATACCTCGTGCCCTTGGGTAACCGGGTAGGTGGTGAAGGGGTGCTTGCCATGGTAAACGTGGATGTCAGAGCCACAGATGCCAATATTCATGATTTTTACTTTTACCTGGTTTTCTTGTACCTCGGGCACGGGTACCTCCTTAAAAATAATTTCGCCGGGTTGGGTCATGATTTGCTGCAACATCTTGTTTCCTCCTGTATGGTTGTTTTTTTGTTGGCGCGTTGCATCATTTGTTTTATAAAACATTTTATTAAAGTAATTACATTATCCGTCGTTTTGGATAAAAGTCAATGGGTTTGCCTTATATTCCGCCCTTTAAACAAATCGCCTTCCATGCTTTTGTGCAAAACCGCCATGCGCCGCCGGGCATTGCCCACCGCCCGCGCGGGGTATCGGATGCTGGGCGTGGGCAGCAGGCATTTTGCGGTGGGTATTGGGTGGTGGGTATTGGGTGGTGGGCATTGGGTGGTGGGCATTGGGTGGTGGGCATTGCGTGTTGGGCAACGGGCAGCGGGCAACCGCAGCCCCCCCTGTGCCACAAAAAGCCCGGGCAAAAAGTAACGCACAAAACACCAAAACAGGCTGCCGCAAAGCGTTTTGCTTTGCGGCAGCCTGTTTGTAAGGGTTACGGTGTATTTACTTGTTCCCGCGCTTGCTGCGGCCTACATAAAGGCCGGCCAGGGTGGCGCCGCTGCCCAGCAGCAGCACCAGATACAGCAGCGGGTTGGTGGCATCCCCCGTGGCGGGGATAGATGTAGCCGGGATGGGTGTGGCCGGGATAGGCGTGGCCGGGTTGTTGCCGCTGCCCGGCTGCGGGGCCGGGGTGGATGCGGGGGTTTGGCCGCCCGCCTGCGGTATTTTTTTATCCTGCATCACCACGTGCTGCACCCAGTTTTGGCCGGGGCCTACCAGCGGTGTTTCAAGTTGGAAGGTGATGGGCGCGGCCAGCTCGTAGCCGTTTGGCGCGGCCAGTTCTTTCAGGGTATAGCTGCGGCCTGCCACCAGCACTTCCCCACCGGCCAGCATGTCGCTGCCGAGGAGGATGTGCTCGGTGCCGTCGCTCACCCAGCGGGTCAGCTCGGTGCCTTCGGCGTTGTAGAGCGCCAGCGTAGCGCCGCGCAAATCCGCGGTGCCCATATCGGTTTTGCGGATGCCCAGCCGGTAGACCGGCTCGAGCCAGGTGATAAGCCCGGTATCGGGGTCAATGCTGGCGGTGCCGCTGCCGTTGCCCTTCAGCTCAATTTGTGCCGGGACATTGGCGTTGGCGGCCGTCAGGGTAAAGGTTGCCTCAATGGGGTTTTTGGAAATTTGGTAGCCCGCCGGGGCGGCAAGCTCCCGGATATAGTAGCGCACGCCGGTGAGCAGGCCGTCAAACTTGAGGCGGCCGTTTTGGTCGGTGACGCCCTCGGCCACCTTGATGTACCCGGCCGGGATGCCGTGGCTCGGTTCCCCATCTGCCCCGTCCGCTGCGGTTGCCGCGCGGCCAAACAGGCTGCCAAGCATACGCAGCAGCGCAGGCTGTGCATCCTCGGGGTAGGGGGCCCGGAACAGCCCGTATTTCGAGCCGGGCAGTGTTTGGCCAGGGTTGCTCTCGTTTACTTTAACCATCTCAAACGCACCGCGCACCACATCGTTGGTGATGGTCAGGTCGGTTTCCACCTTCTGCCCCTCCACCTTGCCGGTGTAGGTTGCACCATCGGCGGTGATAACGGCGGTGCCGTCCGTGCCGATGTTCACGGTGTAGACGGTATCGGCCAAAACCATCGTTTCGTCCTTGGCAGCGGTTTCTTTGAAATAGTAGCTACCACAGGCCAGGTTGCTAAACAAAACTGCGCCGTTTTGATCGCTCACGGCGGTTTGCAGTGGGGTGCCGGTGCAGGCGGAATCGGCATAGAGGGAGAAAGTGACCCCCGCCGCCGGGCTGGTGTGGTTGGGGTTGTAGGCCGCGAAAATGCCGTTTTCCCGGTCCTTATACTGCTTATGGAAGGTAAAGCTGCGGCGAACCAGCGTGTTGTGGAGGGTGTAAACGCCATCTTTGCCGGGGGCCAGCGGCTTTTGGGTGCCAGCGTCGGTGATGGTAACCGCCAGCGCGTCCTTGCCGGTATCGGCCACAGCCACGGTGTAGGTGGCCGGCTGTTCATACCCGGCGGGGCGGGTTTCGGTTAGGGTGTAGTTGCCCGCCGTCAGGCCGGTAAAGCGCAGGCTGCCATCCGCTGCCGTGGTGCCGGATAGCGGGGTGATGGCGTTGCCGTTAAAATCGGTGCCGACCAGGGTGAAGGTTACATCTCCCAACGCGGTGCCCTCGCCGCCCACCAGTGGGTCGATGCCGCGCTTGGCCAGCGTGAGGTCGGCCGTGAGCGGGTCATCGGTCACGGCCAGGGTATCGCCGGTGGCTGCCGCGTGGCTGCCCGCCGCCGTGGTCAGTTCCAGCGTGCCGTCCGGCTTGACCGCAAAGGTGATGGGGTTTTTGTAAAGGGCGTAATATTCGGGCGCATCGGTTTCTGTCAGGGTGTAGCTGCCGCCCAAAATCAGCTGCTTGCCGCCCAGCGTGGCCGTGCCCAGCGTCAGCGACCCGGTTTTGCTCATATCGAGCGTGAAGGTTGCGCTTTCAATCACGCCGGTGGCGGGGTCAGCAAAATCGCCCGCCAGGGTAAAGGTTGCGCCGGGGGCCGGGGTGGCCACCACGCTGCCGCCGTAGTTCAGGTATTTTTGCAGTTGTGCGGTAAGCGGGGCAATCTCATCGGTCATGGCCTCTTTTTGGAGGTTTGTGGTGCCGCCAACGCCCAGAATACCGGCGGTATCCGCCGTGGTGCTGATGGTAATCTCCTGCGGGGCGGCGGTGGCGTAGCAGGGGGCCGGGGTCGCAACCTCGTACAGGGTATAGGTTGCGCCTTGGGTGAGCGCGGCCTGCACCCGGTGGGCGCTGCCGTCACTCGTCCAGCTTTCAACCACCGCATCGGGGCTGGTCGCCTTGGGGCCGCGCAGTTCCAGCTTGGCGCCGGGCAGGGCGGTTCCGTTTTTGATTTGTTTGGTGATTTCGAGGCGAACCGGCTGTTCCAGCCAGGTGATGCTGCCGTCCGCCGCCTGCTGAATGAACAGAGCGTTGGCCCCGCTTTGCAGCTTGGGCACGGCCTTGCCATCTTTTAGCGCGAACTTTACGGTAAAGCTTTCGCCACTTAGCTGGTAGCCAGCCGGTGCAGCGGTTTCTTTTACAGTGTAGGTGGTGCCAATCAGCAGGTTTTTAAATTGCAGGGTGCCGTTTTTCGTCACCTGCTCGTCCAGCTTGGTTTCGCCTTTATAAAGGGCATATTTTGCGCCGTCCACCTTTTCGGTGGGGGCATCCTTGTTGAACTTGTTGAGCGTTAATCTGCCACGGATGGCCTCGTTGGTCACGGCCAAGTCGCTTTCGGCGGTGGTGCCCTTCTTCGCGTCAAGGTCTTCCCCGTTCACGGTCATTTTATTGTAGCCAACGGTCGTGATGGTGGTATTGCCGCCCACAACCACCGTGTAGACGGTGGGGTCGGGCGTGTAATTGGCCGGGGCGCTGAGTTCCTTGAGATAGTAGCTGCCGCAGCCCAGATTTTTGAAGGTGACGAGGCCGTTTTTATCACTCTTGGCGGTAACCGTCACAGGGGCTGCCACCGGCACCGCACAGGCGCTATCGGTGTACAGGCCAAAGGTCGCGCCCGCCAGCTTGGCGCTGTGTTTGAGGTCAGTTTCGTCGTCGGTGCCGTATTTGGTAAAACTGAACCCGCGGCGAATGACCGTGTTGGTAATTTTATCGTCCGCGGCCCCGGTACCGGTCACGGTGGTGGTCAGGCCGTTGCTGCCGTTGTCCTTCACCGTCACGGTAAAATCGGCTGTCTGCTCATAGCCCTGCATCCGTTCCTCGTGCAGCGTGTAGTTGCCCGCCGGGATGCCGGTAAAGCGCAGTTTGCCGGCCGCATCGCTCGTCTGGGTCTGCTTTTTGAACGTTCTGCCGTCAAAAGTGGTGCCTGCCAGGGTGAATTTTGCGCCCGGCAGTGGTTTTTCTGTTTCATTGTCGTACTTTGTCAGGCTCAGGTCGGTGGTCAGTGGTGCGTCCCAAATCGTCAGGGTGTCTAAGTGGGTATTTTCCGCATCGTCGGAGGTTACTATCGTGCCCTGCTCATCCGAAGTCACGGTGAAGGTCACCGGGGCATGAATGGCATAGCCGTCCGGCGCGTCGATTTCCGTCAGGGTGTAGCTGTGCTTGCCGTCCGCAATCAGCAGCTTGCCGCCCAGCGTGGTTTTATCGAGCAAGATTTCGCCGGTCGTAGCGGCGGAAACCGGCAGCGTGATGGTCACGTCCGCAAAGGCATCTGCCGTCACCGCCGGGTCGCTCTCCTTGGCAGCCTCGGCAAAGGTGCCGCTGACCGTGAACTTCGCGCCCGCAATCGCACCTGCAATGTCGGGGTCGTCGGTGAACACGCCCAGCTTTTCCAGCTTGACGGCCACAGCGGTCACGCCATCGTGTACGGTAATGCTCTGCGTGCCGCTTGCCGTGGCGGCTAGGGTCTTGGCGGCGTCGGTGGTAAAGGCCCACATCCCGGTAGTATACCCGGCGGGCGCTGCCGTTTCCTTAACCCAGTAGTTGGTGTTGGCGGTCAGCTTGGCGGCATTGGGCAGCTTCCACTGGCCGGCGGCGTTGGTTTGGCCGGTGTAGAGGGCGGTGCCGCTTGCGTTCGCGTTGTCATAAATAGCAAGCGCCGCACCCGCCAGGGGTTCCCCGTTTTTGTTCTGCTTGGTCACCGTCAGGCTGAAGGGCTGCTCTTTCCAGGTCAGCGTATAGGCGTTGTCGGCCTTTTTGTCGCAGGAGAAGGCGCTGCCGGCCGCAGCCTTGCCATCGATTTTAAAGTTTTCGATCACGGCGTTCTCGGTGCCCGAGGTCTGCACCACGTCAAAGGTGATAACCTCGCTGCTCAGGTGGTAGCCGGGGGCGGGGGCCGGTTCGGTAATCTGGTAGCTCTTGCCCGCCAACAGGTTTTCACATAGCAGGCCGCCGTTCGCGTCGGTTTTGATTGGGTTCGGGTAAGCGGCGACCGCATCCCCATTCGCATAGCTCAGCCGGTACGCGGCCCCGGCAACCGCCGTTTTCGTTTCGGCGCTGTTGAGCTTGCGCAGGGTAAGCCCCAGCGCAACGGCGGCATCGACGGGGGCGTAGCCGCTGCAATCCACCACTGCACCCGCGGCCGCGCCGGGGTTCGTATAACTGACCCCGGCAATCATCACGCTGCCATCATCGCGGATTTCCACGGCGACGGGGGTGATGGCCTTGTAGCCGGCCGGGGCCAGCTCGGTCATCGTGTATTTGCCGTGCGGGATGTCGGTAAATTGGGCTTTGCCATCCGCGCCGGTGAGGTTGCTCTTGTATTCGCCCTTGGTGCCGTCGGTGCCCGTCAAAACGAACTGCGCACCGGGCAGGGCGGCGGCTGTGCCGAGCGTGCCCTCGCTGGTTACGCCTTTTTTGATAAAGGAGAAGCTGCGCTGCTTGATGATATTTTCAATTCGGAGCGGGTTCCCCACGGCAATGAGGGTTCCCTCGCCCTGCTCCGCACCATCGACGACCCGCTTTGCCCGTATGCCGCGGGTGTTTTTGTCGATGTAGATGTGGTACACCTCTTGGGTGCCGTACTCGCTGCCGCCGGGCGCGCCGGTTTCGGTTAGGGTGTAGTATTCCCCGTCCGCATTGGCGCGCAGGTCGGCAAAGCTCAGCAGCCCCTTTGCGTCGGTCTTAGCCGTTTGCTGGTAGCTGCCGCCGAACATATCCTTCCCCGCCAGGGTAAAGGCTACGTTCGCGAGATTCACTTCATACGCGGTTTTATCGCTCTTGTTCACGCCGACCTTGTGCAGCTGTACCTTGACGGCGAAGGGGGGATCCTTCACCTCTTTTTCAATCTGCGTGGTCCCCTCCTCTATGGTAAAGGCGACGGGGGCCGCCAGACCGTGGCCGGCCGGTGCAATGACCTCCTTGAGGGTGTAGCTGCCCGCAAGCAGCTGATAGGGCGCGGTTTCCTTTTCCCGCGCAAGATACGGAACGGTGAGGTTGTTTATTTTCACCGTAGCCGCCGGGGTGGCGGGGGTCAGGGTATCGTACACGCCGTCCCCGTCCGGGTCAGCCAGTGTGGCAACCTTGGTATCGCCGTCGGCATACACCATAAACTTCGCGCCCGGCAGGTTCCCGGTCACAACGGTGCTCGTTTTGGTGACCTTGAGCGTGCCGCGTACGATTTCATTGGTGTAATCGCCGTTTGTGATGGCAGCGGGCACCGTTTTGTCGACCCGGTTCTGAATCAGCCCGCCATCCGTCACCCACACGCAGCCGGGGGCGCTGTCTGTACCGGCCGCAGGTGCCCCCACGGTATCGTCACTGACGGTAAACTCCACCCAATCCGCCCCCGCAGCCTTGTGCGCGGTGGGGGCGGCGGTTTCCTTGATGCGGTAATCGCCGTAGACGAGGTAGAAGGCTTTGTTGTGGATATCGGTGTAGCTGCCGTCCGCGTTTTGCGCCAGTTCGCCGTTCGCGTCGGTTTTCAGCGTGGCAAACGCCTTGTACCCGCCGCCGATTTTCTGTTCCAGCGTGAAGGAAATACCGCTGAGTGAGCTTGTGGTGCCATTGATTTCCTTGCTGATTTTGTGCAGGTTGATGCTGCCGTATTTGAGCGTATTCTCCACATTGCCAAGGTCAAATTTGCCCTGCACGCCGGGCAGCGTTTTGGGGTTGGCGCTATCGGTCGTATCGGTCAGCGTCACGCCGCCGTTTTCGTCGCGGCCCACCGTAAAGGTGATGGCCACGCCCTTTTGCACCTTGCCCGCGGTATAGCTTTCCCCGCTTGTCCGCTCGGTCAGGGTGTAATCCCCGCAGGGCAGGCCGGAAATTGCCAGCTTGCCGTTTGCATCGGTGGTGTATTGGCTTTCGGCAGTCCAATCACTGCCACTCGGCAGGTTTTTGCCCGCCAGCGTAAACTGCACGCCGGGCAGGGCGGTGCCGTTCTGGTCTTTTTTCGTCAGGCCGATGCCCGCCGTGAGCAGCTTGTTCTGCACGGTTACAGCCCCGCTTGCATCGGCGGTGGCATAGCCCTCCTTGAGGTCGGTATATTGGGCGGTATCCCCCACCACCGTGATTTTCATCAGCAGTTGATTGCCAAGGTTTTCGTACCCGGCGGGGGTGGTGGCGTTGTCAAATACCTCGTATACCTCATAGTTGCCGGGGTCAACCTGCGCAAAGCGTACCTTGCCGTCCACGCCCGAAACCGCCGTCTTTTCCTCCACCTTGTTATCGGTTTTGCGCACAAGGCGGAAGGTTACCCCCGCCAGCGCCTGCCCGTTTTGCCCAAGCTTGGTAAATTCCACACCGGCGTTGGCAGTGTTCGATACGGTAATTTTGTAAGCCTTGCTGTTTTTACCCTCATAGTCGGGGGCGAACGGCTCCGCAACCCCCGCCACGGTCAGCTTGCCGCTCTCCGCTTCGCCGTCGCCGTTAAAATAGACCCACTTCGTCGGTGCGCCGGCCTTGTCGTAGCCCGCGGCGGCCTCTGTCTCCTCAATTTTATACAATACGCCCCGCCGCAGGTTTAGGAAGTTTGCCGCGCCGGTGGTGCGGGTGGTGCGCGCCCGCATCGTCAGGGTTGTATCCTGCTTATACACGCCGTCGGTGGCGTCCTTGCGGTAGGCGGTCAGCGTAAACTGCGCGCCGCCCAGCGGCAGCAGCTGTGCGCCGCCCGCGCTGGTGCTGGCACTCAGCTTGTTCACCCGCACATAGGGGCTGCTCTGCGCCGCGGCGTAATCATCAAACCAGAAATCGCCGCCCGCCAGCCCGTCGCTGGTAATATCCTCATCGGGGTCGGTTTTGCCGTCGGTGTATAAGCCGACCTTGTTGGTGACGTCGGCCAAATTGGCATCATCGGTCAGCCATGTTTCAAAAATAAAGGTCAGCTGCTTATTTTTTACGCTGGCGGGCACAGTGAACACAAAGCCCATCTCGGTCACCTTGGTAAAGCCAGCCTGCACGCTCTCGGTCACATCCTGCCCCGCCGCCAACACCTTAACGGGCGGTTTGCCGTCCTCGATGACCAGCTGCAACAAATCCGGGTCGCTGTTTTTGGTAAAATCGTCAACAATTTTTTTGCCGGTCATATCGACCAGCCCCTTGTTCAGCTCGATGGTCCATGTAACGCGGCCAGTTTCCGGGTCAAACACGCCGCCCTTCGCCAGGGCTTTGTCATTGACGTTGGTGGCGGCATCGGCGGTAATGTGCTGGCCCGCTTTATCAAGAATTTCCACGCCCGCAATTTCGCCCTTGCTGAGCTCTACCGTGTTGCGGATGGCCTCGGGCCGGTTTTGGGCCAGCAAGGCATCGAGATAGGCCGCATCGCCCGCCGTGCTGCCCATCTTGGTGGTGAAGGTGAAGGTGTAGGCTGCGTTATCGCCACGATGCTGCGCAAAGTCAAAGGCCAGCTGCTCCCCTTCGGTCGGTTGGGCGGCGGGGGTTGCGCTCATTTGCACGGTATACGCAACCGTGCCCTCCCCGCCAAAGGTAATTTTGCCCTCTGTTACCGTACCGGCCACCCCGTTGCGGGCCGCGCTATCCACGCTGGCAAACACGTTGCCCTTGGGCAGGGTATCGGTCAGCAGTGCGCCGGTGATGGGCAGGTTGTGGCTGTTGAGGGTAATTTGCCACTGGATGGTTTTGGTGGCCGCGTCATAGTCCTTCACGCAGGCTTTGGTGATCAGCTCGTTTTCCACGTCCTTCGTACCGGTCACCTCAAACGGGCTACCCGCGCCGCCCTCATACGCATAGTGGGCGGTGTTGGCAATGGTGGAATGCGCGTTGTCCGTTGTCGCCAGCTGGGCGGTCACGTCGCTCTCAATATGGAGCAGATAGTAATCCTCGGCGGCAAGGTCAGCAAAGTGGAACACCACCGTTGAGGTGCCGTCCGCGTTTGGTTCCGCCGTATAATAGAGGGGGGCTGTGGCATCGGTGCCGACCGTGCCGGCCGCCATCTGGTTGCCATCTTGGTAATAGGTATAGGCCCAGCGGTCGGTGTTGGCCGGGATGATCTTCTCGGTGATGGTCAGCCCTTTGATGGCCTGCCGGTACTGGTTAATTTTGAACTCCCAGCCTGCGGTGCGGCTGCCGTCTGGGTTGACGGTCAGCTCCCCAGGGGCTGCGCTTTTCTGCACGTGGTCGTAGGTTCCGGCCACGCCCTTGTCAATGGTGATGTCCCAGATTAGCGGCGTGCTGGGGCCGGGGCCGTAGCCGAACTGGTTCCAAATCATCTTCGCCTTGTTGGTAATGTCGGCCCGGTCTGCTTCTTGGAAGCCCTTCGCCAGCGTGGTGCCGTAGCGAATCTGCACATCGTGGTTGAGGTAG
>JAQUSS010000073.1 GCA_028710135.1 Gemmiger sp. | reverse complement strand
GCCTGGCAGATGCCTGCCCACACCACTTCGGGGTCGGCGGCAGGGTCTGCCAGCAGCCCCTGCTTAAAACGGCGGAGCTGGTGGTAGCTATCGTCCGTCACCGCGTCCGCCTGGCGCGCGGCGGCAAAGCGGGTGTTCAGCCCGGCGTTCAGCAGGCTAATTAGGGATAGCCGCTCGTCAAAACCGGCCCGCAGCGCCCGCTCCACCACCGGGCTGTTTAGGCGGCCCTGCAAAATTTCTTCCACTCCATAATCGGCCCGGTATTTGGTGTAAAGCGCCCAGTAGGCGGCAAAATCCCGCGCAACCTCCGGGTGGCACAGGTACTGGGCAAACAGCTCCTCGCCCGCCGTTTGGCCCAGCGCGGTGGCGGTGTAAAGCAGGGCCGAAAGGTCTTCCCACCCGCGGGCCGTCACAAATTGCAGGCCATCCACATCGTTCTCAATTTTATAAAAGTGCTGGGGCCGCAGCTCCAGGTAGGCCAAAATTGCCGGGTGAACCCGGGCCGCGCGGGCATAGCTTTGCCAGGCGGGCAGGCTGGGGGTAATGGTTAACCGGCGCACCCGGTCCAGGGTGACCAAATCAAAATCCCGCACGGATTTATTATATTCGGGCGGGTTACCGGCGGCCACAATCACCCAACCGGCGGGCACTGCCTGGTTGCCAAAGGTTTTGCCCTGCAAAAATTGCAGCATGGTGGGGGCCAGTGTTTCGGATACGCAGTTGATCTCGTCAATAAACAAAATGCCCTCCCGCAAACCGGTGGTGGCCATTTTTTCATAGACGCTGGCAATAATTTCGCTCATGGTATATTCGGTTACGCTGTAATCTTGCCCATCAAAGCAGCGCTGGCGGATAAAGGGCAGCCCAACGGCGCTTTGCCGGGTGTGGTGGGTGATGGTGTAGGCCACCAGCCCAATGCCGCACTCCTGCGCAATTTGCGCCATAATTTGGGTTTTGCCCACGCCGGGCGGGCCCATCAGCAATAGCGGGCGCTGGCGCAGGGCCGGTATGGTGTAGGCACCGGTATCGTCCTTGGCAAGGTAGGCGGCCACCGCGTTTTTAACTTCCTGCTTGGCTTGTTGGATATCCATCTTCAAAACTCCTTTGCCGTATTGGCTCGGTGGTTGGGGTGGGGCGCTGCGGCAGCAGTTCCTCCGGCTGTAGCATCAGGCGGATGGCCCAAGGCGGCACATCGGGCGGCGCCTCACCACCATCCACAAACAAAAAGGCAATATCGCAGCTTGGGGGCAGGGGGCGCTTGGCGGGGTATACCCCCTTGCCATCGGTAAAATACAGCACACCCTTCAAATCCCGCAGGGTTCCTGCCGCTTGCAGGGCCGCAATGCGGGCAAAGGCAGGGCGAAAATCCGTTCCGCCGCCGCCATGCAGGGTAAACCCGGCAAGATAATGGTCGAGGGTGTTCAAATCGGTAAGCTGTATTTCGTTTTGCACGGCATCATCACATTGCAGCAAAAAAACGTTGCAATGTGTAAAAAAGCGGTCGGTGGTTTTTAAAAGGGTGAAGGTTTCCTTCAAAAAAGCCTTTACCAGCTCGCCCGAGGTAGAATCGCTGGTATCCAGAACCATCACAAAATCTCGTATCCGCTTAACCTCCCGCGTTTCCAGCGGTTCAATCAGGGGCAGGTTGCCATAAACCTGCAAGCCGTAGCTGTAGTAGCCCAAATCAAACTCATCGGGGTCAAGGTGGGGTTCCTCCCGCAGGGTGGCAAACTTGCGCAAAAAATCTTTGTACAGGCGGCGGCTCTGCCCGGCCCGCACCTGGGCCAGCAGGGCGGCAGCACCCGCGCCATCCCCCTGCTGGCGGCCATTTTCCTGCTGGGAAAGCTGGGCTTCCCGCCCGCGCTGCTCCCACTGGTTGCCGGCCGCCTGGGCGGCGGGGGAATCGGGGTCGCGGGGCCAGCGGGCGTGGCTATCGCAATAAAATTCCTGCCGCAGTTCTTCCAGCGCGGCGGAATCGGCAGGGTAGAGCTGGCTTAGGGCGCGGTAGATTGGCCCGGCGCTCAACACCCGGCACTGGGCCGAGAGGGTGGCGTACAGCTGTTGCCGCCGCCAGCCCACCGGGCGGGTTAAAAGGGGCACCCCCCAGCCATCCAGCACCTGCTCCACGGCAATATCACAGGCAAGCCCCCACAAAGCAGGGTCGCGGTTGCCGCGCAGCCATAAATGGCGGAAAATGCAGTGCAAAACGCTGTGCAGGTAGGCGCGGTAAAGGTAGCGGCGGTTGGTGCGGTAAATTTCTATCAGCCAGGCAGGGGGGTAATAGAGGGCGACCCCATCGGTGGAAAGGGCGCGGGCGGTGGCATTTTCCACCGGCTGCCAGCGCAAAGCGCACAGGGCGGTGTTCATATAGCGGAGCTGCAAATACAATTCGCTACGCACAAGCTGCAAAATGCGCAGGGCCATACCGGCCTGCCATTCGGCCTGGCTTTCGGGGTGTTTTGTCGGTTGTGGCATCCATCTTGCCTCCTTCCTGCTGGGCGGTGGTTCGCCTTCGCTAAATTTTACAAAGCATCCAAATCATCAAAACGGTACTGCTTTTTTTGGCTTTGGGGGTGGCGGGGGGCGCTTGCCAGCAGCAGCGCGGCACCCTCGCTCCAGCCAAGGCTGGCGCAGCGGGTGGTGGTGGCCTTCAGGTGGGCGGGCGGCAACAGGTTTTCGGCACACAAAAAGGCCAGCAGCGGGCCATCCCGGTTGGCCAGCGCCAAATCGGTGGCGGCAGCCGGGTGCTCGGTTAGCCAGGTGCGGTACAAAGCCTTTGCCCCCGGCGCAAGCCCAAAGGGGAAGCGCAGCCGGCATAGCGCCAACCGGCAAAGCTTGGCGGGCGGCTCCCCGGTCAGGGCGCGGGGGAAGGCGGCATCATACTCGGCAAAATGCAGCACCCGCCCCGCAAAGCATTGGCGGTAGCGGTAACCCTCCCCCTCAATGGTACGGTTAAAAATGTGGGCGGGGGCGTTCTCGTCCAGCAGCTCAAAAAATTCGGGGTAAAAAAGCCGTGCCTGCTCGGCGTTATCGGCCACAAAATGCACAGTGATATCCCCCGGCAGGGCCACAAGCAGCTTTTTTAGGCCGGTGGGCTGGCTGGGCGGGGCGGCCAGGGTTAAATCGGCCAGGGCGGTGCAGTTGGTAAACAGGTCGCTCCCCAGGCTCTCCACCTCGGGGCCAAGGGTAAGGTGGCGCAGCGCGCGGCAGTTATAAAACGCCGCACTTTCCACAACGCGCAGGGTGGGGGGCAGGGTGATGGCGGTTACAAACGCACCGCTGATGGCGTGGTCACCCGCGGCCCCGGTGCGCCGCCCGCCCTGGGCGGCACGCGCGGCAAAGCAGTAGGGGGCAAGCTCAGTTAGGGGGCGGCCCGCAATTTGGGCGGGCAAAACCGGGCAGGGGGTATCGCCATATAGCTTGAGCAGCCGCGCCCCACCGGCGCAGGGTTCCCACTGGAACCCCAGCCCGGGCGAAAGTTCTTCCCACATTTGCAGCTACCCCCTTTACAATAGCTTGATTATAGCATAAACTTACGGATGGGGAAAGATTTTGCGCAATTTGCGCCCAAAAAACAAAAAGAAAGCAGCGCTGCATGGAGAAGGTGAACCGGCCATTTGGCGGGCTTGGCCTTGCCGGGGTGGCAACACCCCCGCACCGGCAAAGCACCAACCCACCACCCGGAACATGGCGCTGGAATATGAGGGGAAACGAATGAAACGCGGATACGACCAAAACCAAATTTTGACCGGGGGCATTGCGCAGCAGTTGCTGCTTTTCTTTTTGCCCATCTGGTTCGGCACATTTTTTCAGCAGCTTTACAATACCGCCGATACTTTAATTGTAGGCAACGTGGTGGGCACCGCTGCCTTAGCCGCCGTGGGGGCCACCGGGGCGCTGGTGCAGCTGCTGGTGGGCTTTTTTACCGGGCTGTGCAGCGGTGCCAGCGTGGTAATATCCCAAAGCTACGGCGCGGGCGACCGTGACGCGGTGGATAGGCAGGTACACACGGCCCTGGCCCTGGCGGTAGCCGGGGGCGCGGCGCTTACCGTGGTGGGGCTGGTGGGCAGCCGTTTTGCCCTGACCCTGATGGATACCCCGGCCGATATTTTGGATACCGCCTCGCTCTATTTGAAAATTTACTTTTTGGGGATGATCCCCCAAATGCTGTACAACATGGGCACCAGCATTCTGCGGGCGGTGGGGGATTCCAAACGCCCCCTCTACTTTTTGATTATTGCCTCCATCATCAACATCGGGTTGGATTTGTTGTTTGTGCTGGTGTTGGGCTGGGGGGTAGCGGGGGCCGCGGTGGCCACCATCATCAGCCAGGCGGCCAGCGCTTTCCTCACCCTGCGCTGCCTGGCAGCCTCCGAGGGGATGCCCTGGAACCTGCAATGGAGCAAACTGCGGATAGACCCTGCCATTTTGAAGGGCATTTGCGAGATTGGCCTGCCCGCCGCCCTGCAAAGCAGCCTGTATAGCTTAAGCAACATTGTGATTCAGCGCGGCATCAACGGCTTTGGCACCACGGCGGTTGCGGCGTGGAGCGTTTATGGCAAGATTGATTTCCTGTTCTGGATGACCGTAAACTCCCTGGGTATTTCCATCACCACCTTTGTGGGCCAAAATTTTGGCGCAGGGCTCTACCAGCGCGTCAAAAAAGGGGCGGCCATCTGCCTGGGCCTTGCGGCGGGCATGACGCTTTGCATCAGCGGCATTTTGTACGCCGGCAGCTCGGTGCTGTTTCGGATGTTCACCCAGGATAGCGCGGTGGTGGCCCAGGGCGTGCAGATGATGCACTTTTTGGTGCCCACCTACGTTACCTATGTGGCCATCGAAATTCTATCGGGCACTTTGCGCGGCTGCGGGGATGTAAAGGTGCCCACCCTAATTACCTGTTTTGGGGTGTGCGGGCTGCGGGTGGCCTGGCTGCTTTGCGTGGTGCCCCTCCACCCCACGGTGTGGCTGGTGGAGTTTAGCTATCCGCTGACCTGGACACTTTCCAGCGCTCTGTTTTTAATCTACTACTACCGGGGCAACTGGCTGAAGCGGTGCATTGCCGCCCGGCCTGCCACCCGGAAGGCCACCTGCCAACAGGCGTGAGGGGGGTTAGAATGGACGATTTTAGCTTTTTGCTCCGCCCGGCCACCCCGGCGGATTTGGATGAAATTTTGGCGGTGATGGATGCGGCAAAGGCGGCCATGGCCAGGCCGGAATGGTTTTTGCCCGATACGCGGGAGTATATGGCCGCCCACATCGATGGCCCGGCAGGGTTTTGCCTGGTGGCCGGGCGGGCAGGGGCATTGGCCGCCTACTTTACCGTGAAGCTGCCCGGCACCGACCCTGCCGCCCTGGGCTGGCATTTGGGGATGGGGGCGGATGCCCTTTGCCGCACCGCCCAGATGGACTCCTGCTGTGTGCTGCCCGCCTGCCAGGGCAACCGGCTGGAAAGCCGGCTGATGCAGGCGGCCGAGGCACGGCTGGCGGCCCTGCCGGGGGCACCCTACCGCCACTACTTGGGCACGGTGCACCCCGATAACGCCCCCAGCCTGCGCAGCTTTTTGCGCTGCGGCTACACGGTGGCCGCCACCACCCACTGCTATGGCGGGTTGCTGCGGCATATTGTGCGCAAGGATGTGGCACCCGGCGTGGGCGCGGTTTGACAAATACCGGCCACCGTGGTATACTTCACTCCAATTTCCCTGCAAATGCAGGGCAGAAGGAGCGAAGAGATGGAAAAGTTTATCCCGTTTGAAAAACTCTCCAAAAAGGAGAAGAAAAAGCGCAACGCGCAGGCGCGCAACACCTGGGGCGCGCTGAACCCCGCAACACGCAAGCCCGCAAACTCAAAAGCCTACAACCGCCAAAAGGCACAAAACAAAAGGCACGGAGAATGGAACCAAATTCCATCTCCGTGCTTTTTATTTTTGCGTATTTGCAGGGCCGCCGGGGCGGCTTTTTGTGTATTTAGGCGGGCGGGCCGCCGGAGCGATGCCTGGGTGTGCAGTAAAATTACAGCTTAAAGCTATCTTTTAAGGTTACAATGCGGTTGTAAACGCCGGGGGTTTTGCTATCCGGGGTAAAGTAGCCGGTGCGCACAAACTGGAAACGGTCCCCCGGCGCAGCGCCGGACAGGCTTTCTTCCAATTTGGCACCCTGCACGGTTACCACACTTTCGGGGTTGAGGTAATCTTTAAAATCGGCTTCCTCGGGGATGGCGTTCATGTTGCTCTCGGTAAACAGGTTGTTGTAGAGCCGAACCTCGGCATCCAGGCAGTGGGCGGCGCTTACCCAGTGGATGGTACCCCGCACCTTGCGGCCATCGGCAGGGTTGCCGTTGCCGGTTTCCAGGTCAGCGGTGGCGTGTACGGCCAAAATGTTGCCGGCATCGTCCTTCTCCACATGGGTACATTTTACAATGTAGGCACCCATCAGGCGTACCTCGCTGCCCAGGGTCAGCCGCTTAAACTTGGGCGGGGGAACCTCAAAAAAGTCGTTCCGGTCAATCCACAGCTCGCCGGTAAAGGCTACCTGGCGGGTGGAAGGGTCGTTCGCATCCTTGTTGGGGTTGTTGGGCAGGGCAAAAAATTCAGTTTTTTCGGCAGGGTAGTTATCCAACACCAGCTTCACCGGCTCCAGCACCGCCACCCGGCGGGCGGCGGCAAGCTCCAATTCAGCCCGCAGCACGGCCTCCAGCTGGCGCATATCCACCAAATTGTCGGATTTGGAAACACCCGCATCCCGCACAAAGGTAAAAATGCTGCTGGGGGTGTAGCCGCGGCGGCGCAGCCCGCAAAGGGTGGGCATACGGGGGTCGTCCCAGCCATCCACAATCTGTTTTTCCACAAGCTCGCGCAGGTAGCGCTTGCTCATCACGGTGTTGGTTACGTTCAGCCGTGCAAATTCGCGCTGCTTGGGGAACTCGGCTCCCAGGGTGTTGGCAATAACCCAGTCGTACAGGGGACGGTGGTTCAAAAATTCCAGGCTGCAAAGGGAATGGGTAATCCCCTCAATGGCATCCTGCAACGGGTGGGCAAAATCGTACAGGGGGTAGATGCACCAGGCATCCCCCTGGCGGTGGTGCGCTACGTGCTTGATGCGGTAGATGGCCGGGTCGCGCAGGTTCATGTTGGGGCTTGCCAAATCAATTTTGGCCCGCAGCGTCTTTTCGCCATCCGCAAATTCGCCCGCCCGCATCCGGTGGAAAAGCGCAAGGTTTTCCTCCGGGGTGCGGCTGCGGTAGGGGCTGGGGCGGCTGGGTTTGCCTGCATCGTTGCCCCGGTATTCCTGCATTTCCTCGCGGGTTAAATCGTCCACGTAGGCCTTGCCATCGGCAATCAGCTTTTCGGCGTAGGCATAGCACTGGTCAAAATAATCGCTGCCGTAGTAGATGCCGCCGCTCGGGGTGGCACCCAGCCATTCCAGGTCCTTCAAAATGCTTTGCACGTACTCGTCCCCCTCGCGAGCGGGGTTGGTATCGTCAAAGCGGAGGTTGAACTTGCCGCCGTAGCTTTTGGCAACCATATAATTGATAAAAATTGCCTTGGCCGAGCCAATGTGTAGGTAGCCGTTCGGCTCCGGCGGGAAACGTGTGTGGATCTCCTTCACCTTGCCCTGGGCAAGGTCTTCCTCCACAATTTCGGTAATAAAATTTGAAAATTTTTCGTCAGCCATATTTTCGCACCCCAATACATAATATTCGTTTATTTTACACGAGCGGGCGGGTTTTCGCAAGGGTTTTGCAAGGGTTTGGTACAAGCGTTCAAAATCCTGCCCCCCAGCGCCGGTTTATACAAAAAACTTGGTACCGCATAACCAAATCATACCAGATTTTTGTGGGCACTGCAAGCCGGGTACACGGCGGCAAAAGGGGGGTTAGCGGTAATCGATTGCCAGGGTGGGCAGGCCATTCAAATCCCACCCGGCCAGGTTGCCATCCAGGTATTCGTAGTAGCCCTGGGCGGCAATCATGGCGGCGTTATCGCCACAAAACTTTAGCTCGGGCAGGTAAATTTTTGCCCCCAGCTTTTGGGCACCATCGTTCACCAGTTGGCGCAGCCGCCCGTTGGCCGCCACACCGCCCGCCAGGCAGATGGTGGTGGCGCCGGTATCGGCGGCTGCCGCCAGCAGCTTTTTGGAAAGAATTTGGGCAATTCGCTCTTGGAAGCTGGCAGCCATATCGGGCACGTTAATTTCTTGCCCGCGCTGCTGCGCATTGTGCACCTCGTTCATCACGGCAGTTTTTAAGCCCGAAAAGCTGACGTTGTATTTCCCCTCCACATGGGGGGTGGGCAGCTTATAGGCGTGGGGGTCGCCCGTTTTGGCGGCCTGGGCCACGCTGGGGCCGCCGGGGTAAGGTAGGCCCAGGGTACGGGCTACCTTATCAAAGGCTTCGCCCGCCGCATCGTCCACCGTGCGCCCCAGCACCCGGTAGCGGCACCAATCTGCCACCTCAACAATATGGCTGTGGCCGCCGCTGGCAACTAGGCAAAGGAAGGGCGGCTTCAAAGCCGGGTGGGTTAGGTAGTTGGCCGCAATATGCCCCCGCAGGTGGTGCACCGGCACCAGCGGCTTGCCGGTGCCGTAGGCCAGCCCCTTGGCAAAGTTTACCCCCACAAGCACCGCGCCAATCAGCCCCGGGGCAAAGGTGACGGCCACCGCATCCACATCCGCGGGCTGCATCCCGGCATCGGCCAGGGCCTTTTGCACGGTGGCGCTGATATATTCGGCGTGGCGGCGGCTGGCAATCTCGGGCACCACGCCGCCGTAAAGGGCTTGCTCCTGCACGCTGGTGCTAATTACGTTGGAAATTAACGTGCGTCCGTCCTTTACAATGGCGGCTGCCGTTTCGTCACAGCTGGATTCAATTCCTAGAATATACATATTGTATTATCTCCTGATAAAATACGGAATAATGGGAATTTATGGAAATATGACTTAAAGATGAAGCATAAAATACACGTTGCTGCGTATTTATTATAAATAGTAAATATTTAAGCACTATGCTAATAAGATTATACAACTACTGTATCTGGGTACTTGCAATAAAAGCTACACAATAAAACTTAAAAATGAAATAGACGGCTTTTGGGCAAAACCTGCCCGGGCCGCGCTGCTTTGGGCGCTCAGTGCGCCAGCAGCCAGGTTTTGCCGGTGCCAACATCCGCGGTTAGGGGCACGGCGTAGTGGGCAACGTTTTCCATCTCCTCGCGCAGCAGGCGCTCCACCTGGGCGGTCTCGGCCTCGGGGGCTTCCACAATCAGCTCATCGTGCACCTGTAGCAGCAGGCGGGCTTGCAGCTTTTCGTCCCGCAGCCGCTGCCATACGTGTACCATGGCCAGCTTGATGATATCGGCTGCCGTGCCCTGGATGGGGGTGTTGCGGGCCATCCGCTCGCCCCCGGCGCGCACCTGGAAGTTGGAGCTTGCCAGCTCGGGCAGGGGGCGGCGGCGGCCAAACAAGGTTTCCACATAGCCCTTTTCCTTGGCATCGGCAATGCAGGTTTGCATATAGCCATCCACCTTGGGGAAGGCATCGAGGTAGGTTTTTAAAAAGTGGTCGGCCTCCTTCACGCTGATGTTCAAATCTTTACTCAGCGAGAAGGCACCCTTGCCGTACATGATGCCAAAGTTGATGGCCTTGGCGGAGCTGCGCAGCTCGTGGGTAACCTCCTCGGCAGGGATGCCGTAAATTTTGGCGGCGGTGGAGCGGTGGATATCCGCCCCACTGCGGAAGGCTTGCTGCATGGCCTCGTCCCCGGTAATGTGGGCCAGGATGCGCAGCTCAATCTGGAAATATTCGGCATCCACCAGGGTGTTGCCCCCCCCCGCCACAAAAAAGCCGCGCAGGCGGCTGCCCAGCTCGGTGCGGATGGGGATGTTTTGCAGGTTCGGCTCGGTGGAGCTGATGCGCCCGGTGCGGGCTTCGGTTTGGATAAAGGTGGTGTGTACCCGCCCATCGGGGGCAATGGCCTTCAGCAGCCCCTCCACGTAGGTGGAGTTGAGCTTTTGGTAGGTGCGGTACTTTAAAATATCATCCACCACCGGGCTGTAGCTGCGCAGGCTTTCCAGCGTTTCGGCATCGGTGGAGTAGCCGCTCTTGGTTTTTTTGCGGGGGGGCAGGCCCAGCTTATCAAACAGGGCCTCGCCCAGCTGCTTGGGGCTGTTGAGGTTGAAGGTGTAGCCAACCTGGTCGTAAATTTTGGCCAGCAGGGTGGTAAGCTCGGTGGTAAGCTCCACCCCAAAGCTGCGTATGCCCGCGGCATCCACCGCAAAGCCAACCTGCTCCATGCTGGCAAGCACCCGGCATAGGGGCAGCTCAATTTCATCGTGCAAGGCGCGCATCCCCTGGGCATCCATCGCATCGGCCAGGTGGGCGCACAAAGGGCCCAGCACACCGGCATCCGGGTAGGCGGCGCAGGCAAACGCCGGGGCAATGCCATACTCGGCCGCCAGGGAGGCCACCGCGTATTTGCTGGCCGAGGGGTTGAGCAGGTAGGCGGCCAGCAGCCCATCCAGCCGGATGGCCCGGCCCACCCCGCCAGCCGCCAGGGCGGCATGGTAAAGGGGCTTGGCATCAAACACAAAAATTTCGGCATTGCTATCCAGCAGGGCAGGCAGGCGGGCGGCTTCCACCGGGTAAACCTGCCAAGTGGCATCCGCCTGCGTTACGGCGTACCAGCCCTTATCCTCGCCGCTTTTAGGGTCAGCATTCGGCTGGTGGGCCAGGTAATACCGGCCCTGGGGCAACAAGGGCAGGGGGGCAAGCTCTGCCTCCGGCAGCGCGGCGGTGGCGGCAGGGGCGGTATTCTCCTGCAAATGCCAGCGGGCGGTCAGGGCGTGCATCTCCAAATCTGCCAGCATGGCAGCCGCGGCGGCGGGGTCGCCCGGGGTGCGGGCATAATGGGTGGGGTCGGTGTCCACGGGGGCATCGGTGCGTATGGTGCCCAGCATCCGCGAAAGCTCGGCCTCGGCCTTATGGTTCTGCAAATTTTCCCGCTGCTTGGGCTTGATGGAAGGGTCGGCCAGGGCTTCGTACACCCCGGCCAGGGTGTGGAATTTTTGCACAAGGGCTAGGGCCGTTTTTTCACCAATGCCCGCCACGCCGGGAATATTATCGGAGGAATCGCCCATCAGGCTTTTTACCTCAATCAGTTCAGGCGGGGTCACCCCGTATTTTTCCCGGATGGCGGCCTCGTCCATCACCAGCGTTTCGCGGTTGGTGGCAAGCAGCACGGTGGTGGTATCGTTCACAAGCTGCAGGCTATCGCGGTCGCCGGTGGCAAGCAGGGTTTTGCCGCCCTGCGCGGTGCAGGCAGCGGCCAGGGTGCCCAAAATATCGTCCGCCTCCCACCCGGGGCGGGATACCTGCACAAAGCCCAGGGCCGATAAAAGCGTTTTCAGCACCGGCATCTGCCCGGCAAGCTCTTGCGGCATCCCGTGGCGGTTGGCCTTGTAGCCATCGTAGGCGGTATGGCGGAAGGTGGGGGCATGTTCATCCCAGGCAATGGCAACCGCATCGGGTTTGTGGGTTGCCAGCAGGTTGAGCAGGATGTTTTGGAAGCCAAAAATGGCGTTGGTAAAGCGCCCGTCCTTGGTGGTAAGCACCTTGATGCCAAAAAAAGCCCGGTTTACCAGGCTGTTGCCGTCCAGTACCAATAATTTCATGGGATACCTCCGAAAAATAACCGTCGTTCCAGTAGAATTCTATAGCAAATGGCGCGCCCCGCCTTGGGGGTTGCCACGCATAAATTAGTATACCACAAATTGCCAGGAACCGCGCGTTTGTGGTATACTAATTATGTTTTGTTGCGCATCCAACTGCTTAAAAAGCCATATTTGCCAAAGGCTTGGCATTTGGGCCGTTTGTGGTGCGCCTGTACCGAGAGAGGAGAACCAACCCATGCAGCTTGGAACGCTGATGTTGCCGCCCGGGGCGGCTTTTGCGCCCATGGCCGGCTTTACCGATGCGCCCTGCCGCCACCTGATGGCAGACCACGGCGCGGCGTATACGGTAAGCGAGATGGCCAGCGCCAAGGCCATCACCTTTGGCGATAAAAAAAGTATTGCCCTATTAAAAGATAAAGCCCCCCACGGCCTGTATGCCATCCAACTGTTTGGCGATGAACCCGAAACCATGGCCCGGGCCGTGGCGCTTGTACGCCAGGCGGGGGTGGGCTTTGATATGCTGGATATCAATATGGGCTGCCCGGCACCCAAAATTACCTCGTCGGGGGCGGGCAGTGCGCTGCTGCGCGACCCACCCCTTTGCGGGGCCATTGTGCGCGCCGTAAAGGCGGCGGCGGGGGATACCCCCGTCACCGTAAAAATGCGCCTTGGCTGGGATGGCCCGGCCTATACCGCGATGGAGGTTGCCAAGCAGTGCGCGGGTAACGGCGCGGCCCTGCTGGCCGTGCATGGCCGCACGCGGGAGCAGATGTATATCCCCCCGATTGACCCTGCCGGGATACGGGCCGTGAAAGAGGCGGTGGAGATTCCGGTGCTGGCAAACGGGGATATCCGCACCCCGGCGGATGCCTGCGCCCTGCTGGCGGAAACCGGCTGCGATGGGGTGATGGTGGGCCGTGCCGCTTTGGGCGACCCATGGCTGTTTGCGGGGATACGGGCGGCGCTGGCGGGGGAGGCGCCACCCCCGCCCCCCACCCTGGCCCAGCGGATGGGCGCACTGCGCAGGCAGGTTTACGAGATGTGCGAGCTAAAGGGCGAGTGGGCCGCCATGCCCCAGGCCCGCAGCCAGGCAATGCACTACATGGCAGGGCTAAACGGGGCGGCCGCCTTGCGGCGGGCTTGCTCGATGCTGGAGCATTTTGAGGATGTTGACCGCTTGATTGAAACCGTGTACCGCCTACAGCGGGAGGGCTAAAATGCCCCACGGGCCAAGGGCGGCGTTAAAACCGCCCCCGGGTCAATTCGTCCAGGTTTTGGGTGTAGCAGGGCAGCATATGGGCCAAAAAATAATCGGCCTCGGGGCACTGCATCGCCCGTATTGCCTGCACCTGCTGGGTG
>JAQUSS010000217.1 GCA_028710135.1 Gemmiger sp. | reverse complement strand
CATTTCCACCATGCCAACGGCACCCTCCACAATCATCTTGCGGGCATCCACAATGGCGCTGGCCTGCTGGCGTTGCAACATGACGGCGGCAATTTCGGGCGCATAGGCAAGGTAGGTGATGCGGGCTTCCAAAATTTGCAGGCCGGCATCCTCCACCCGGCTCTGAATTTCGTCCCGGATGCGGCGGGCAACAATCTCGCTGGAACCGCGCAGCGAGCCTTCGTCCGGCTCGCCATCACCGGTGGTATCCACGTTTTGGGCCACATCGTAGGGGTACAGCCGAACAATGTTGCGCAAGGCGGCATCACATTGCAGCGACAAAAATTCCTTGTAGTTGTCCACATTAAAGGCGGCCTTGGCGGTATCCGTCACCTTCCAGATAACGGCGATGCCAATTTCAATCGGGTTGCCCAGGCAATCGTTAATTTTTTGCTTGTTGTTGTTCAGCGTCATTACTTTTAGGGAAATCTTTTTGCTGCTATCCTCGGCCGTGGCGGCGGTAGCGGCCTCGCCACTTTGCCCGGTAACAACGCTGCGCAGCGAGGAGGTTACGTCCCCGCTTTGCCGCAACGCCGTGCGGGAAGCCGGGTTGACTGCCGAGCAGAAGGGGTTTACAAAATAGAAGCCCTCGCCCTTCAGGGTGCCAATGTACTGCCCAAACAGGGTAAGCACCAAAGCCTCCTGCGGCTTTAAAATTTTAAGGCCGCACCAAAACAGCCAGCCAACGCATAGGTAGGCGATGGATACTATCATCAGGGCTACACCAAGGGCGGCAACTGCCCCGTTCAACAAAAAAATACCGAGAACGAGCATCAAAATCGCCGCAAGATACCCCAAAACCGAGGCCACCAAAACGGCCATGCCGGAACGGGCGTGCAAAATTTTTTCGTCCATAACAAAATACCTCACATAAACGGGTGGCATAAAACCAACCGGTTGGTTGATATCAAAATGATATCACTTTGATTTTGCCTTGTCAATACCCGGCGGTAAAGTTGGGCAAAAAAATGCGGCACCCCGCAAAGGGTGCCGCAATACACTACTTGTTGGTGCGGATGGCGTTGGGGTAAATCCGCTTCATGGTGGCATCGTCATAATGTTCATCCAGGTAGAGGTCGATGCTGGTTTGGGCGGGCTGGTTTTCCTGGCGGGCGGTGCAGCGGGCCAGGGCCAGGGTGCTTACGGCGGCATTGGCCACCATAAACACCAGCAGCACCCAGGTTACCACCTTGCCGGGCCGGATGGGTATTTTTTCAATCAGGTTCGAGAACAGTGGGTATAATACCCGGAACCAGGCCACCGCCGCAAAGCCCCAAAAAAAGCTGTACAGCAGGTTGATGCGCCCGCCCAGGTTGAAGGGGAGCTTGCTGTAATCCCAAAAGACAGCGCCGAAAACAATCTCGGTAAAAACGCTGCACAGGTATTCGTACGCGCCGCCCAGCAGGGTGCCGGTTATAAACAAAAAGCTGGCCGGTTTATCTTTATATTTGTAAAGCAGCAGGGTAACAAGGGCAATGGCAAGCCCCCACACAATGCTAAACGGGCCCCACACCACGCTGCTGCGGCTCATCCAGCGGCCGGTGGTAATGCGGCAAAAAACGGTTTCGGCAAGGTCGCCCATAAAGGCACCCACAAAAAACAGCAGCACAATTTTATAAAAGCTGCACCCGGCGGCAAACACGGCGGGCTTGGCGTGCTTCTCCTTGCCGGGGGCCAGGGTGGTGGCGTGGTGCGCTTTGACCATACGCCGCTCGGTGCGGGCAAGCAGCCACCGCCCCAACCGCAAAGAGATAGCGGCAAGGCGGTTGTTTACAGCCTCCACCTGGGGCAGGCGGTAATGTACCCCGGCCAGGGCCAGCGCGGTGCCCAGGGCATCCACCGCCAGCAGGGCCAGCAGCACCCAAAGGGCAATGCGCAGGGGCAGCCCCGGCAGCAGCTGCATCAGCTTTAGCAGCAAGGGCGCGCCCCACTCTACCACCACAAGGCCCAACAGCCCCCACAGTGCCGAAACACTTAGGCAGATGTAACCATCCAGGTTGCAGCGCCGCGCCGAATAATCCCACCAGCGGGTGTGGGTAAACTTTTCCAGCAGGTGGCCGGCAATCCACTCAACCACCGTGGCCCACAGGGCGCTGAACAAAAACAGAAAAAACCAGCTATCGCTCAAATCACGCAACCCGCAGGTGATGATCAGCCCGGTAACGCCGTACACAGGGCAAAGGGGGCCGTTTAAAACGCCCCGATCCTCGTAGCGGTGGTCCTTCAGGGCGGCAAGCAAGGTTTCAATAACCCAGCCCAAGAAGGAATAACAAAAAAATAACCATACCAGCGAGTAAAATACCATGTAAAACCTCCACATCCCATAGAGCAAAAAACAAACAGCCAAAAAACAAAGCCCTTGGTGGCCTTGCCTTTGGGGCCGTTTGGCAGGTCGGCTGCGCCGCGCTTGCTACAGCATACGTTTTGGCTGTAAACTCTATGCTAAGTATCATACTACAAGGTAGTGGTTTGGTTCAAGTACCTTGTTACGTTAAACTTTGCGTAAAGCAGCCCAAAACAAAAGCCGCCCCGGCAGCCGGGGCGGCAAAATCAACGCGAACAGAGGTGGGAGCTTATATCGTTTCGTGGCTTACGCTTACATCGTTTCGTGGAATGTCCGGCTGATAACCTCAAGCTGCTGCTCGCGGCTCAGGCGGTGGAAGTTGACCGCATAGCCCGATACCCGGATGGTTAAGGTGGGGTATTTCTCGGGGTGTGCCATGGCATCCACCAGGGTATCCCGGTTCAGCACATTCACGATCAGGTGGTGGGCACACTGGCTAAAATAGCCATCCAA
>JAQUSS010000216.1 GCA_028710135.1 Gemmiger sp. | reverse complement strand
GCCGCTACGGCAGGCTCGGCAAAGCTGTACAGGCTGCTTTTTTGGGGGCCAATCAGGGTTACGCCCGTCATATAGCAGCTAAATGCCAGCACGTTGCCAACCAGGACCACCGTAAGGATGCCCAAACAGCCGGCGGCGGTGGGGTGGTAGCCGTAGCGCCAAGGGCGGAAAACCAGGCTGAACAGCACGCCGCCCATCAAAAATGCCCAGCCCTGCAACAGGGGTGTGGGGTATTGCCGCTGCAAATTTTTGGGCCACATGGTATAAATCACCACGCAAACGGCGCTCAGCAGCCCGGTGGCCAGCGCGGCGGGGGTGATGGCAAGCGCGGTTAAGCTGCCGTGGGTCGTTAGCAAAAATACCCCGCCCAGGGCCAGCAGAATCGAAAAAACCTCAAACAGGCGGGGCAGCCGCTTGCCAAGCAGGCAGCTTACCGCCAAAATCATCACCGGCGAAAGGTCCTGCAAAATGGTGCCCATCCCGGCGGTGGAAAGCTGAATGGTCAAAAAATATAAAAACTGGCAGCAGCTTACCCCGGCCACCCCGTAAATCAGCAAATCCAAGGCGTTGCGGCGGTTTTTCCAGGGGGCAAACAGCAACCGGCGGTCCTTGATGAAATAGTAGCCGCAAATCAGCAGCCCGGCCAACAGTAGCCGGATGGGCACCAGCCAGGTGGATTGCATCCCCTGTGCGGTGAAAAGATATTGCCCCACACAGCCGGAAATACCCCAGCAGGCACCGCCAAACATGGTTAAAAAGGCACCCTTTACACGGTTAGAGCCCATGCTACCTACTCCTTTGTGGCTTGAATTTTAAAGGGATTATAAAATTGCACCGCATACATCGGCCAAGGAACTGTAGACGGGCGCGCCGGTTTGGCGCAGGGTTTCGGCGGGCTTGTGGCCGCCGGCATACAGCAGGCAGGGGATGCCCAGCGCCTGCGCAACCTCAAAATCGTGGGTGGAATCGCCCACCATCACGGTTTTTTGGGTATCTAGGCCGCTGGTTTCCAAAAAGCGGCGGCCCAGGGCCACCTTGCTGGTGGCGTAGATATCCCCAAGGCCCAAAAGGGTGGAAAAATAGGGGCGGATGCCCCGCTGGCGCACCTGCGCCTCCAACGTGGGGAGCTGGGAGGCCGAGAGGATGGTTTGCCGTACCCCGGCCTGCTGTAGCGCTTTGAGCGCCGCGGCCGCCCCGGGGCAAAGGCCGCAACCCTCGCTTTTGGGCAGGTAGAGGGACATATAGCTTTCGGCCAGGGTTTCAAAGCTGTGTTTATCAAAATCGAACCCGGCCCGCAGGTAATATTCCCGGATAGGGAAACCGAAAATGGCACGGTAACCGGCCAAATCGTACTGCTGGGGGTAATGGTAGAGGGCAAGCAGGCGGTTGAGCGCGTCGACGCAAACCTCTACATCATCCAGCAGGGTACCGTTCCAGTCCCAAAGAACAAGCTGCGTTTTCATCCTTGGCTCCTTTTGTGGGGGGAAGGCGATAGGGGGGGGTCAGCTTTCGGCCAACAGGCGTTTTAAGGGGGCGCTGCTCTCAATAAAGCGCACCATGGCAACACCCAAAACCATGCAGCTGATGATCTCGCCTATGCCAACGGTAAACCCGTTCCACAGCATAACCGGCAGGGTGGCGGGCGTATCCGAGAAAAAGACGCTAATTTCAATGCCCACAATCACGGCGTTAAACAGCACCGGCGGTAAAGCGGCGGGCAGGGCCAGCCCCTTGATGCGCAGGTTGCGCAGCTTGTAGGTAACAAGGCAGGCCAGCAGGGTGGCGGCGGTGCCAAACACCACATCCACCAGGGTGGAGCCAAACAGGTTGGCCAGCAAGCACCCCAAGGTGACGCCCACAATGTATTCGGGGCCAAAAACGGGCAAAAGGGTCAGCATTTCAGCAATGCGCACCTGCACCGGCCCATAGCTAAAGGGGGCCAGCACCAGGCAAAGCACGGTGTAAATGGCGGCGACCATGGCGCAGCGCACCAATCGCCTTACGGGCATAGAGGTTTTGTTAGACATAATTACACTCCGGCGGATAGATTTTAACCGCAAGCAAGACCGCCAGCCTTGCCCCGGTTTGCGCCACCTGCAAAAAGTGGCGGAGCCTAAAATCCTAAGTTGCTCAACAAATTAGTATTATAGCAAATGATACTGCGATGGTCAATAAAAACCGCCGCATAAAATGCGGCGGCAAACGGCGTTAAGTTTTTACAATATTGCGTACCCAGCTCCCGCGTTTTAGCAGGATAAAGCCCAAAATGCATTTGATTAAATCCAGCGCGCTGACGGTAAAGTAGACCCATACCACCGGCAACGTGGTAAAGTAGGCCAGCCCAAAGGCCACCGGCACGCTTACAGCCCAGGTAAAGCAGCTATCAAACAAAAAGGTGATAAAGGTTTTGCCGCCCGAGCGCAGGGTAAAGTAGGCGCAGTTGGCAAAGCCAAACAGCGGCATACAGCAGGCCACCACCCGTATCATCTCGCTGGCAAGGGTGCGTATCTCGGGCTCGGTGTTGTAAATGTTGGGGATGATGGGGGAGCAAATGGCCAGCAGCCCACCCATTACCAAGCAGCTCATAACGCTTAAACTCAGCATTCGCCAGGCGGTGCGGCGGGCACCCACCTTGTGGTCGGCCCCCAGCTCCTGCCCCACCACAATGGCGGTGGCGTTGCCAAGCGAGAGAAATACCTCGTTGAATATCTGGGCGATGGTGTTGGAAATATTCATGGCGGCCACCACCTGAATCCCACGCACCGAGTAGCACTGTAGCAGCGTGGCCTGGCTTACGCTCCACAAAAATTCGTTGACAAGTAAGGGCATACTTTTGGAAAATAC
>JAQUSS010000215.1 GCA_028710135.1 Gemmiger sp. | reverse complement strand
ACTGCCATATCCAGCCCAATGATGCCCGCTATTTCGCCTGGGTAAGTGTGGGCCCAGTAAATTGCTTCAAGGGCGGACATGGAATGCGGCATCAGCACATAGGGTGCCTGTTCGCCCGCCGCCGCCAGTGCGGCGCGGTCCTCCTCCACCATCGTGGCGACATCCCGCGCAAGGGGGCTATCGTCCGCGTAGCCATAGCCAAACTTTTCAATGACCGCCACCCGGTAACTGGCTGAAAGCGGCGCGTACAGCACCTTGTACTCATAGATTGGTGCCGTCATGCCCGAGCCGGAAAGCAGTACCACCGTAGGGCTGTCGCCACTGCGCTTTTGCCCCTGCGTATACACGTTCATGTGGTAGCCGTCCACCGTGACCCGCTGGCCCACCGGGGTAATTCGCCCTGCTTCCCACGCAAGGCGCAGATGATGGTACGCCGC
Organism: Gemmiger sp.; assembly: GCA_028710135.1. Lineage (GTDB taxonomy): Bacteria > Bacillota > Clostridia > Oscillospirales > Ruminococcaceae > Gemmiger. The sequence goes on along the minus strand of JAQUSS010000215.1, from coordinate 2,466 downwards.
AAGCAGCAGCAAAATGACCAGCAGCCCGGCCAACACGCGAAGCAACATGTTACCACTCTTCCTCAGCACTTTTTTCATTGCACTACCCCCACTGTTTTGCCCTTTGCAGTTTACTGCGCCCCGAAATGACATGGGGTATTACGCATTTCCCCGTGCCGCAATGGCCTTCGCCGCGGCGGCAATGTCGCGCTGTACCAGCCCCTGCATACTGTCTGCATACTGTGGCTTTGCAGTTTTCAGCGCCTGCAATACCGCCGGGGCAAGCGCCGGCTGCCCTGCCACCAACTGCGGCAAAGCCTTTATGCACTGCCGCGCCGTGATGGGTTTTTCATCGGTGATATGGCGCAGATATTCCGGCAATAATTCTTGTACTTTGCCCTCGGTGTCCCACTGGGCATTTGCCGCGATCAGCAGCAGGCCGCGGGTGCGCTGGTACGAGTTTTGTGCACTGATCATGGCGGCAAACCGGCCAAAATAGGCAAACACCGCGTCAGAATTTTCGCTTTGTGCCAACAGCTCTTTCAAGCAGGCATAGGCATACCGGTCATTGCTGCCGGTCAGCGCCTGCACCAATTGGTCAAGTTCCATCATACCCACCTTTACTTTATTCTTTTATTTTCACCTGTACACCGGCTGCCGCAAGCACACTGCGCACCCGTGGCAGGTCGGCTATTCGGTAGTCGTGTGTGACAATGGCTTCGCCATCTGCCATATAAAAGGTCAACTTGATGGTTTTGCCCTGCACCAGCTCTACCCTGCCAAGCTTTTGCCATGGGTAAAAGTCCCGGCCACGCTGAAAAGTCAATAAGCCCTCTGCCCCAAGGCCCTGCTTTTGCCAGCTTACCACCAGCAGGGCAGCTGCAAACGCCCCCGCCGCAAGCTGTGCTGCCCCGGTGCAGGCCCACCACACCAGCACGGCCAACACCAAAAGCGCCACTGCAATGACAGCGGTTTCTGCCCGCGATTTTTTGGTGCGCACTTCAAGCTGCTGCAAATACACAAATTGACGCATCAACAGCACCAGCATCAGCAGCGCCACCGAAATGCAAACAACGTCCCTTGAGGTCATTTTACTCTTCACCTTTATTCTTTATCATACGCAAAAGCCGGCCCCTGTGCAAGCTGCAAACGGGCTTTACTTTCACTTATTCACTCATTTTTTGCCGCCGCAAAATCAAATACGCAGCGGTTTGCCCCGTTGCTGAGCACAGCCACTTCGGCGGCGGCCCCCTGCTGCTGCACCCGGCCCCTTGTGGCAGTGGCCTGCTGTGCATCCACCCCTGCAGCACTTAGTGCCTTTGCAAGCGGGGGCCATGCCGTGTCCAGGCTGTACAGGTAGGGCGTTGCCTGCAGCTCTACCTTTTGCAGGCTGTCGCCATCGTAAGCGACAACCACAAACCCGGTTTTACCCGCATCATCGGTAAACCCGCAGCAATAAAGCGGCAATTCTGACGCCTGTGCCTTAAGCTCGGCGTCAAACAGGGTGTACTGCGTAAAGCTGTCATACACCCAAACCGGGTTTTCAAACTCCTGCCCTGCCCAGCCTTGCAGCATACTGCGAAAAACAGATTTTTGCAGCATGGCAAAAGCCCTGTCGCTTTGTGCGGACGTATAACTACTTTGCAGTGCCACAGGGCAATAGCCCTGCCCCGGTGCCGGCGCCGCGCAGCCTGCCGTACACAGCAACAACACCGCCAACAAGGCAACACCCCATCTTTTCAACTGCCCCCCGCCTTTCGCTGCCAAAACCGGCAAGTGCCTGCCTTTCTACCTGTTAAGACGAGTTGCCCGCAGCTTACATTTCAGCCACAGCCGTCAGCGCGGCAGGGTCAATGCCCTTTGGCTTTGCCGTGCCCCGCCGCCCCCTGCTGGTAAACAAAACAAAAAAAGGTACCACCCGGGGGGCAGCACCTTTTTGCTTTGTTCACTGTTATAAAACGGGGTTTAGTCCATTTTTACGGGGATGACAACCGGCAGATCACACGCTTCCACATAGCCGGTCAGGTGGCCATTTACCACCGAGGGGATCAGGTTGACAACCGGCGCCGCCGAGGTGACATAGCCCTCGCGGTCGGGGATCAGCCCGTTGATGGTGGCGTCCACAACAGCGGGCAGGCCTTCAATGTGAATGGTGTTGTCAATGGGCAGCTCTGGTGTTTGCTTGTGGCACACCTTGTGCACATAGCGCAGCGCGGCAACCTCTTCGCCCTGATGCAGCAGGGCCATGGTGAACCGATGGCCGTAAATGCTGCCCTTTTTCACCGGGCCTTTTACGGTTTCCAACTCGCAGGGGGCGGTGAAAATCTCGTGCCGGGTTTTAAACTCGTCGTATTTCAGGCCTGCGCGCGCGGCCTCACTGCCATAGCCCCGCCCCCAAAAGCCGGGCCGCAGGTGAAACCCCAGCTCGTACACCCCCGCTTCTTTTGCATAGGGGCGCAGGCCGCAACAGCCCACAAAATCGCCGCT
>JAQUSS010000072.1 GCA_028710135.1 Gemmiger sp. | reverse complement strand
ATTGCACGGTGGATGTTTCGGTGGCGGGGTGTACCCCCAAGCCGGAGGCGATTATGGCGGGCATTGCCCAGGCCGCCAACATCTTGAAGCAAAAGCGGAAGGAGATGCACAAATGAAGCTGCCCATCCTACCCTACCTGCCCCAGGCGCTGGCAAACCTGTTGAAAAAGCCGGTGACCGAAGCCTTCCCCGCCGGGCCAGCGCCCACCGGGGCCGAAAATTACCGGGGCCGCATTGCCTACGACCCTACCCTTTGCGTAAACTGTGGGATGTGCATGAAGGTTTGCGCCCCCCAGTGCATGGCCCGCACCCAAAAGCCCGCGCCCGGGGGCGAGCCCGGCGATATGGAAATTACCTTTACCTTTGATATGACAAGCTGCACCTTCTGCGGCCTTTGTGCCGATTTTTGCGCCCGCAAGGCCATTACCCTAACCACCGATTGTATGATGACCGGCACCAAAAAGGAGGATTTTTTGGTAAGCGGCACCTTTATTAAAAAGGCACCTCCCAAGCCGAAATTTACCCCCGAGCAGCTTGCCGCGATGAAGGCCGCCGCCGAGGCGAAAAAGGCGGCCGCTGCGGCTGCGGCTGCCAAGGCCGCGGATGGCGATGGCACGAGCGCCGCCGCTACCACCGGCCAATGAAGGAGCGAATTTCCCTGCAAGTGGCGGGGGTGGTGCAGGGGGTGGGGTTCCGCCCCTTTTTGCACCGACTGGCCACCCGCCACCAGCTGGAGGGTTGGGTGCGCAACACCGCCCAAGGGGTGGAGCTTGCCCTTGTGGGCGAGCCGCCCGCCCTGGCCGCCTTTGTAAACACCCTAAAAACCGCGCCGCCGCCCCTGGCCGTGGTGGTGGGAGTGACGGTAAGCCCGCTGCCCGCGCCTGCCCCCGGCCAGCCCGACGATTTGGCGGGCCACGGCTTTGTGATACGCCCCAGCCTGCCGGGGGTGCGCCGCACCCTGATTTCGCCCGATATTGCCACCTGCCCCGATTGTTTGCGAGAGCTTGGCGACCCACAAAACCGGCGGTACCGCTACCCGTTTATCAACTGCACCAACTGCGGGCCACGGTTTACCATCACCAAAACCGTGCCGTACGACCGTGCGGGCACCACCATGGCAAAATTTGCCCTGTGCCCCACCTGCGGGGCCGAATACCGCGATATTGCCAACCGCCGCTACCATGCCCAGCCCAACTGCTGCCCCAACTGCGGGCCGACCCTAGCTTTGCTGGATGGCGGCGGCACCCCGCTGCCGGGCCGCCCGCTTGCCGGGGCGCAGCAAACTTTGCGGCAGGGGGGCATTGTGGCGGTGAAGGGGCTGGGGGGCTTCCACCTAGTTTGCCGGATGGATATCCCCGGCCCGGCCGCCCGCCTGCGCGCCCGCAAGCACCGGGACGAAAAACCGCTGGCACTGCTCTGCCCCAGCGTGGCGGCAGCCCGCCGCCTTTGCCACCTGAACGCCGAGGATGCCGCCCTGCTGGAAAGCCCCCGCCGCCCCATTTTGCTATGCCAAAAGCAAAACCCCACCGCCTATACCTATTTGAGCGAGAGCAACACCCTGGGGCTGATGCTGCCCTACACCCCGCTGCACACCCTGCTGTTTGTGCCGGATGGGGAGGTTGGGGAAATTGGGGAAAATGCGGGGCGCGCGGAAGCTGGCGGAAACGCCGAAGTTGGCGGAAACGCCGAAGCCAGCGAAGCCCCCGAAAGCCCCCAAAGCCAAAACTGCGCGGGGGCGCGGGGCGGGGCGGCCCCGCTTTTCCCGGCGCTGGTATGCACCAGTGCCAACCTGGCCGATTGCCCGGTTGTTACCGATAACGCCCGCGCCGTGGCCGAGCTGGCGGGCATTGCGGATGCGTTTTTGCTGCACGACCGCGAAATTTATACCCGGTGCGATGATTCGCTGATCCAGCCCACCCCCGAAGGCCCGGTGTTTTTCCGCCGCAGCCGTGGCTATGCCCCCCAGCCCCTTTTCACCGATTTTTCGGTGGACGGCCTGTTGGCCCTGGGGGCCGAGCAGAAGGCCAGCTTTGCGCTGGGCCGGGGCCGCGCCGCCTTTTACAGCCAGCATATTGGGGATTTGAAAAACGCCGAAACCCTGGCCCACTACACGGCCCAGCTGGCCCGGTACGAGGAACTGTTTGAGGTAAAACCCCGGCTGCTGCTTTGCGATGCCCACCCCGATTATCTTTCGGCCGATTATGCCCGCCGCCGCGCCAAGGCCGAGGCCCTGCCCCTGTTGCCGGTGCAGCACCACTGGGCGCACATGGCCGCCTGCATGGCCGATAACCACCTGCCTGCCGATGGCACGGAGGTGGTGGGCATTATTTGGGATGGCACCGGCCTTGGCACCGATAACACGGTATGGGGCGGCGAGTTTTTGGTGGGCAATTACACCGGCTTTGCCCGCGCCGCCGCCCTGCGCCCCCTACCCCTGCCGGGTGGGGATGCCGCCACCCGCCGCATTGGCCGGGTGGCCCTGGCCCTTGCCTGGGATGCCGGCCAGCCCGGGGCCGCCCCCCTGCCCGAGGCCGAGAAAGCCCCGCTGCTGGCCATGCTGAACGCCGGGCTGAACTGCCCGCCCAGCAGCGGGGTGGGGCGGCTGTTTGATGGGGTGTATGCCCTATTAACCGGGCGGCAGCGCGCCGGGTACGAGGGGCAGGGCGCGGTGCTGCTGCAAGCCCTGGCCGAGCGGGCGGCTGCCCGCCACCCGGGCCAGCCGCCGCCCCCCTACCCGTTTTGCTTTTACCGCGAAAATGCGGCGGGCACCCATGCCAACAGCCCCCAAAACCCAAAGGCCGAAAATACTGAAATGGCGGAAATAGCGCAAGCTTCAGGCCAAGCCGAAAGCCAAGCCGGGGGCGAAAGTGGGAAGGAAACCGAAACCGAAGCTGGCCTGCTGCGGGCCGATACCCGCCCGCTGGTGGCGGCCCTGCTGGCCGCGCGGGATGCGGGGGTGCCGGTGGAGGAAATTGCCCTGCGCTTCCACCACACCTTGGCCGCCCTGGCGGGCGAAACCTGCGAGCGGCTGCGCCAGGCCCGGCCCACCTTGCCAAACAAGGTGGTATTATCGGGCGGGGTGTTCCAAAACCAACTGCTGGTGGGGCTGGTGGCTGCCCGGCTGTGCCGGGCGGGGTTTGTGGTGTACACCCACCACCAAGTAGCCCCCAACGACGAGGGCATTGCCCTTGGCCAGCTTGCCATTGGCGCGGCGGCGGGCGGCGGGCGGTAACGGCTTGGCCTGCTGCGCCTTGCTACGCTTGGCTTGGCCCGCCTAGCCTTGCCGCGCCCGCCCGGCTCTCCTGCCCTGCCCCTGCTGCACAGCTTTTGTTGCCGCCCGTTTGCCCGGGCTGTTTGTTCGCTTTGCTTGCCCCATTTTATTTTTCCGCCCGGGCGTTTTTGTACACCCGCCACACCCGCCGAAAGGAGCCGCTATGTGCCTTGCCATCCCTTTGAAAATTGTTGAAAAAACCGGCCTGGATGCCGTGGGCGAGGTGGATGGCATCCGCCGCGCCATCCGGCTGGATTTTACCCCCGCCGCCACCCTGGGGGACTATGTGATTGTACACGCGGGCTTTGCCATTGAAACCCTGGGGGCCGAGCAGGCGCGCCAAAACCTGGCCGCCCTGCGGGAGGTTGCCGATGCCCTGCAATAACGCCAGCGCCACCCCCCAAAAGCCGGCCCCGGCCACCAATAGCCCCGTGCGGGAAAACCCGGCCCTGGCCGATGCCCGCGCCGTAAACAGCATTGACCCCGCGCCCCTGCTGGCGGCTATCCACCAAATGCAGTTCCCCGGCCACAGCGCCGAGAACCCCCTGCGGCTGATGGAAATTTGCGGCACCCACACCATGGCCATTGCCCGGGCCGGGCTAAAGCAGCTTTTGCCCCCCACCGTGCGGCTTATTTCGGGCCCGGGGTGCCCGGTTTGCGTCACCCCGGCCAGCGCCATAGAGGATGCCTTGCACCTTGCCCGGCTGCCCGGGGTGCTGGTTGCCACCTATGGCGACCTTTTGCGGGTGCCCGGCAACCGCCCCACCGGCGGCAAGGCCCCGGCCACCCTGGCCGGTTGCCGCGCGGCCGGGGCCGATGTGCGGGTGGTGTATTCGGCCATGGATGCCTTGGCCCTGGCCCGCCAAAACCCCCAAAAAACCGTGGTGTTTTTGGGGGTGGGCTTTGAAACCACCGCCCCCGGCACCGCCGCCACCGTGGCCGCCGCCAAGCGGGAGGGGGTTACCAACTTTACCCTGCTTAGCCTGCTAAAACGCACGGCGCCGGCCCTGCGCGCCCTTTTGGCCGGGCCGGAACCCCGTATTGATGGCTTTTTGTGCCCCGGCCATGTGGCCACCATCACGGGGGCGGAGGCATTCGCCTTTTTACCCGGGGAATACCACCTGCCCGCCGTGGTGGCCGGGTTTGAAGCCGGGGATATATTTGCCGCCGTTTATGCTTTGTGCCGCCAGGCCGCCCGCCCCGCCGGGCAGCCGCCCCGCCTTGAAAACGAGTATACCCGCGCCGTGCGCCCCGGGGGCAACCCCGGCGCGCGGGCCATGACGGCGGCGGTGTTTGCCCCGGTGGATGACGATTGGCGGGGCCTTGGCTACCTGCCCCAAAGCGGGCTGCGCCTGCGGCCGGAATACGCCGCCCTGGATGCCGCCCAGCGGTTTGGCTTGGCCCCCCATGCGCCGCAAGAAAATACGGCGCAAGAAAATGCCCCCCAGGCCGAGCCGGGCGGTTGCCGCTGCGGCGCGGTGCTGCGCGGCCAGCTGGAGCCACCCGCCTGCCCACTTTTTGGCACCGCCTGCACCCCCTTGGCCCCGGTTGGCCCCTGCATGGTATCGGGCGAGGGGGCCTGCGCCGCCGCCTACAAATACAGGAGCCTTGCCCTATGAGCCTACACGATGAATTTGTAACCTTAGATTATGGCAGCGGCGGCCAAAAAACCGCCGCCCTGATTGATGAACTGCTGCGCCCCGCCTTGGCGGACCCCCTGCTGGATGCTTTGGGCGATGGCGCCATTTTGCCCCCGGATGCGGGCGGCAGCCTTGCGTTTTCCACCGATTCGTTTGTGGTGAACCCGCTGTTTTTCCCCGGGGGGGATATTGGCAAGCTGGCCGTTTGCGGCACCGTGAACGACCTTGCCATGTGCGGCGCGGTGCCGCAGTACCTTTCCCTCGCCTTAATTTTGGAGGAGGGGCTGCCCTTTGCCACCCTGCGCAAAATTATTGCCTCCCTGGCCGAAACCGCCCGCGCCGTGGGGGTGCGGGTGGTTACCGGCGATACCAAAGTGGTGGAGCGTGGCCGGGGGGATGGGGTGTATATCAACACCGCCGGGGTTGGCCGGGTGCGGTGGCCGGGGCTTACCCCCAACGCCATTAGGCCGGGGGATAAGCTGCTAGTCAGCGGCCCTGTGGGCGACCATGGCACCGCCGTGATGCTGGCCCGCAACGAGCTGGGCGTGCAAGCCGGTTTGCAAAGGGGCGAGATGCTGTTAAGCGACTGTGCCCCCCTGCACCAATTGGCGGATGCCGCCTGCCGCGCGGGCGGGGTGCGGGTGCTGCGGGATGCCACCCGCGGCGGCCTGGCCACCACCCTGAACGAATTTGCCGAGGGGCACACCTTTGGCATCTGCCTAACCGAAAGTGCCATCCCCATCCGCCCCGCCGTGGCCGCCGCCTGCGAGCTGCTGGGCCTTGACCCTTTGTACTGCGCCAACGAGGGCCGTATGATCTGCGCTGCCGCCCCTAATACCGCCGATGCGGTGCTTGCCGCCCTGCGCGCCACCCCGGGTGGCGAGGGCGCGGCCATCATTGGGGAGGTAAACACCACCTACCCGGGCCGGGTAACCCTGCGCAACGCCTACGGCGCAAACCGCATTTTATCCAAGCTTGCCGGGGCGCAGCTACCCCGCATCTGCTAGCTTCGTGCCCGGGCCTTGCCCACTGCCAAAACCCAAAACCACTGCCCACAAATAGCCCGCAAATAGCCCACAAACAACCCACAAACAACCCACAAACAAAACGAGGTGTTACCATGCAAAGCAACAAAAAAACCATCATCACCAAGGAACAGGTGCTGCCGGTGGCCGAAAAAATGCAGGCCGATGGGGTACAGCTTATTATGATTCACGGCTACCGCGAGGATGACGGCACGCCGGTTATCAGCTACGAATATTCGCTTGGCCCCGTGGTGGATAGCTACGAGGTGCGGGGCGAAAACAGCCTGCCCAGCATTGAGCCGGTGTATAACCTTGCCGCCCAGTGGGCCGAGCGGGAGCTGCACGAATTGATTGGCCTTGAATTTGTGGGCCTGGATACCAGCAAGCGGCTTTTTATGCCCGACAATTTGCTATCGGGCGATGGGCAAATTTTGGTTACCCCCCTAAGCGAGCTGCGCAGCGCCAACGTGGATAACCGGGCCGACGGCAAAAAGTAACAACCGCAAAAATGGCCGCCGGTGGGCGGCTGCAAAAACGGGCGCAAACGGGCCACGCCGGGTGCTGCAAGCGCCGGAGCCGAAGCGTTGGCCACGCCGCCGGGCGGCTAGAAAAGCCGGGGCGCAAACTGCCCGCCGCCGGGCGGTGGCAAGGCAGGGGGGCACCCCCGCGCCCTGCCGCTTGCCCGCGCGTTTCCCCTGCGTTATCCCGCTTTTTTGCCCCGGTTTTTGCTTTTTTGAACCAATACCCGTTAATTGGCCTTGACCCCCGGCGCAAATTTTGCTATAACAGCTATAACAATAGAAACCGATACGGTTTGAGGGAGGAACAACCATGGAAACGATACAACTAAGCGTGCTGGATGCTGCCGGGCAGCCCCGGCTTGCCGGCGGCCCCGCCGGCCACGTTAGCCTAACCTACACCGCCGCCTACCAACCGGGAGACCGTATTGCCCTTACGGTAAGCGCACCGGGGCAATACTGCGTCATTCAGCTGGAGGATACCATGCCCCCCGCGCTGGTATACCTGCAAAAGCAGGCCGTGTACTTTACCATCCCCTTTGGCGAGCAAGCCATTGTGTACAGCCCCAAAAGCTTTGTGGGCGCGCTGCACGTTTTGCGTGCCCGGTTTGCCACCCCGGCGGAGGTTGCCGCCCGCCAAAACCTAGCCTTTAACCCCTACGACCAACACGGCGATACCGGGTTTTACCCCCACGCCAGCGCCAATGTGGAAACCCGGGGCGAATCTGTTTTTGCGGCCCGCAACGCGATTGACGGCGTTTTTGAAAATACATCCCACGGGCAGTACCCCTACCAAAGCTGGGGCATCAACCGCGACCCTGCCGCCGCGTTGACGCTGGCCTTTGGCCGCACGGTTTGCCTGGATGAATTGCGGCTGACCCTGCGGGGCGATTACCCGCACGATAACTACTGGGTGCGCGCGGAGGTTGAATTTTCGGGCGGGGAAACCATGACCCTGCCCCTGACCAACAGCCTGGAGCCCCAGTGCTTCCCCCTGGCTACCCCCATCCGGGCCCAGTGGCTGGTGCTCAAGGAGCTAAAGCAGGCCGAGGGCCCCTCGCCCTTCCCGGCGCTGACCCAGCTGGAAGCCTACGGCGTGAACGAGCAGGCGTAAGCCTGCCCCTGCCACAAACCGTAACCGAAGGCCGCTTTTTCGCATTTTTTGCTTTTTGCCCCCCTTGCTGCATAGCGGCAAGGGGGGCAATTTTTAACAAACCATCCATAACAAAAAGCCTGCCATTTTGGGCGCAGCGCGGCGAAAATCTTTTTAAAAGATTCTTCGCCGCCGCGTTCTTCAAAATGGCAGGCTATTTTTGTTGCTTCTGCGCCCGGGCTTATGCGGGCCTATATGCGGGGCCTATGCAGGCGCTATTAATCGTGCCGTATGGCTTCCAGTGCGCTGATTTTTACGGCGCGGCCCGCCGGGGCAATGCCTGAAAGCAGGCCAATTAAGGTGGCAAAGGCCAGCGCCAGCAATAGCAGCCAGGGCGGCACGATGGAGATGGCGCTGCCGGTGGTGCCGTAGCTGTTCATGCTGCCCATCATGGACGAAATATCCACATTTCCGCCGCCAAACAGGGCCAGGATGGTGGAAATGTTGTTGAGGATGGCGCTGATGCCCAGGCTGATGATGGAGCCCACCACCCCGCCGATAAAACCGATAAACCCGCTTTCAATCAAAAACATCCCACGGATATGCCCCAGCTCGCACCCCAGCACCTTCATAACGCCAATTTCGCGGGTGCGCTCGTAGATGGCCATCGTCATGGTGTTGGCAATGTTGAGCGCCGCCACCAGCAGGCTGATGGCCGCCAGGCCGCCCAAAATCAGCTGGCTTTGTGCCACCGATTTCTGCATTTCCTCCCGCGTTTGGGTCATGGAATAGGTAGAGTAGCCCATCTCCTTCAAAACGGCATCGGTGGCTTCCACATTTTTTACATCGTCCACCTTCACGGTCACTTCGTCGTAGGCGGGGGTGGTGGTGGATTTTTGCTTGATCAAATCTTGGTAGGCGCGGTCCACCATCCGCATATCGGATACCCGCATCACAATGCCGTCGCTGGTCCACCAGCCCTTGGCGCGATCCTCCGTCACAACGCCCACCACCACCAGCTGCCAGGTTCTGGTTTTGGGGTTTTCGGGCGCGCCATCGGTGATGGTGAGGGAAAGCGGGGTGCTGTTGATATCAAAAAATGGTTCCACCGGGTTGCCTGCCGCATCGGTTTGGCCCTGGTACCGCTGCCGCTTGGAGGAATTTGCGCTTTTGCGGGTATCGGCAAACTGGTAGGCCGTGTTGGCGCAAACCAAAACCGGCAGCTTATCCTTGCCGTATTTTTCGGTGGGGGAGAGCCAGTTGCCCTGGCTTAGGGTAAAGCCCATCGGCTCCATCGCCTCGGGGTACAGCCCCCACACCACGCCGTAGCTGGCGGTGTAGCGGTTGGTTTTGCCCGCGTTGATGGTGCCCTGGGTGTTCCAGGCGCGGTACTGCGGGGTAACGGCCACCACATTGGCAATGGTTTTAAAGCCAGCCAGGGCGGCATCATCCAGCTTGGCGGGCTGGTTTTTGCTGCTGGAACCGCCACCGCCACCAACTATGGCCACGGCGCCGCCGCCATACACGTTGATGTTGGTAAGGTCGCCAAAATTTTGCAGCATCTCATCGGTGTTTTTATTTTGGGCAATGCCCAGGCTAATCATCACAATCACCGCGCAGGTGCCCACCACCACCCCGATGACCGTTAGGGCGGTGCGGCCTTTGCGCCGTGCCAAATTTTTTGCCGAAAGGGAAATCAGATCAGAGATCTTCATCGCTGTCCTCCAGCTTATTTAAAGCGGCGGCCTTCCGCTTTTTGCGGATAAACACCACCACCAGGGCAATTGCCACCACCACGGCCACCACAATCAGGGCTATAACCCCGATGGGCAGCCCGGTTTTCGGCGCTTCCACCGGCATTTCTGCCATGCCGCCATCGTCAATGGGGCGGGCTTCCTCCACCGTGGCCGAAAATTCTTGCTTAACGGTTTTTACGCTGCCATCCACCCCCTCGTAGCTCAGGGTGATGGTGCCGGTCAGGGGGCCGGCGGCCTCGGGCAAAAGGTCAAAATCGACACTGTTCTCGGTGCCGGCGGCCAGGTTGCCAATGTACTGCTTGGCCGTTTGGGCGCCCAAATTCTCGCCGGAAACCGCAGCTTCCAGGTTGCTGACCGGGTTTTTGCCCTTGTTTACAAAGCTTAGGGATACACTGGCGGCCTCGCCCAGCACAATGGTATCGGGGATATCTAAATTGCCCAGCTCAAAACGGTCGGGCTGGCTGACGGGCACCGAGATAATGCTGCTGCTGGTAACGGCGGTGCCGGTTAAGGCACCCGTGCCTGCCATGTTGACGGTGATGTTGGCCACGGTGGCCGTGATGCTGGCATCGGGCAGGATGCTAAAGCTGACCTGGCGGGAGCCACCCGGGCTGATGGTGCCCACATAGCTCGAAAGGCTGCCGCCCGTTAGGGTGATATGCTCGGGCAGGGTGACGGAGGCCACCACATCGTTGAGGGTTTCGGAGCCGGTGCTGGCGTAGACGGTTAGGGAGAGGGTGAAGGGGGTGCCCGCCGTGACGGCCCCGTTGCCGTAGCTACTCTCCCGCAAAATTAAGTTGGGGGATTTTACGCCGGTGGGGTCTTTGGGGTCTTTATCCACACACTGGCCGATGGTAACGCTGAACTGCTGTAGCTGCATCGAGCTATCGAGGTAGCTTAAATCAACGGGCAGGGTGTTGCCGCCCCCCACGTAGATAACATCCCGAAACAGCAGCACATAGCTGTAATAATCGCCCCCGTTATCCGTACCCTCCACCAGCTGGCTAATTTCGCCGGTGCCGGTGTACTGGAAGATGGAGGAGTTGATGCGGGTTGCAATTTCATCCGCCGTAACATGGTTGCGGGCCGAGGCATGGTCTACCACACGCAGCACAATGTTGATGTGGTCGTTCCATTTTACGGTGGTCACCTCGCCCCCGCCAATATCCGTAACGGTAACGGCCTGCACATACACCCCGGCACCATCGGGGTTGGGGGTGGCAGTCGGCTCGGGGCCGGCGGTTGCACCCGGGGTGTTTGCCACCGGAATTTGAATGGTATCGCCGCCGGTGCTAGGGATGCCCCCCACGTTGGCCGTCATGGTAACGCCCACCATCACGGTTTTGGAGGAGTAGGTGCTATCGGCAACCAGCTCGTAGACAGCCGTTTGGGCGTGCTGGTTTAGGCTGCCGCCGTTTTTCAGGGATACACCCTCCGGCAGGCTGATGCTGATGGAGGGGCTGGTGATGGCCTCGTTGGTGCTGCTGACCATGGGCAACGTCAAATTGAAGGAGGTGCCGGGGGTGATGCTGGTGCCCCCCCAGCTTGCGCCCGAAAGCAGCAGCGTGGCCGGGTTGGGTGCCGGGGTGGGGGTGGGCGTAGCGGTGGCCGTGGGGGCCGGGGTGGCCGCCAGGGTGGTGGTTGCCTCCTGCACAGCGGTGGCTGTGGCCGTGGGGGCCGGGGCCGGGGCGGCATCCTCCGCCAGGGCGGGCAGCGCCGCCAGGTTGGCGGTTAAGGCCAAGGCGGCCAACAGGGAAAATAGTCGTATTGGTTTTTTCAAGAGAAATCCTCCTTCGGGCGGGGCGTACTGCCCTGTGTTTGTCTTCCTTCTTTTTATAGCTTTTTATAAAGCGTGGCAAATGGCAAATGGATAGCGCGCGGCAAAACGGGGGGCGGCATTGCAACGCGGGGGCGCGTGGCAAAATAGGGGCGCGCGGCGGGTTGGGGCGTTTAGGGCTTTTCGCCGGTTTCGCCAGCTTGGGCCGCGGTGCCGTTTTGGGCGGTTTTGGCCGGTTCAGCGGCTTGGGCCGGTTTGGCGGCTGCGCCGCCAATTTCCATATTGCCCTCCAGCGAGGCAAATAGCTCGGTGCGGTTTTTTTCTTTCACTTCATCGGGCTGCAAAACGTTGCTTTGCACCCGGCCATCCAGGATGGTGATAATACGGTCGGCGCAGGCCGCCAGCGATGGTTCGTGGGTTACCATCACAAAGGTGGTGCCCTCTTTTTTCGAGAGATCCAACACACGGAACAGCACCTGCTTGCTGGTGGTGCTATCCAGGTTGCCGGTGGGTTCATCCGCAAAAATTACCTTGGGGTTGCCCACAAAGGCGCGGGCAATGCCCACACGCTGCTGTTGGCCGCCGCTCATCTCGGTGGGCAGGTGGTCCATCCGGGCGCCAAGGCCCATGTTTTTCAGCTCTTTTTTGGCAAGGGCCAACCGCTGCTTTTTGGGTACCCCCTTAAACATCAGGGGCATGGCCACATTTTCAGCCGCCGTCATGCTGGGCAGCAGGTTGTAGCTTTGGAAAATAAAGCCAAGGTGCGCCTGGCGGAACTCGGCAAGCTCGTTCTCGCTCATGGCGCTAATCTCGTGCTTGCCGATGAACACCTTGCCGCGGGTCGGCTTTTCCAGCCCGGCAAGCTGGTTGAGCAGGGTGGATTTGCCGCTGCCGCTCTGCCCCACAATGCAGCAGAACTCGCCTTTTTCAACGTTGATTTCCACATCGTTGAGGGCTACCACCCGCTCTTTGCCAACGGCGTACACCTTGCGCAGTTTTTCGGTATGGATGATGGCTGGCACGGGGCCACCTCCTTTCATTTTTTATGAAAATACGATGAAAATTTCTATGAATGTGTACATCATAGCATATTTTGTCAAAATAGAAAAGATGCCGCCCCCTAAATTTTAGCGCCTGCCCGGGCCGTAGAGCGCGCTGCCCGCCGAGATTAAAATATCCGGCTCCCAGCGCAGGCCGGGGCGGCGGTTTTTTTGGGCTTCCAGCAAAAAAAGCCAGGGCGGGCCGCCGTTGGCATTTTTTACCAGGGCGATGCGCTTTGGCTCCAGCCGCACTGCCGAAAGCGCCGCGCAGGTGGCCGCAAGCTGGGCGGGGGTGTGGCACAAAACCAGCTTGCCGCCATCGTGCAGGCCCCGCGCGCCGCAGGCGGCCACATCTGCCAGGGTGCAAGAATCGGCGTGGCGGGCGGTGGCGCGGCGGGGGTCGGCGGCGCGGGGGCCGCCGGTAAAGTAGGGCGGGTTGCAGGCCATCAGCGCATAGCGGCCGCGCTGGGGCCCGGCCTGGCAAAACGCCCGCACGTCCGCACAAAGGGGGTGGATGTGCGCCGCCTCGGGGCCGTTTTGCGCCACGGCGGCGGCACACAGGGCGCTGGCGGCGGGTTCCAATTCCACCGCCGTGCAGGGGCCGCGGTGCCCGGCATCGTGCCAGGCCAGCGCCACAATGCCGCAGCCGCTGCACAAATCCGCCACGGCATCGCCACGGCGGGGTTGCACAAACCGCGCCAGCAGCAACGCATCGGTGCCAAAAGTTGCGCCGGGTTCCGTAAGCACCAGGGTGCCATTATCCAAAATTTCAGGCATAGGTGTGGGTCCTTTCTGGGGGGGTGGTTTTTGGGGGGGAGGGTGGTTTTTGGGGGTGCGCGGTTTTGGGAGGCGCGGGAGGGCGGTTTTTGAAGGCGTGCGGTTTTGGTAGGCGCGGGAGATTTTTGGAGGGTGGAGGTTTTGGAGGGTGGAGGTTTTGGAGGGTGGGTAGTTTTTGAGGGGAGATGCGTTTTTTAATGTGAAGGAGGGTAATTTTTTTAAGGCGCGTGGTGGGGGAGGTGCCAAGGCAGGGGCAAGGGCGGCGTTGCGGCCCCGGCCTATGCGGGTTGCCTTCCGGGTGCGTCTGTAGGGCAAGGGCTCTGCTCTTGCCGAACCTGGAGGGAGCGGAAAGGTTACCCGGGGGCCACAGCCCCCCACGGGCGGCATTGAAAACGCCTACAACCATTGTGCAACCCCGCGGGCCACCATAAACATCCACCCCCTGTATTGTAGGGCAAGGGCTCTGCTCTTGCCGAACCTGGAGGGAGCGGAAAGGTTACCCGGGGGCCACAGCCCCCCCCACGCGCGACATTGAAAACGCCCACA
>JAQUSS010000071.1 GCA_028710135.1 Gemmiger sp. | reverse complement strand
TACTGGGAAGCCTCCCGCGGGAGCTACCTGCGGGGAACCTTTGCGGTAAAGCCCGGGCTGAAAGCGGCCTATGCCTGCACAACGGCGCTGGGGCTTTATAACTTTTACCTGAACGGGCAAAAGGTTGGCCGGGACGAGATGACCCCCGGCTGGACAAGCTACCACAAGCACCTGACCTACCAAACCTATGAGGTGACCGCGCTACTGAAAGCCGGGCCCAATGCGGCGGGGGCCATGCTGGGGGCGGGCTGGTTTAAGGGCGTGATGGGGCTGACCCGCGCCCGCAACAATTATGGCGACCGCACGGCCTTTGCGATGCAGCTACGGCTTTGCTACGAGGATGGCACCACCCAAACCGTATGCACGGGGCCAAGCTGGCAGGGGGCGGATTCGCCTGTGGTATTTTCAGAGATTTACCACGGCGAAACCTACGATGCAGCGCTTGAAATTGCGGGCTGGGCCGAGGCGGCACCGCCCGCCGGGAACTGGCGCGCCACCGCGCTTGTGCCCTGGGATACCGCCACCCTGCGCGCCCAGGCAAGCGCCAAGGTGCAGGTGGTAGACCGCCTGCCCGCCCGCCGCGTTTTTACAACGCCCGGCGGCGATACCGTTGTGGATTTTGGCCAAAACATGGCAGGCCGCATTGCCGTGTGCGCCAGCGGCAACCCCGGCGATGTGATTGAACTGCGCTGCTTTGAAACGCTGGATGCGGCGGGCAACGTCTATTTGGAGAACCTGCGCCACGCCAAAACGACCGAAACCTATATTTTTGCCCGCCCGGGGCAGATAAGCTGGCACCCGCGGTTTACCTACATGGGGTTCCGGTATGCGCTGGTGGTGGCGTTCCCCGGGGAGCCAAGGGCCGAGAACTTTACGGCCTGCTCGCTACATTCGGCCATGGAGCCGACAGGCGGCATCACCTGCGACAACGAGCTGCTGAACGGGCTTTGCCACAACTACCTTTGGGGGTTGAAAAGCAACTTTTTGGATGTGCCCACCGATTGCCCCCAGCGCGATGAACGGCTGGGCTGGACGGGGGACGCGCAAATTTTTTGCCGCACGGCCTGCTATTTGATGGACACCCAAACCTTTTACAAAAAATGGCTGGTGGATGTGGCGGCCGACCAAATGCCGGACGGCGGCGTACCCCATGTGGTGCCCAACATTGAGGCGGGCCACACCCAGGACAACTGGCTACTGAGCAACAGCCCCTACGGGGCATCGGCCTGGGGGGATGTGGCGGTAATTTTGCCCTGGACGCTGTACCAAATGTACGGCGACAAGCGGGTGCTGGAAACGCAGTATGCCAGCATGAAACGCTGGATTGAATTTATGCGGGCCAACACCGGCGCGGATGGAATTTGGAATTTTAAGATGCAGCTGGGCGACTGGGTGGCCCTGGATGCCGAGCCGGGCAGCTATTTTGGCGCAACCCCCACCGCGCTGACCTGCCAGGCCTACTATGCGTATTCCACCGCGCTGTTTGCCAAGGCGGCTGCCGTGCTGGGCCGGGCGGCGGATGCCGCCGCCTACCAAAAGCTTTACGAAAAAATTGTGGAAACCTACCAAAAAACATTTTTCACCCCGGATGGGGATTTGACCGCGCAAACCCAAACGGCCCACATTGTTTCGCTCTATTTTGGGCTGACACCCGAAAAATGGAAGGCGCGCACGGTGGCGGGGCTAAAGCGGCTGCTGGACGAGCAGGGCGGGCACCTGGTTACCGGGTTTATCGGCACACCGTATTTTTGCCTGGCACTTAGCCAGAACGGGTGCCTGAAGGAGGCCTACGACCTACTGCTGAAGGAAGATTTCCCCAGTTGGTTATACCAAATTAAGATGGGCGCTACCACCATTTGGGAGCACTGGGACGGGATGCGCCCCGATGGCAGCATGTGGAGCGCGGGGATGAACTCCTTCAACCATTATGCCTACGGCGCGGTTGGCGAGTGGATGTTCCGCGTGATGGCGGGCATGGATATGGAGGAGGACGGCGCAGGGTTCCGCAAGGCGCTGATTTACCCCCGCCCCGGCGGCGGGCTGACGCAGCTGACGGGCTGGCACGACACCCTGTATGGGCGGTACCAGGTGGGTTGGCAGGTGGCCGGGGAAACCGTTACCCTGACGGTTACGATACCCGCCAACACCACTGCCACCATCCGGCTGGACGATGCCCAGGCCGTGCCGGAAGCGGACGGGCTTTGCTTTACCCCCTGGCAGGGGACATTGCAGGCCGAGGCAGGCTCAGGGCAGTACCGCATTGTGTACCGGAGAAATGGGGAAGCGGTGGGATAAGGCGAGTAGAATGTAGGCGATATAGGCAATACAGGCAATATAGGCAAGGCAATGGAAAAGGCCCCGAACCCGGATGCGAAACCGGGTTCGGGGCTTTTGACTGGGGTGGGAGGATTGGTTTTGCAGGGGGAAGCCGGGCGGCCCTCAAAAAGGGAGGTTATGGAAGGGGCCGCGTTTTTTGGGGACGCTCGGCAAAAAAAGTAAGGAGAATACCGACGGCAGAGAGGCTGGTGCCCACCGCAAGAAAGGTGGTGGTGCCGCACCAATCCAGCAGCAAGCCGCCCCCAAGGCTGCCGGCCACCGTGGCAAGGGTGTTGGCCGCCATCATGAGGGTTTGGCCCAGAGCGCGGCTGTGCGGCGCCAGCATTTGGTTGGTACAATATACGCTGGCGGGAATAAACAGGGCATAGCCAAGCGGCTGTAGTAGCTGGGCGGCAAATACGCCGGGCACACTGGCGGTGGCGCACAGCAAACCGGCTTTTGCGGTAAGAAATATGGCAGAAAAAAGAAGGAGGGTGCGTGTGCGGTACCGCCGCATAAGCAGCGGGAACACCGCCATGGCGGGAAGCTCCAGCAGTGCGCCCAGCGAGAGCGCAGCACCCATATCGGCGCTGCCGCCGCCCCGTGCGGCCATGATATTTGCCATATAGCCCGAAAAAGAATTGCTGCATAGCATCAGAAAAAAGCAGCTTAGCAAAAGCGTGGCGAAGGGCTTGTTTTGGGTAAGCAGTGCCACAATACCACCCGAAGCCCGGGCGGAGGCCGTGGCGGTTTTGGGCGGTTTGGCGGTGCCGCGTGGCGGCAAAAAGGAAAGCGCCAGCCCCGATGCAAGCAAAAACAGCACCGTGTAGGTGAGGGGGATGAGGTGCATACCGTATTGCTGCGCCAGGTTGCCCAGCAGGTAGGATACCGCGGCAAACCCCAAGGAGCCGATGCCCCGCCCAAAGCCGTAGTTGAGGGGGATGCCGCGGTTCACATAGTCCATACACAAAGCGTTCATGGGGCCTAAAATGCTGTTCAGCACCACAATAAGCGGGGCAAACAGCAGGGCAATGCAAACGGGTGTGCGGCCAAAAAGCAGCATGGCACAGCCAAACGTTGCCCCTAAGCCCGCAAGCAGTGCAATCAGCGAAGCAGCACCCATCCGCCGCGCGGCAACCCACGGCTGGATAAGGATGCCAAGAATGTTGGAAAGGGCAACCAGGGTGCCAACCTTGGTGTTGGAAAAGCCGTGGCCGAGCAAAAATAAGGCGGCAAAGGAGGTTAGCGCACAGGAGGTGCCCCAAACCGTTGCCTGTAGCAGCGCGTAGCGCAAATTTAGCCCACCGGGGGCCATGGAATGGTGCAACCGAAACACCCCCTTGGGTTTGTTATAAAACGTAGGGAAGGCAGGGTTATAAGCCGTTTAAGATGGCTTTTAGCGCCTGATATTGCAGGGCATAGGCTTCCTGCCCGCTGCTTGCCTTGTTGGTGCGGATGATATCGGTGGCATCTGCCAATTCCAGAGATTGCAGCGCATCAAACAGAACCAGGTGGGGTTCCAGCGTCATAAAGCCCTGATACCCATCGGTGGATACGGCAATGCGCAAAATTTTGGCAATATCGCCGTCCCCGGTTCCACATACAACGTTTTCGGCGCTATCTTTGCGTGCATCTTTAATGTGGAAATAGGCAATGTAGGGTTGCAACAGTGTATAGCAGGCCAGGGGATCCTCCTGGCACTGCACAAAGTTGGCAAAATCGAAAATGGCCTTAAAATGCGGGCAGGCAAGGGCATCCAACAAATCTTTGCACCGCAGGGCAGTATCGCCATAAATGTCTTTTTCGTTTTCGTGCAGTGCGGTAATGCCTGCCGCACCAAAAATATCAAGAATTTGCCGCATTTTGGCCAGAATGGTGCCCCGCCACAAAGCGGGCTGGCTGTTTTTGGGGATATAAAAGCTGAATAGCCGCACGTAACGGCAGTTTAGGATATTTGCAATTTCCACGGTGCGTTGGCAGGTGGAAAGTGTTTTGTGAAAGCCGGGTTCATCATCGGCAAAAATTTTGCCGATGGGAGAGCCGATGGAAGAAATTTGTACGCCGTATTGCTGCAAAAGGGGCAACAGCTGCGTTTGTACCTGCTGGGGCGTATAATCGCAAATATTTTTGCCGTAGGCGCTGCGCAGGCAGATATAGTGCATGCCAAGGCCGGTTACGGTTTTTAGCTGGGTTTCAAAGTCGTTATCAATTTCATCGGCAAAGCCGGAAAGAAGGATTTTTTCCATTATAAATAAACCTCCCGCTTTTCGCGCGATGCCGTGTAAATTGCTTGGATCACGCGCAGGCTTTTTAGGGCATCCGCACCGGTTACAAGCGGCGGGCGATCCTCGCGCACGGCGGCAACAAAATCTTCGTATTGCTTGCGGTGAGAATCGTCCGGGATGGCGGGGCTTTCGTTGAGCAAATTGGCTTTTTCGGGGTTGAGAATGGCTTCAAACGCAGGGTCTTTCCCGCTTTTTAGTTGATAGGAAAGCAATTCGTCGTTGCGGATGATGACGGAGCCGTTTTCGCAGAAAACCGCCAGCTCCGCGTAGTGGCCGGGGTAAGCGGCGGTGGTGCCCTCTATCGTGCCAAGGCAGCCGTTTGCAAATTCCAGGTTGGCAATGCCCACATCCTCGGCTTCAATTTGATGATGCAGCAGCTTGCGGCACTTTGCGCTGACGCTTTGTACATCGCCAAAAATCGAAAGCAGCAAATCAATATAATGCACCGATTGGTTGATCAGCGCGCCGCCGCCATCCACCTGCCAGGTGCCCCGCCAAGGGTTTTTAAAATAGGAATCGTCGCGGTACCATAGTGTGCGGCTGGCACCCCATAAAACGTGGCCAAGCGTGCCGTCTTGCAGGGCCTGCCGCAAAAGCAGCATGGGGGCATCGAACCGGTGCTGCATAATCACGCCAAACTTTACCCCGTTGTTTTGTGCGGCATCCACCATAGCCTGGGCGCTGGCCACAGAAATATCGATGGGCTTTTCGCACAAAATGTGCTTGCCCGCCTGCGCGGCGGCAATGGTGGCATGGCTATGCATACCGCTGGGCAGGCAGATGGTAATGGCATCTATATCCCCATCCTCCAGCATGGCGGCATAGCTGGTGTAATAGCGGCAGCCAAATTTTTCGGCCATGGCACGGCCCGCTTCCTCGTTGCTATCGCAACAGGCAACCAGTGCCGCGTGCGGCAAGCAGGAGATGACCCCCGCGTGCAGTTGCCCGATAAAGCCGCAGCCAATCAGGCCAAAACCTACTTTTTCCATCATGTACTCCTTTATTTGCTCCAATCGAAGGTGGCAAGCAACAGCTGCTCTTTTTTGGCAAGCAGGCGGTCGTAGATGCTTTGTGCATCACGCGGGCTTACCGTGGTGCTGATCAGCGGTTTTAGGGTGATGCGGTTTGCGGCCAGCAGCCGGATAATGGTTTCTTCATCCTGCTGGTTGCTCCGAAAATGGGAGAAACGGTCACGCGAATCCTGGGCGCGGTGCATCTCGTGCGCCCCCACAATGGTGATGCCCTTGCGGTGTACATCCCGATAAAAGTTTACACCATCGGTCAAGCCCCGTGTGGAACCAAGCAAAATAACTTTGCCCAAGGGCTTTACCATGTGCAGTGCCGTGTTGATGGCCGCCGGTACGCCGGTGGCCTCCAGCACAACATCAAATTTGTTTTCGTATTCTTCGGCATCGCCGTTTTCGGCCAACTGGGCAATGCCGCATTCCGCTGCAAGCGCGCGCCGCCAGGGCACAAAATCAAAACCGGTAACGGCACCGCTGCCCGCCACATGGGCAATTTGTGCGGCATAGTTCCCAATGGCACCAAGGCCCAGCACCGCAACGTCATCACCGATTTGGATATCGGCCTTGCGCACGCCCTGCAGCGAGATGGAGGCCAGCCGGAAGACGGAAGCCTCTACCGGGTCCACCTCGGCAGGGAGCGGGGTGCATTTTTCGGCAGGCAGCACACTGTGGGTGCCGTGCGGCACATTGGCAACCACAAGCTGCCCCACCGAGAACCCCTCGACCTGTGCGCCCTTTTGCAATACGCGGCAGCAGGCGCTGTAGCCGGGGTAGTAGGGGTAAACGCCGGGCGTGTTTTCCATATGGTTCAGCCAGGCCAGCTCGGTGCCGGGGGAAATGGTGCTGTATAGGGTTTGCAGGTACAAATCCTGTTCGCTCATCTCGGGCAGCGGCAGTTCCTTCAGTGCTACATGGCCAACCTCGTAGGCTTCGATTTTTGTTGTGTTCATGGTGGTACTCCTTTGTGTGTGTTTTAGATGGTTTGTTCTGCGGTTGCCTTTATCATAACGGCTTTTGGTTGGCCTTCCCATGGTGGGTTTTCATAGGTCCATGTAAAATATGCACATTTTGGGGTGCGGGGGCAAGGCGTGTGTGGCCAAGGTGGCGGGAAACGGCGGTTCTTGTTGGGGTAGCCGGGGTATGCTATAATTGGCGAAAAACAAGAGGGGAATCGGCAAATGGAAAAAAGCTATATGTACACACAGATCCGTGATGCGGATGTTATGATAAAAACCTACCACTGGATGGAGCACCCGGCCGGGTACGAAATCCAGCGCATTATCCCGGATTTTGACATACTTTATACAAAAGCGGGGCGCTACCAGGTTGCCATCAATGGCAAGGGCTATACCTCCCAAGCGGGGGATGTGCTGGTTGTTCCGCCGGGAAGCGTATTGACGCTCAAGGCGTGCGAGGCATCGCGCCAGTTATATTGCCATTTTTCGCTTACAACCACCGAGCGCGTTGCGTTGGGGGCATCGTTTGGTGAATACCGCTTGCCGGAAGATTGTGCGGAGCTTGTACACTATTACAGCGCCATGGTGTGGAAAAGCGAGGCGGCGGGGCAACCCTTGGGGGCCAGTGCCGGGCTGCTGCTCAAGCTGTTTTTGCTTGCCATGCTGGAAGCCCAGCCTGAAAATTATATCCGCTTTATGGGGGAGCAGGTTACCTGCCTGCCGCCGGAGGTGCTAACGGCCTTGCAGTATATCCACGAGCATTTGGCGGAGAATATTACCGCGGAGGCACTGGCAAGGCTGACGGGCTTTAATGCGGCATATTTTTCGCGGTATTTTAAAAAATACATTGGGGTATCGCCCATGCGGTACAGCACAAGGTACCGGCTGGATTTTGCCCGCCATCTGGTGGTTACCACAAACCGTGGGCTGAAGGAGATTGCGGCCTTGACGGGCTTTACCGACCAATTTGCTTTTTCCAAGCGGTTTAAAGAGTATTATGGCCTATCGCCATCGGAATTGCGCAAGGTGCAAATTTAAAACCGCGGCAACCGGAAAAATAGCGACGAAATTTGTGGGCGATTTTGTGGCAGAAAGCCGAACAAGCGGTAGCCATTGCCCTGGAAAGCCGGGTTTAAGAAATAAGCGGTCGCATTTAGAGCCAAGAGGGGTGAAGTTTTTAAAGCAAGTAAAAATAAACAAAAAAAGTTCACCGTATACAATTTTTTAGTGCCATTTTATAATTGGGCCATCGGAACCGCTCAAGACGGCGGGCAAAACAGCCGTTTCACACGGCTTGGCGTAAAAGGAGAAAGTGATGAAAAAGATTGTAAGCGTTACGATGGCGGCAGCGATGCTGCTGGGGCTTACCGCCTGCGGCGGAAAAGCAGGATCGACAGCGGTGAGCTCCTCCACAGCGGGGGCGGCATCACAAAGTGCCGCCGAGGGCGAAAAGGTAACACTCAACTTCTGGGACATGAACTGGAACTCGGCTGCCGGGGATATGTATGTGAATGCGGCGAAGGCAAAGGTGGATGAATTCAATGCCTCGCAGGACCATATTGTTGTGGAATACCAAAGCATCCCCTGGGCGGATTACTACCAGTATTTTTTGACCGCAATCAAGGGCGGCGCAGGGCCGGACGTTGCAACGGCAGGCTCGCAAACGCCCATTCAGTTCTACCAGATGGGCGAAATTTTGCCGCTGGACGACATTGTTGAGCAGTGGAAGACCGAAGGCACCTACGAGGACTATATTGCGGGCATTGTAGAATCGAACTACTATGATGGGCATTATATTGCTTTGCCGTGGGGGTGCGACCCGCGCACCATCATCTACCGCACCGATTTGTTTGAGGAAGCCGGCATTACCGAGCTGCCCACCAACTGGGAGGAGCTGAAAGCGGCACTGGAAACGTTGAAAGAAAAATTCCCGGATAAGGTGCCGCTGGCAGCCTTTGGCAATTTGCAGGGCGCACAGCAGGTGTTTGACTATTTCCTGCATACCAACGAAGGTGGGCAGGTAACCGAGGATTTGAAGGCAGATTTCAACAACCCCAAAATGCAGGAAACGCTGGAATATGTGGCTTCGCTGTACGATGGCGGCTTGATCCCCGAGGGGATGATTGCGTACGAGCAAACGGATGCGGAGCGGCTTTTCCTTTCGGGCGAGGCGTGCTGCATGATTCCCGCATCAACCAGCGCACTGCTGGACGATAACCTGAAGGACAAGGTAGGCATTTTGAACCCCATCCAGGGCCCTTCGGCAACCGAACCCCGCACCCTGTATTGGGCAAACAGCATTGCAGCCTACGCGCAGACAAAGTACCCGGAGGAATCCAAGCAGTTTATCAAATGGTGGCTGGAAAACCAGGAATCCCTGTTTGTAGATGGCTTGCTATCGGCGGTTCCGGCGCGTATTTCCTTTATGGAAAACCCCTACTTCTCGGAGAATGTTCTGATTAAGAGCTACACCGAGGTTATTTACCCGACCTTCCTGCACGCTACCTACCCCGTGCCGGGCTTCTACCCCGCGTACGGCCAAATTAACGGCGAGCGGTACCTGGGCGAAGCGGGGCAAAAGATTTTGAGCGGTGAACGCGATTACAACGCCATTATGGATGCCACACAGGTGAAGATACAGGAAGCATTGGACGCGGTTTCTTAAACAGCGCCGAGAAAAATGTAAACAATGTGTCGGCTTCCGGCTGACCATCAGAGAGGGGCCGCCCGGAAAGCTTCGGGCGGCCCATTTTTAAATAATAAAGGGGAATCACCATGAACCTGCTACGCAAGGGAAAATCAAAATTTGATTCGCCCCGCATGGGTTATATCATGTTGCTGCCAGCAGCGCTGCTGCTGATTGTTACCCAAATTTACCCGTTTTTTTATGGGGTGGGTATGAGCTTTACCGATTATAGCCTATTAACGGCCAATGCCCCCGATTTTATAGGGCTGGGCAACTACATTAAAATTTTTACAAGCGACCCCGATTTTTATAAGATTCTTGGGTTTAGCTTTGTTTACACGCTATCGATTGTTGTGTTCAGCTATGTCGTGGGCATGGCGCTGGCTTTGCTGCTGAACCGCCCCATCCGCGGGCGGGCGGCGTTTCGCGCCATTGTGTTAATCCCGTGGGTCATATCCTCCTCCATCATGGCAACGAACTGGAAATGGCTGATGAATGACCAGTTTGGCTTTATCAACGGGTTGCTGCAAAGCATGGGGCTGATTGACGAGCCGATTCGCTTTTTTGCCACAGCCGGGTGGGCGCAGTTTTCGGTTACCTTGATTGGTATTTGGCGCAATATCCCGTTTATGGCCATCACGCTGCTTTCGGGGTTGCAAAGCATTCCATCGGATCTATATGATGCAAGCCGGGTGGATGGGGCAAACAAGGTGCAAACGTTTTTCCGCATCACGCTGCCTTCGCTGCGGGGGGTCACGTTGGTTTCTACCACGCTGATGTTTATATGGGCGTTTAACGGGTTTGAAAATATCTACCTGTTGACGGACGGCGGCCCGCTGAATGCAACCATGGTGGTGCCGATTTATGCGTATAAAACGGCCTTTAATAGCTCCAAGATGGGGTACGCATCGGCACTTTCGGTGGTACTGATGGCGATTATGGTTATATTCAGTATAATTCGCATGAAACTTAATGAACGGGCGGAAGCCTGAGGTGAACTGCTATGACAATGAAACGCCAAAAATTGGCAGACGATATCCTTACGTATTTGCTGCTGTTTGTGTTATGCTTCTTTATGAGCCTGCCCATTATTTCGATGTTGGGTACCTCGCTAAAAACCTCGCAGGATGCACTGGCATCGTACTCACTATTCCCCGAGAGCGGAAAATGGTATTTTGAAAACTTTGCCACGGTGCTGACCAAAACTACCTTTGCCTCCAACATTTTAAACAGTGCGATTGTATCGGTTGGTGCGGCCGTTTTGTGCATGGTGTTATCCTGCCTGGCGGGGTACACACTATCGCGGTACCACACGCGGATAACCGCGGCCTTTACCATCCTGTTGCTGGCGCTGCAAATGCTGCCGATTATTTTGGTGCTGGTGCCCACGTTTATGATTTACCGCGGCTTTCACCTTACCGATACCCTTTTGGGGCTGGTGCTGAACTATACGGCAACCAACCTGGCCTTTTCCATCTGGATGCTGAAGGGCTTTTTTGACACCATACCCAAGGAATTGGAGGAGGCCGCGATGATGGACGGATGCACGCGGTTTGGGGCTTTTTTGCGGGTGATTTTGCCCATCTCGGCCCCGGGTATCTCCACGGTAGCCATCTTTGCGTTTGTGCGTTGCTGGAACGAATATATGGTGGCGCGGGTTTTGATTCAAAGCGATGAATATAAAACCATCAACCTTGGGTTGCAGCAGTTTGTGGCGCAGTACAGTGTGGACTGGGCACTGTTGAGTGCGGCCGCCGTGATTGCCACCATCCCCACCATTATTTTCCTGGTGTGCGCACAAAAATATTTGGTGCAGGGGCTTACCGCAGGCGCAGTAAAGGGATAAAAGGAAACGTTATTTTACCTTAGCAGGGGGACGGCGCGCCGCATGGTGAACGCTGTCCTCTGCTTTGCATTTTCAAGAACAGGGGGGGCAGAATGCTGAAAAAACTATTGTGCAGGCCATCGGCATGGGTTATTGCACTGCTGCGCAGAATGCGGCTATACCCGCGCCTTGTGCTGCTTACCCTGCTGTGCGGTGTTTTGCCGCTGGCGGTTCTTACCCTGCTTGTGATGAAGAATGTGCAGCAAACCTATATTGACAGCACCTACCGCAACATCCAGCAGAGCATGGAGCTGTACACCGCCCTTATGGATGAACGGCTGGAAAAATACAATACCACAGCCCGCAAGCTATCCTCCTATGCGGGGACGGTGCGGATGGTATCGAGCGAGCCGGCATCTTCCATTGACCAGTATATTTTTATCGGAAATTACAAAAAGTATTTGGGCGACAGCTACCTTGCCTTGAGCCGGCTGATTTCGGTGGAGATTACTTCGCGCAGTGGCAGCATTACGGCAACGCCCTACTATTTTATGAAGATGGAGGAGGGCGGCCAAAACCCTTGCCTGGAAAAAGCGGTAGCATCCGGCAAAAGCTGCTTTTGGCAGGTGATAAACCGGGGGGACCTTTTGCAGGATCGTTCCTTTTCCATGCCATTTATCGGGAAATATAATGAGTCGCTTTTGCTGCTGACGGTGCCGGTGGAAAGTGCAACGGCCTCCAAAACCGAGATTGGCTATGTGAATTATGCGGTTAGCTTGCAGCTGCTTGCCGATGTTGCCCGAAACATCCAAGCGTATGAAACCTTTAAAAACAACCAGCGCTTTTTGAACAACCTGCGCATCATCGATGCAGAGGAGCGTGTGGTGTATAGTGCCAGCACCGAGGAGATAGGCAATGCGCTGGAAGCCGAGCAGCAGCTGCTGTTGCAGCAGTATAACCGGACGCGTGATACGGCACAGGCGGAAGGCGGGCCGGGCAAGCAACCGTTTTTGTTGTACCAGCCACCTGAACAGCCGCTATTTTTCTGTGTGGATTCGCAGCAGGCGGATTTTCGCGTTGTGTTGACCGTGAATGCCGATGTGTTTATGGCAGATACCTTCCGCTCGCTACGCACAATTGGCTGGGCGTGTGCAATTTGCATCTTGTTTATTTTGCTAACCTCGTTTGTGTTTATTGCCAGCGTAAACCGCCCGGTGGCGCGCTTGATGCGCCATATGCGCGCGACAGATGAGAAGGCCCTGCTGCGCCCGCTTGCCGACGACGGGCACGATGAAATTATGGAGCTGGTGGGCAACTATAACGAGATGACCCAGCGCATCAGCAAATTGATGGAGGATGCGGTAAGGAACGAAAAGCATTTACAAAAGGCCGAATACGACGCGCTGGTTACCCAAATTAACCCGCATTTTTTATACAATACACTCGATATGATCAATTGGATGGCGTACCGTGACGGAGCGCAGACCATCAGCCGCACGATTACCAACCTATCCAACTTTTTCCGCCTTAGTATGAAGGCGAACGATGAAACCTACACGGTGGAGCAGGAAATTGAGCATGTGAAATGCTATAGCGCCATCCAAACAGAGCGATTTAAAGAAAAAATATCCTTTCGCTATGAAGTGGATAGCGCCGCGCTGCAATGCCGCATGATTAAAATTATTTTGCAACCACTTGTGGAAAATTCGATTATACATGGCATTTTACCCAGCGGAGATAACGGTGTGATACAGATACGGGTACATAGAAAGGGGGATTTGCTATGTATGACGGTGACCGATGACGGTGTGGGGCTACAGGGGAAAAAGCCCATGGAAGCGCTGGAGGGGCAGCCGGTACACAGCAGCGGTTATGGGCTTTTCAGCATTAACAGGCGTATTCAGCTTACCTTTGGCGCACAGTATGGCCTTGCGATTTTTGACAACGAGGAGCTTGGCGCTACGGTAGAGGTTCGATTACCGGCAATTGATGCGAGAGGAGGCGGTTACCTTGAACATCCTGATTTTGGATGATGAACATTATATTTTGGATGGGCTACGGATTCTTCTACAGCGCCATTTTGGAGAGCATAGCTTGTATTTTTGCAGCGCGGCGCGGCAGGCCTCCAAGCTGATAGAAACCGTTGCCCCCGATATTGTGGTTTCGGACATTAATATGAACGAGATGAACGGGCTGGATTTTATTACCCTGCTGCGGGAACAGTACCCGGAGGTGCGCGTAATTGTAATTAGCGGCTACAGTGATTTTGGCTACGCACAGCGCGCCATCCAATTGCAGGTGGCCAGCTATGTATTAAAGCCGATTGACCAGGCACAGTTTGTGGCACTGCTACA
>JAQUSS010000070.1 GCA_028710135.1 Gemmiger sp. | reverse complement strand
TGGAGGGCGATAAGAAAAACGGAGACCCCACCCTTCGCCCCGAAGTAACACAGCCTGAAACCAACGCCCTGACAGCGTGGATTACCGCGCTGGCCAAGGCGCGCACCGGCAGCGAAGCCCTGTGCTACGGCAGCTACCGCAACATTGTGGTGCAACCAAAGCAGCTTATTTTTGAGCGCAAAACCGCCGGCGAGCGGGTGCTGGTGGCCATCAACGCCGATAGCGCCCCCTGCCATCTGGATTTTAACGCCGAGGCAGGCCGCGCCACCGATTTGATTACCGGCCAAATGCACGATTTTGGCGGCGGAAGCGACCTGGCGGGTTACGCCTGCTGCTTCTGGAAAACCGAGTAAAAACCCTTGCCATAGCCATTACCGTAAAAAACCGGGCCGCCGCATTGCGAACAATGCGGCGGCCCGGTTTGTAATTTGCCCTAAAGGCCCGTAAGAAAAAGAAAAATACACGCCCGCGGCACCCGGAATGGGGGCTATACTATTGCAGAAAAACCAATGTAGGGGCGGATATCATCCGCCCGCCCCACCGGGCATCACCAACACAACCAAACGAACATGGATTGCTATTTTTGAAAATTCTCCCTATGGTGATAACGGCGGTTCATCCGGGCGGGTTGTTCGGGCGGTTTATTCGGGTGGCTCATGCGGGCGGATAATATCCGCCCCTACATTCCGCATCCAGGCCTGCATCCAGGCATTTCCGTTGGTAGCACAAATCATCACGGGTTTTATGCCCGTGTATTGCCAAACCTGGCGATACCTAACGCTTCATGGAACCAATGGCCACCACATTCCTCATTTTTTATTCGCCCTTTCGGCGTCTAGGTCGATCCGCTTTTGAATCATCGTTTGCATTTCTTGCTCCATTTGTGTCGCTTCGGTTTCATTGATAAATTCCCATATATTCAAAAGGACATAATTGTTTGTTTCGCTCTCGCTATAATATAGGTGTATCGCCACATCAGCATGCAGGATAGGATACTCTCTCTGAACACCGTCCTCCCCCACGGTAGCCCTTGCATATTGGTAAGGTAATTCTTGCTTTAAGCCCAGCAAGGCCGCGGCAATTTCACCAAGCAGCCGATCTTTGTCCTCGCTCGCCACATCGATAGCATAATTTGAGCGCTCTCCGGGTAGATAGCCACCGGCATCCTTTTGATAGGCGATGTTTTTGGCTGCAAATTGTTCTTCCATATACTTGGTTATTCTTGTGGCAAGGTAGGTATCACTATACGTATTATAAACACTTAAATCCAAAATAGGGATCGGGCCATTATCCTGTTGCCACAGATAGCTATAGCAAAGAAATTGGATACCCGTATCCTCTGATTTTACGGTGTACACAACACGGTCGTGGGTTGCTGAATAGCTGTCGGCATCTGGAAATTCAAAACTTGCGGCCTTCAACACAACAAAGGTTTCCCCATAGTTTTGATTCAGGATATCCACAACTTCCTCTTTGGTAAGTATTTTTTCTCTTCCATTGTACTCAATACAACCGCTCAGTGAAACGGTAAGCATCAATAAACAGGTTGCCAATATGATGGTTCTAATCCTCTTTTTCATTTTTTCTACGCCTCCTTTATTTGTTATTTTACCACAAATTCAAGAAAGAGGAAAGATTATCTTTTTTGCGGGGGCTCCCACCCCTTCGGATATACCGGGCAGGGCCGGTTTTTTGGTGGCTCTACCGCCGGTTTACCCCGCTTTGGCCTGCCTTGCCCAGGGGTTTGGGCAAAATCTACCGCAGGGCGGTTGCTTTGCAGGGCCGGGTGCGTTACCCTGTTGGCAGGAGGTATTGCAAAATGGAAAAAATAGATAACGAACAATTTGGGAAATTTTTAATGCAACTGCGCAAGGGCAAGGGGCTGACCCAAAAACAGCTTGCGGAAAAGCTGTATATTTCCGATAAAGCGGTCAGCAAATGGGAGCGCGGGTTGAGCCTGCCGGATATTGCCCTGCTGATGCCCTTAGCCCAGCTGCTGGGGGTTACCACCACAGAGCTGTTGAGCGGCAAACGGATAGAATCCGGCGCGCAGCTCAGTGTGAACGAGGTGGAAGCACTGGTGGCCAAAACCATCGTTTCCTCCAAGGCGGAACGCCACCGGCAGGGCAACGCGGCGCGAAACCGGGTGGTGCTTTTTTGCCTGTGCTGCGCCCTTTGCGCGGCGGAGGGGGCGTTTTATGTTTGGCGGGGGCACCCCCTGGGGGCGTTGCCCGAAAATGTGGTGCTGGTGGAGCTGCTGATGCTGATTTTTGGCACCTACTTCACCTTTTTTGCCCAGGAAACCCTGCCGGTGTACTATGATGAAAATAAGATAAGCTTTTACACCCACGGCCCTTTTCGGATAAACATCCCCGGCGTGCCCATCAACAACAGCAATTGGGGGCCGATACGCCAAGCGGTGTGTGGTGCCACCATGGCGGTGATGGCGCTGTTTCCGCTTTTGTACTTGGTGCTTTTGTATGCGGCGCCCGCGCTGTGGGCAAAGTGGGAGCTGGCATTCACGCTCGGCGCGGTGTGCAGCATTTTCATCCCCCTCTATTGGGTGGGGAGAAAGTATGCCTAGGCGGCGTTTGGCCATGGGCGTTTGCCAAAAAAAATAGCCCCCCGCTTGCCCGGCGGGGGCTACTAGGGGGCGGCCAACGGGGCTAGCCTTGCTGCCACTGCTGCGCTACAAAGCTTGCCAGGGGCGGGGGCAGCACCTTGTTTTTGTGCAAAATCAGTTTAAAGCTGCGCAAAATTTGCACCCCCTCAACCGGCAACACCCGCAGGCGGTTTTCGGCTTCCTCGCGGCGGATA
Source organism: Gemmiger sp. (assembly GCA_028710135.1). Classification (GTDB taxonomy): domain Bacteria; phylum Bacillota; class Clostridia; order Oscillospirales; family Ruminococcaceae; genus Gemmiger. Next base: position 10,714 of record JAQUSS010000070.1, on the reverse strand, counting down.
AGCTGCCGCGATAAAATGGCGATGCCCCGCCCGGCCATCACGGCTTGCTTGATGGCCTCGGTGTTGGTACAGCACCACTTTTTGGTCATATGTATGTTTTTTTCGGCAATCAACTGCTCAAACTGGTTGCGGCCAGTGCTGCCATCCTCGCGGGAAATCAGCGCTTGGCCTTGCAGCTGGGCCAGGGTGATGGAAGCCGCGCCGTAAAACGGGTGGGGCCGCCCCACCACCATCACCAGTTCATCCTGGCAGATGGGGTGCTGCACCAGCTCGGGGCTAGTTAATAGCCCCTCCACAATCGCAAAATCCAGCTCACTGTTCACCACCATCTGCTCTATGGCGGCGGTATTGTCAACGGTTACCCGCACATCAATGCCGGGGGCGGCTGCTTCCAATGCGCTTACCAGCCCATCCAGGTAGACGGTGCCCACGGTAACACTGCCCCCAATGCGCAGGATGGGCGCGGCGGCGGCCTGCTGCATGGCTTCCTCTGCGTCCTGCATCGATTGCAAAATTTGGCGAGCGTAGGATAAAAATAGCTTGCCGGCCTCGGTAATATAAATCCGCTTGCCCAGCCGGTCAAAAAGGGCAAGGTGGTACCCCTTCTCCAGCTCCTGGATGGCCTGGCTGATGGTTGGCTGAGAGATATACAGTGCATCCGCCGCTTTGCGCATGGAACCGCAATCTGCCACGGTTACAAAAATTTTTAAGTGCCGAAAGGTGGTCATTCGCGCATCCCCCCGCCGCTTGCAACCCGTTACGCCGTAGGGCGGTGGGTGGCAAGCGGCATTTCTTTTTAGTATACCCCCCGCGGCCGGGAAAGTCTAGGAGTATAATAGGTAAAAACCTTTTGAAACCATAAAAAGTATGTATTTTACATATCAGCGGCCCTATGGTATCCTAAAGCTATAGGAACGGCCTGAAACAGGCAAAATTACGGGAAATACGAGAATGGTTGGAGGAAAATTGAGAATGGAAGAAGAAATTCGGCTGGCAGGGGCGGCGCAGGGGGAAGAACCGGCGCAAGCGGCCAAAGCGGGCTACGCGGGCAAAAGCAAGCGGGAGATGCTGTGGACACTATTTAAATCGATGTTTGTGTTGAGCGCCTGCACCTTTGGCGGCGGCTTTGTGATTGTATCGCTGATGAAAAAGAAATATGTGGATCAGCTTGGTTGGCTGGGCGAGGATGAAATGCTGGATGTAACCGCCATCACCCAATCCTGCCCGGGGCCGCTGCCGGTCAACGCATCGGTTATCCTTGGGTATCGGATGTGCGGCATTTTGGGCTCGTTTGTGGCGGTGCTGGGGTCTATCTTGCCGCCCATGATCATTCTATCCATCATCTCGGTTTTTTATAATGAGTTCCGCACCAACCACTACATTGCCATTGCGCTGAAGGTTATGCGGGCGGGCGTGGCGGCGGTTATCTGTGATGTGGTGATCAATTTGGCGAAAAACGTATGCAAAACCCGGCGGGTGCTGTATATTGCCATGATGGTGGTGGCCTTTGTGTGCGCCTATTTCCTCAACGTGAGCGCTATGCTGATTATTCTGGTTTGCCTGGGCATTGGCCTGTGCGATTTGTGTGTAAACCTGTGGAAAAAGAAGGAGGCGTAAACCATGGATAAGTTGCTACAGCTATTCTTGAGCTTTTTCCAGGTGGGGCTGTTCAGCGTGGGCGGCGGCTATGCGGCCATCCCCCTGATACAAGACCAAATTGTCAACGTTACCGGCATGATGACCCTGGAGGAATTTACCGATTTAATCACCATTGCCGAGATGACCCCCGGGCCCATCTCCATCAATTCCTCCACCTTTGTGGGCACCCGGTTGGCCGGGCCGTTCGGTGCCATCGTCTGCACGCTGGGGTGCATTTTGGCACCCTTTATCATCTGCCTGGTGATGGCGTACTTCTATTATAAGTACCGCAACTTTAGCGGGGTGCAAAATGTGCTGGGCGCGCTTCGCCCGGCAACCGTGGCGCTCATCGGCTCCGCCGGTGCCTCCATTTTGGTGCTGGCCCTTTTCCAAAGCAAATGGGCGGGGATACAGCTTGCCAATTTCCAGTGGATTGAATTTGTGCTGTTTGGCGTGTGCTTATTTTTGCTGCGCAAATATAAAATTAGTGCCATTGCCACCATTTTGGGCAGTGGCGCGGTGGGTACGGTGGTGTACCTGCTAAAGGATATGGTGCTGCGGTAACAGCGGCAGAACCCAAACAAAGCAGGCAGGGCCATGGCCCTGCCTGCTTTGTTTGGGTGAATGGTTGCTTGCTATCTAAGCCCGGCCGGGCAGCGGATGCGCACGGTGCGCTCTGGCAATGGCCCGGCAGCCGGGGTGTTGCGCGATGATGGATAGATAACCAGCTCCCTAGCGCGTTCGGCCTTATGCGTTTTGCAGGTGGGTGGATACCCATTTGATCAGCATATCCAGCGCTACGTGGTTTTTGCCGCCCTCGGGCACAATCAAATCGGCCTTGCGCTTGCTGGGCTCCACAAATTGCTCGTGCATCGGCTTTACGGTGGTAAGGTACTGGGATACCACGCTATCCAGTGTGCGGCCCCGCTCCTTCACATCCCGCACGATGCGCCGCAAAATACGCACATCGGCATCGGTATCTACAAACACCTTAATGTCCATCAGGTCACACAGCTCAGGGGAGGCAAAAATCAAAATGCCCTCCACAATCACCACCGGCGCGGGGGTTACGGTGATGGTACGGTCGCTGCGGTTATGGATGGTATAATCGTAGGTGGGCACAGCCACCGCCTGCCCGTTGCGAAGCTGGCGCAGATGCTCCACCAGCAGGGCGGTATCAAAGGAATCCGGGTGGTCGTAATTCAGCTTGCAGCGCTGTTCGTAGGGCAGCTCGTCGTGCCGCTTATAGTAGCTATCGTGGTTGATGACGCTCACTTCGTCGGCACCAAAATGCTCCCGCAGGCGGCGGGTCAGGGTGGTTTTGCCGCTGCCGGTTCCCCCCGCAATGCCAATTACAATGGTTTTCACATCAAAAGGCTCCTTTTTACAATCTTCGTGGTGTTATAGGGCTTTCATGGTTTCACAGCTCAAATTTCAGTTCCCGGCCCGTGGGGTGGTAGGTGCGGTATTTTACCCCGGTCATGTTGAAGAGCCGGCGGCTGGCCATGCTGGCGGGGGAATCGTGGTATTTATCGGAAAGATAGATAATTTCGCGTATGCCGCTTTGGATGATGGCCTTGGCACATTCGTTGCAGGGAAACAGGGTTACATAAACCCGCGAACCCGTCAAATCGCTGTGGGCGGAATTGAGGATGGCGTTCAGCTCGGCATGGCACACATACATATATTTGGTGTCCAGCGGTTCGCCATCCCGCTCCCAGGGCATATCGTCGTCGTTGCAGCCAATGGGCATCCCGTTGTAGCCCAGCGATAAAATTTTGTTTTCAGGGCTTACAATGCAGGCGCCCACCTGGCTGTTTTCGTCCTTGGAGCGCATGGCAGATAACATGGCAATCCCCATAAAATATTCGTCCCAGCTAATATAATCTTTGCGTTTCATTGTGCGCGCCCCTTCCACATCCTTATTTTATCCCATTATACCGGGCGGGCGGCTGTGGCGCAAGGCCCTGGGCGGCGCTTTTTGGGCTGCCTGCAAATATTTTTTGCGGGTGGCCTCCCCGCCGCGCAGGTGCCGCTCGGCCTTGTTTTTTTGCAGCACCGCCTGCACCTGCCGCCACAGCGCCGGGTACAGCCGGCATAGCCGGGCCTGGTCCTTCCATACGGTGCTTTTGCTTACCCCAAACACCCGGGCCGCCGCCCGCACGGTAGCACCATTTTCGGCAATGTATCGACCAATCTCCAGCGAACGCTCTGCCGGGTCACCCTTCATTCCGCACGCCCCCTCTTTTCGGCTTTTGCTCAACCGTATGCGAAAAACAGGGGAAATATGCCGCGCCCCGGCATAGGGGCAAAAAAACGGGCGTTCGCCCCGTGTTGCAGGGGGAACGCCCGGATGTACCAAAATTAAAAAATTGAATTTAAAAGGGAAGGGGGTAAGTAAAAAAGGGGCATCATTCGTAGGTGCGCCGCCCCGCAAAAACGCAAAGGGGGCGCTGGCATTTGCCGGCAGACATCAACTGGGTGGCGGCCACCAGCACGGCCCCGGCGCTGGTGCAGGCGGGTACGCCATCAAAAAACAGCACCTCGCGCGCGGCGCGCTCGGCATCGGCGGTGCTTACCTGCAACACACTATCCACCACATAGGGGTTATAGTTATCAGGCACAAAGCCGGGGCCGATGCCCGCAATGCCATGGTGGCCAATCACCCCGCCGCTGATAGCGGCACACTCGCTGGGCTCCACCGCCACAATGCGCAGCATACTGTTCCAGGCTTTCAAATATTCGGCAACCCCGGTCACGGTGCCGCCGCTGCCCACCCCAATCACCACGGCATCAATGCTATCGCCTGCGGTTTTTAAAATTTGTGGGCCCGTTACCCGGCGGTGGTACTCGGGGTTATCGTCGTTTGAAAAATAGTTGGTAAAGTAGCCGTTGTATTTTTTGGCGGTGGCGGCGGCCACCTGCTCCAGCGCCTGGCGGCCACCACGGTCGCTACAAACCACAATGCGCGCCCCCAGGGATTGCAATTGCTGCCGCCGCGCAATAGAAAGGGTGCTGGGCACAATTAAAATGCAGGGGTGGCCGGTGGTGGCACAGGATACCGCCAGCGCCGCGCCAAAGCTGCCTGCGCTGGCCTCCACCACCGGCATGGAGGGTTGCAGGGTGCCCCGCTCGGTGGCAAAGGCCAGCATGGTTTCGGCTACGCCATCTTTGCAGGTGCCGGTGGCCCCGCCAAAGTCCAGGTAGGCCAGGATGCTGGCGGGCAGGGCGTGCCGCCCCGAATAGCCCGAAAGCGATACAACCGGGCATTTGTAAACATCTTGATAATAGCTTTGCAAGATCGCCAAGGCAAGCGCGACCTCCCTTCCAATCGGTAAGCATTCCGTGCGTGAAGTCAATGTATAGTATAGCATAGAATGTCGTTTTGTGGAACAGAAATTCAAAAAATGCTGCCTTTTGCGGCCCGGCTACAAGCGGAACGGTTTTTTGCCGAAGAATGGCCCGAAAATGAGAAATTATGCTTGACACGGGGCGTTTGCTTTGGTATAATCACTAACTGTAAAGCAAAACACTTTACAGCAAATCTTCGGCTGCTGCGGCGGGCAAAGGGGGCGTAGGCAAGGGTGGCTCAAAACCTGAAAAACCTGGAATATTCCGTTTTGATGGATTTCTACGCCCCGGTGCTTACCCAAAAGCAGCGCGATATCCTCCATCAGTATTACGACCAAGACCTTTCCCTGGCCGAAATTGCCGCCAATTTTGGCATCACGCGCCAGGGTGTGCGGGATGCCATCAAGCATGGCGAGGTGATTTTAACCGATATGGAGGCAAAAATCGGCAGTGCGCGCCGGTATGCTGCGCTGCAAGCCGAACTGGATAAGCTGGAACGTTACACCAAAGATATCCGCTGTGTGAACCAGGGGCTATGCGCCCCCTCGCGCCGGATACAGGAAGATACCACCGAGATCCTGCGAATCTTGCAGGGCATCAATGCGGCGGAGGAGGGCGAAAATGGCATTTGAATCCTTGAGCGAGCGCCTTTCCGGCGTGTTTAAAAAGCTGCGGGGCAAGGGCAAGCTGGGCGAGAGCGATATCCAAACCGCCATGCGGGAGGTTCGGATGGCGCTGCTGGAGGCGGATGTCAACTACCAGGTTGCCAAAAGCTTTTGCGCCAAAGTGTCCGGGCGGGCCATGGGCCAGGAGGTTATGGATAGCCTGACCCCCGCCCAGCAGGTGGTGAAAATTGTCAACGAGGAGCTAACCACCCTGATGGGTGGCGAGGAACCCCAACAGCTCCGCATCAAAAATAAAGGCCAAACCGTGCTGATGATGTGCGGCTTGCAGGGCAACGGCAAAACCACCCACGCGGCCAAGCTGGGCAAGTTTTACCACAAGCAGGGGCACCACCCATTGCTGGTTGCCTGCGATATCTACCGCCCAGCCGCTATTGACCAATTGAAAATTGTGGGCGAGCAGGCCGGGGTACCGGTGTTTACCCTGGAGGGGGCCAAGCCCGAGCAGATTGCCCAAAAGGCACTGGCCCGCGCAAAAGATTACGGCAACGATATTGTGATTTTGGATACCGCCGGCCGTTTGCAGATTGATGATGCGCTGATGGATGAACTGGTGCGCATCAAGCAAGCGGTGGAGGTGGACGATACCCTGCTGGTGGTGGATGCCATGGCCGGGCAGGAAGCCGTAAACGTTGCCAAGGCCTTCCACGAAAAAATTGGCGTGGATGGCGTGATTTTAACCAAAACCGATGGCGATACCCGGGGCGGCGCGGCACTTTCGGTGCTGGCCGTTACCGGCAAGCCCATCTACTTCCAGGGCATTGGCGAAAAGCTGGACGATTTGGAGCTATTTTACCCCGCCCGGATGTCCAGCCGTATTTTGGGGATGGGGGATGTGCTTTCCTTAATAGAGAAGGCACAGTCGGTGCAGGATAATGCCGAAGCCGAGGAATCCGCCAAGCGGATGATGACCAACAAGTTCGATATGAACGATATGTTGGCCCAATTCTCCCAGATACGCAAGATGGGCGGGGCTTCGGCGCTGCTTTCCATGTTGCCGGGCGGCAACCAAATTTCGCCCGATACCCTGGACGAGAAGGCCCTGCCCCACATTGAGGCCATGATTTTTTCGATGACGCCTGCCGAGCGGGCAAAGCCCAGCATCATCAACCCCAAGCGCAAACGCCGCATTGCGGCGGGCAGCGGCCAAACGGTGGAGGCAGTGAACAAGCTGCTGCGCCAGTTTGAGATGATGCAAAAAATGATGAAGCAGGCCAAGCGCAACCCCAAGGGCTTTATGCGCCGGATGGGCGGTATGCCCGGCATGGGTGGCATGGGCGGTTTACGCGGCTAAGGTTGCCGCAACAAAATTTTGGTATGACCCGCACGGCTTTACGGCCCATGGGTTTATACGATAGAGAGTAGCCCCACAAGGGCCGTAAACATTTTCAGGAGGTAATTTCAAATGGTTAAAATTCGTCTGCGCCGCATCGGTGCAAAAAAGGCTCCCTTCTACCGCGTGGTTGTGGCAGATAGCCGCTACGCCCGTGATGGCCGTTTCATTGAAGAAATCGGCTATTACGACCCCACCCAGGAACCGTCTGTTGTGAAGATTGATGGCGAGAAAGCCAAGCAGTGGCTGGCCAGCGGCGCACAGCCCACCGACACCGTGCGTGTATTGCTGAAAAAATCCGAAATTCTGTAAAATAAGCGGGAGGAAAACATAATGCAGGAGCTGCTTCTTGCCGTTGCACGCGGCCTTGTGGAAAACAAGGACGCTGTGCAGGTTACCGTAGACCCCGCGCGCGATGATGGTGCCATCGTCTACCACCTTACGGTGGCGGAAGGCGATATGGGCCGTGTCATTGGCAAGCAGGGCCGCATTGCAAAAGCGATCCGCGTTGTGGTGCGGGCCGCCGCCGTCCGCCAGGGCGAAAAAGCCGTGGTAGAAATCGGTTAAACATAGGGCAAACCACAAAGGGTTGCCTGCCCCTGCCGCGCCAAAATGTTCCGCCACCGCTTGCCGGTGCCGGGGCTTTTTGCCCGCCCACCGGCGCAACACTTTTGCGGGTTGTTCTATCTGCACAGGCACTTTGCCATCCGGCAAGGTGCTTTTTTGATAAAAGGAGCGATGCGAATTATGCAAAATTATCTTCCTGCCTGTAAAATTGTTACCACCCACGGTGTGCGTGGCGAGATGAAGGCCACCCCGCTTTGCGATGGTGCGGAATTTTTAAAAACCATTCACACCCTCTATGCCGGCCAGGATGCCACCAAGCCCTATACCTTGGAAGGTGTACGGCCACAGGGCACCGTGCTGCTCCTCACCTTGGCGGAGGTAGGGGATATGGATGCCGCCCGCGCCATGGTGGGCAAAACCCTGTATTTTGCCCGTGCGGATGCCAACCTGCCCGAGGGCCGCTATTTTGTGGAGGATGTTATCGGCTGTGCCGTGCGCGATGCTGCCACCGGGGCGGAGTACGGCAAAATTACCGCGGTGGATACCGCCGGTGCGCAGGATTTGTACACGGTAACCGCGCCCGATGGGGCGGCGCACCTGCTGCCCGCGGTGCCTGCCTTTATTGATACCATGGATATTGCGGGGGGCGTGGTGCTGGTTACCCCCATCCCGGGCCTATTTGGGGAGCCTACCGAGGGGGACCGGGAATAATGGGGATGCGTGTGGATATCGTTACCCTGTTCCCTGAAATTTGCGCCCCTTTTTTGAACACCAGCATTTTGGGCCGCGCAGCCGATAAAGGCTTGTTTGAGGCCCACTGCCACCAATTGCGGGCCTATACCACCAACCGCCAAAACCAAACGGACGATTACCCCTATGGCGGCGGCTGTGGGATGGTGCTGTATGCCCAACCGATAGCCGATTGCCTGCGGGCGGTGGCGGCCCAGGCGGCTGCCCAGGGCCGCGCCAAGCCCCATGTGGTATTTATGACCGCTGCCGGGAAACCCTATACCGAGGAGGATGCCAAGCGCCTTGCCGCATGTGACGACCTGGTGCTGGTTTGCGGCCACTACGAGGGGATTGACCAGCGGGTGATTGATGCGTTTGGGGATGAGGAGCTTTCGATTGGCGACTATGTGCTGACCGGGGGCGAGCTTGCCAGCCTGGTGGTGGCCGATAGCGTGCTGCGGCTTCAGCCCGGGGTGCTGGCCGAGGAGAAGGGCTACCAGGAGGAAAGCTACTGGGATGGCCTGCTGGAATACCCCCAGTACACCCGCCCCGAGGTGTGGGAGGGGCGCGCTGTGCCGCCAACCCTGCTCTGTGGGAACCATACCAAAGTGGATGCCTGGCGGGCGGCCCAAAGCCGCGCCCGCACCCGTGCCCGCCGCCCGGAACTTTATGAAAATTGGTGCGCCACCCACCCCGCGCCCATCCCCCGCTGGAAGCGGGCCGAGAGCGCCCGCCTGGTAAAAACGCCCGCCCAGTGGCAGGCGGTGGCCGAAATTTACCGGGCCTGCACCGGCGCGGATGCGGGGGCCGATGCCCCAGCCCCAGCCGCCCTGCCGCAGGAGGCACAGGGGCAGGGCTGGGCCTTCTACCTGCACGAAACTGCCGCCAACCCTGATGCCGTTGTGGCGGTGCGCCATGCCACCGGCGAGATTGGCTGGCTTTATGTGCAGCCAGCCGCCCGCAGCCAGGGCCTTGGCCGCAAGCTGCTGGATTTTGCCCGCAAAAAGCTGCCCGAACACCCGGCACCCTATTTGCAGGGGGTGGGCAGGCACACCGCGCTGTACACCCTTTGCCTGGGCATGGGGTACACCCCGGCCCCCGGGGATGGTTTGGCGGGGGAATGCACGTTAAAAATGGTGTACACCCGCCAAAACGAAACCGCCCCGGAATAGCAAAAACGGCCACCCTGCCAATATTTTGTAGCCTATCTACAAGAATGTTGAAAACAAACTAGAAATAATGCACAAAGAAACCGCCTGGAGATTGGCGGAATTACAGAATGATGCCAAAAATCCAAAAATGTCTGTACAAAACCCCGGAAATACGCTAAAATGGGTGTAAACAAGGCGGAAAAGTTCTGTGCGGTCCGTCAGTGGATGTGCCCCACGGCATATGCGCATTGCCTGTTTGGCGGTGCGGTAAATGGGCATATTATTTTCGAGAAAATAGGAGAGAATAACTATGTACGTGAAAGAAGTTACCGTTGAGAATCAGGTTGGTTTGCACGCTCGTCCCGCAACATTTTTTATCCAGAAGGCAAACGAGTATAAATCATCCATCTGGGTCGAGAAAGAGGAGCGCCGTGTCAATGCAAAATCGCTGCTTGGGGTGTTGAGCCTGGGCATCGTGGGTGGTACGACCATCCGTATTATTGCGGACGGCACCGATGAGCAGGGCGCGGTCGAGGGTCTGGTTAAGCTGGTAAACTCCGGCTTCTCGGAATAATTGCTTTAATACAAAGGTCTTGCGGCGGGTGGAGAGGTTTCCACCCGCCGTTCTTTTTCTCATAACCACAACACACAAGGGGTGTACCATTGACCAAAGCTGAACTGTACCAAAAAGCCTGTATGCTGCCAAAGCTCCCGGGCGTTTATATCATCCGCGATAAGGCGGATACCATCATCTATATCGGCAAGGCAAAGCGGCTGCTCACCCGCGTTTCGCAGTATTTTAGGGAGGGGGTGCCGCACGATGCCAAGGTAACCCAGATGATTGAGCACGCCTTTGCCTTTGATGTGATTGTTTGCCAAAGCGAGTTTGAAGCCCTGGTGCTGGAGGCAAGCCAAATTAAGGCCCATACCCCCAAATACAACATCCTGCTCAAGGACGATAAGGGCTACAGCTATGTAAAGGTTACCAAAGGGGATTGGCCGCGCATTTCAGCCGTGCTGCAAAAGGAGGAGGACGATGCCGAGTATATCGGCCCCTTTACCTCCTCCTTCGCCGTGCGGGAGATGGTGGAAACCGCCCAAAACTGCTTTTTGCTGCCCCGGTGCAACCGGGCCTTCCCGCAGGATATCGGCAAGGGCCGCCCCTGCCTGAACGCCCATATCGGCAAGTGCATGGCCGTGTGCAGTGGCAAAATACGGCGCGAAGCCTACAACGATGCGGTGCAAAGCGCCCTGCGGATGAT
>JAQUSS010000214.1 GCA_028710135.1 Gemmiger sp. | reverse complement strand
CCACCCCAAACACCACGGCCAGCACAAACCCCGCCAATATCCGCAGGGAAGAAAATGCAATCCGCTGCCAAAACATGGCGGTGGGCAGCAGCCGGGCTAAGGCCGCCAAGGTTTGCAGCGGGGTGGATAAAAACAGCCCCCCGTGCCCCAGCGCCATGGCCGCCAGCTGCCACACAGCCACCCAAAAGACAATAGCCGCCGCACTCTGCCACCAGGGGGTGGCGGTGCGCCGGCTTACTGCCTGCTTTTTTTGTTTTTCTGCCCGGTTAGCCCACATTGGCCTGGTAGAACGCATCGTCGGGCAGGGTTCCGCCAACGCTGGCGGGGTCGGCATCAAACAGCACCTGGTAGTAGGCGGCCAGGTCGGTTTTCATCTCGTCCCCGGTTTCAAACACAATGTTGCACTGGGGCAGGGCCTTTTGGGCCAGGGCCGCCTTGGCCACAATGCCGTACTCCTCGCACAGGGCGGCGGTTGTTTCAAGGTCGGTATTGGCGGCCTCCACACTGGCCTGGTAATCCGCCATAAAGGCCGCAAAGGCCGCAGGGTCACGCGCGGCAGCATCCTTGCGCACCACCAGCACCCCGGTTACCAGCTTGCTGCCCGCTGCCGCCTGCCATACGGCGTTTAGGTCAAGCGCTACCCGCAGCCCCTCCACCTGGGTAAGGGCGCTGGTTACAAAGGGTTGCGGCAGCATGGCAATGTTGCCCGCGCCTGCCTGTAGCTGGGCCAAGGCCTCGGTAGCCTCGCTAAAATACTGGATATCCACATCGGCATCCGGGTCAAGGCCATTTTGGGCCAGCAGGTAGCGCAAAACGTACTCGGGGGTGGTGCCCTTGCCGGTGGTTAGGATGGTTTGGCCCTTTAGGTCGGCCACCGATTGCACGGTATCCCCCTTTTCCACCACATACAAAACGCCCAGGGTGTTGATGCAGGCAACCTCCACCGCACCGTTGGTTTTTTGGTAGAGGGTTGCCGCCAGGTTGGCGGGCAGGGCGGCTGCATCCAGCTCGCCCTTCACCAGCAGCGGCACCACCTCATCGGCTGCGCCATAAACCGAAAATTCGTACCCGGGGTTTTCGCTTTTCATCAAATTGACTAGGCCCATGGTGGTGGGGCCCTTCAGCCCGGCCACCCGCAGGGTGCTGGCCGGGGTTTCGGGGCTGGCCACCTGGCTGGAAGCCGCCGGTGCCTCGGTGGCAAGGGGTGCTGCCGATTCCGCCACACTGCTTGCCGTGGCGGCGGGTGCACCGCCGCAAGCGGCAAGTGCCGCCGCCAAAACAACTGCCGTTACCCCGGCCCAAAGCTTTTTCAGGTTCATCTTTTCTCCTCTATTTCCTTTTCAGGTTCTTTTCGGGTTCTTTTCTGGGCACCCCGCCAAAGGGGGCCCCGTTGCGATGTTTCTTGCTTTTACCAGCCTACTATACTATAATAGAGGAAGAATTTCTGTTGCCCGTGCAACATAACGAGGTGAATGTTACGGATTTAACACCCTATTACCCCCTATTGCGGAACACGCCGCTCCTCCACGCCATGCGGGACGATGAACTGGACCGCATGATGACCTGCTTTGCCCCCCGGGTGCGCCGCTACCATAAGGGCGAATTTTTGCTGCTGGCCGGGTACGAAAACCGGGAGGTTGGCATTGTGCTGGAAGGGCAAATTACCGCCGTAAAAAACACCCCCGATGGTGCCAGCGTTGCCATCACCCAGATGGGGCCGGGGGGGCTGTTTGGGGATGTACTTTCCGGCTCGCGGGAGAAAAGCCCCGTCAGCGTTTTGGCGGAGAGTGCCTGTATGGCAGTTTACCTGCCCTACAACAAAATTGTACACCCCTGCGCCAATTTGCACGAGAGCCACTGCCAGCTCCTGCAAAACCTGATTGCCACCATCAGCGGCAAATATTTTGCGCTGGACCGCCGGGTGGAGCTGTTGATTTGCAAAAGCCTGCGCACCCGCATCAGCATTTGGCTGCTGGACGAAGCCGAGCGGGCGGGCAGCGATACCTTTGCCGTGAGCCTGACAAGGGCCGGCCTGGCCGAATATTTGAACTGTGACCGCAGCGCCTTGAGCCGCGAGCTTGGCCGGATGCAGCGGGAGGGCCTGCTGGAAACCTTCCGGGGCAGCTTTAAGCTGCTGGACCCGGAACGCCTGCGGGCAGAACACCAGGAAGGGATGGGTGACAAAAGATGAACAACCGCCAAAACCCGATTTTGTATATTGTAATCCCCTGCTACAACGAGCAGGAGGTTTTGCCCATTACCGCGCCGCAGTTTTTGGGCAAAATTAACGCGCTGGCTGCGGCGGGCAAAATCAGCCCCGAAAGCCGGGTGCTGTTTGTGAACGATGGCTCCAAGGACGATACCTGGCAGATTATTTGCGACCTGGCCAAGGCCGACCCCCACTACCTGGGCATCAGCCAAAGCCGGAACCGCGGCCACCAAAATGCCGTGCTTGCCGGGCTGATGGAAGCCAAAGACCAATGCGATATCACCATCTCCATCGATTGTGACGGCCAGGACGATAGCAACGCCATGGACGGGATGGTGGATGCCTACCGCGATGGGTGCGAGGTGGTGTACGGTGTGCGCAGCAAGCGGGATACCGACACCTTTTTTAAGCGCTTTACCGCCGAAAGCTTTTACAAGCTGCTGAACTGGATGGGGGCGGAGGTGGTGTATAACCACGCCGATTACCGGCTGTTGAGCGCCCGCGTTTTGCAGGAATTTGCAAATTTCAAGGAGGTAAACCTGTTTTTGCGGGGCATGGTGCCGCTGGTGGGCTTTAAAAGCACCTGCGTTACCTACGAGCGCAAGGAGCGGATTGCGGGCGAGAGCCACTATCCCCTCTCCAAAATGCTGACCTTGGCGTTCGATGGCATTACCAGCCTTTCGGTCAAGCCGATACGGCTGATTACCGGGTTTGGGATGGTGGTGGGCCTCATCAGCTTTATTGGGGGGATTTGGGGGGTGATTGAGGCAATTTTGGGGGG
>JAQUSS010000213.1 GCA_028710135.1 Gemmiger sp. | reverse complement strand
GGCCAGCAATGCAACCAGCAGCACCAACAGCACCAACGGCTGCGGCTGCCGCCCCTCCAAGGAGGATACCCGCAAAAAGTAACCCCTGTTCCAGCAAAAAGGCAGCGGCCGGTGGTTTTACCCGGGCGCTGCCTTTGGTTGTTATTGGGCGGCGGGGTCGTAACCCTGCCACAGCACCTCAAACAGTTCCACAATGCGGTCGTTCTGGTTTTGCAGGTACAGCCAGCCCAGCAGGCATTCCAGCCCGGTGGAGGCCCGGTATCCCTCGGGGGTGGCGTGCTTTGCCACCGTGGCCTTGCTGGCATTTTTGCCGCGCCGGAACACCGCCGTTTCGGCCTCGCTCAACAGCGGCTCCAGCAGGGCAAGCTCCCGGCATTGGGCCTTGGCCGATACATATTTTACAGCCGTAGCGTGCAGCTTGCCGGGCTGTAGCCGTGTGGTGGAAACTAGGCGCTGGCGCACCAGCAGCTCCAGCACCGCATCCCCCACAAAGGCGAGGGAAAGCGGGCTTTGCTCGTGGATATCAACTTGCGATTCGGCGGTAAACAGCATAAAAACTTCCTTAGTAAACGTAGTCGAACTCGTATTCACCAATCTTGATGGTGTCGTTCTCCTCAACGCCCTGGCGCACCAGTTCGTCCAGCAGGCCCGAATCTCCCAACTGTGTTTGGAAATATTGCAGGCTCTCGTAGTCCTCCACATTGGTGCCGGCCAAAATACGTTCCAGCCAGGGTGCCTCCACCGTAAACTCGTGGGGGGCGTTCTTTTTCACCTGGAAGGGGCGGCTGGGCAGCAGTGCCGGGTCGGGGCGGCTGTACTCCGGCGCAAACACCTTGACCGGCGGTAGCGCCTTGAGGCGGTCGTACACTAGGCGGGGCAGCCCATCCACACCCTGACGTGTGGCGGCCGAGATGGGCAGGAAGGTAAGGCCCTGCCCCTCGATATAGGCGCGGAAATCGGCAATCTGCTCGGGCGTGGCAATATCGCACTTGTTGCCCAACACAATTTGGGGGCGGCCACTCAGTTCGGCGCTAAAGCCCGCAAGCTCCTTGTTAATCTGCTCAAAATCCTGCACGGGGTCGCGGCCCTCGCAGCCTGAAACATCCACTACGTGCAACAGCAGGCGGCAGCGCTCCACATGGCGCAAAAAGTCGTGCCCCAGGCCAACGCCCTCGGCTGCGCCCTCAATCAAGCCGGGGATATCGGCACACACAAAGCTTTGCTCCGGCCCAACCGATACCACGCCCAGCACCGGGGTAAGGGTGGTAAAGTGGTAGTTTGCAATTTTGGGTTTGGCCGCGCTGATAATGCTGATGAGGGTAGATTTGCCCACGTTCGGGAAGCCAATCAGCCCCACATCGGCAATCACCTTCAGCTCCAGCCGAAGGTGAATTTCCTCCCCCGGCAGGCCGGGCTTGGCAAACTTGGGGATCTGGCGGGTGGGGGTGGCAAAGTGGGCATTGCCCCAGCCGCCGCGCCCGCCCTTGGCCACCACCAGCGGCTCGCTACCGGTAAGGTCTGCCACCACCAGGCCGCTATCAAATTCCTTCAACACGGTGCCCCGGGGTACCCGAATCACCAGGTCTGCCCCCCCTTTGCCGCTTTGGCAGGCGGCGCGGCCATTTTCGGCCTCGGGCGCTGCATACCGGCGCTTATAGCGGAAATCCATCAGGGTAGATAGGTTATCATCGGCCACAAACACAATGCTGCCGCCCCTGCCGCCATCGCCACCATCGGGGCCACCCGCGGCCACAAATTTTTCGCGGTGGAAGCTGACGCAACCATCGCCCCCTTTGCCGCCATGAACCCAAATATCGGCTACATCAATAAAATTGCTGGGCATACCAGGCACCTTCTTTCTTGTTTAATTTAAAACCGGTTACAACGTTATTGTGCGCTTGCGGCAGGCTTTTAACCACCCGTTTTGCGGGTGTGCCGCCGGGCACCGTAACATTTTTAAAATACAAAATAAAACAGGCGGGCCGTTGCGGCCCGCCCAAGATAGGCTTTTACTGTTTGACAGTGCAGCGCTTGCGGTCACGGCCCATCCGCTCAAAGCGGACCTGGCCGTCCACCAGGGCAAACAGGGTATCATCGCTGCCGATGCCAACACCCTCACCCGGGTGGATGTGGGTGCCGCGCTGGCGAACAAGAATGTTGCCAGCCAAAACAAACTGACCGTCGCCGCGCTTTACGCCCAAACGCTTGGACTCGGAGTCACGGCCGTTTTTGGTAGAGCCTACGCCTTTTTTATGTGCCATTGTGTGTTACCTCCTTCAGCCGTTGGTCGCGGTAATCTCGACCTTCGTGTAGGGCTGACGATGGCCCTTGCGAACCATGCTGCCCTTTTTGGGACGATAGGTGAGAATGTTGAGCTTCTTGCCTTTGCCGTTTTTGATGACTTTGCCGGTAACGGTAGCGCCATCCACGGTCGGCGCGCCAAATTTGGCAGCGCCCTCCTCGCCCACGGCGAGAACCTGGTCGAAGGTGACTTCGCGGTCAGCCTCAGCACCCAGCTTTTCGACATAAATGCTGTCGCCAACCTGAACGCTGTACTGCTTGCCACCGGTAATGATAACTGCGTACATTGTAAAACCTCTCTTTGAAAAGTCTCGCTGGAGCTGGGGCGGTGCCATAAAAAGGCACACTTATCGGCCCGTGCCATGCGGCTTTATCATAATAGCACACCCAGGGCCCAGCGTCAAGCGTTTTTTACAAAATCTGCCCATTTTGCCGCGCGGCGGCCAGGGCGGTGTTTTCATCAGCATGGCGCGGGTCATGGGGCCTACGCCGCCCGGCACCGGGGTGATAAACCCTGCTTTTTCGGCGGCGGGGGCATACGCCACATCGCCATGCAGCTTGCCATCCGCCCCACGGTTGATGCCCACATCAATAACCACCGCGCCCGGTTTTACCATATCGCCGGTAATAAACCCGGCACGGCCCACCGCCGCCACCAAAATATCGGCCCCGGCGCAAATTTCGGCCAGGTTTTTG
>JAQUSS010000212.1 GCA_028710135.1 Gemmiger sp. | reverse complement strand
AACCAGGCCCTGCAAAACGACCCCCTAAAGCCGGTGGTGATTGGCCCCGGCGGTACCTTTGGGCTTGACCCGCTTGAGCAGCTGGCCCACCCCCCCCCGCCACCCACGGTGGCGCACCGGCCCGAACCGGAAGCTGCCCCCCGCACGGGGGATAGCTTTGAGCAGCGGCTGGATGGCCAGGGCGATGCCCTGGCGGATGCCGCCCCCGCCGATGGCGAGGACCCCGATATCACCGCCTTAATACGCAAGGCGATGGGGGAGGCAGGGCATACCGCCGAGGGTGGCAACCCCCAAAGCAGTGAAATTTCTGCCGAAACAAAGCTGGATTTGCCCGATGGCGTTCTTGGCGCTTTTGACGATTTGGACGAT
This sequence comes from Gemmiger sp., assembly GCA_028710135.1. GTDB lineage: Bacteria > Bacillota > Clostridia > Oscillospirales > Ruminococcaceae > Gemmiger. Next base: position 2,667 of record JAQUSS010000212.1, on the reverse strand, counting down.
TTTATGGATGCCGGCGATGTGGCCGAAACGCCCGCCCCAGCCTACCCGGCCACCCCGCCGGGTGCCGCCCCGGTGGTGATACCGGTGCCCACTTTGGGTGGCAGCTTTGATGTTGCCGAGGCCGCCTGGAACGCGGGCGTGCCCATGACGGAGGTTTTGGCAGGCAACGCGGTGGTGGTGCCCGAAAGCCCGGCCCGCCCCGTTTTGCCCACCGTACCCGCCGCCCCCGCCACCCGCACCCCGGCCATGGGCAACTCAGCCAGCGAGCCCATCTCCTCACCACCCAACGCGGCCCACGCCAAGGGCGCGGCGGCCCCGGGGGGCGATTCGCTCAATTTGCAGGCCGCCATGGCCCGCCAGGCCGAGGAAATCAAGCCCTACTGCTACCCCTCGCTCAACCTCTTTAACCCCCAGCAGATAGAGGATGATGCCGGTGCCGCGCGGGAGATGAAAAAGAACGCCGGGATTCTTGTAAGCACCCTGGATAGCTTTGGCGTCAGCACCAAAATTTTGGATATCTGCCGCGGCCCCTCGGTAACCCGGTACGAGCTACAGCCCCAGGCGGGGGTAAAAATCAGCCGCATCACCAACCTTTCGGATGATATTGCCCTCAACCTGGCAACAGCGGGGGTTCGCATTGAGGCCCCCATCCCCGGCAAGCCTGCGGTTGGCATCGAGGTGCCCAACCGCCTTCGCTCGGCGGTAAACATCCGCGGGGTGTTTGAGTCGCCCAATTACATCAATATGCGCTCGCCCCTCACCATGGCGCTGGGCAAGGATATTGCGGGTACCGCCCAAGTGGCCGACCTTTGCAAAATGCCCCACCTATTGGTGGCAGGCTCCACCGGCAGTGGTAAATCGGTTTGCATCAACTCCATCATCATCAGCTTTTTGTTCCGCTCCGGGCCGGAGGATGTCAAGCTGATTTTGATTGACCCCAAGGTGGTGGAGCTGGCCGAGTATAACGGCATTCCCCACCTGTTGATGCCGGTGGTTACCGAGCCGCGCAAGGCCGCAGGGGCGCTGGGCGCATCGGTGGCCGAGATGGAGCGCCGCTATAAGCTGTTTGCTGAAAATAATGTGCGCGATATCAAAACCTACAACCGGTTTGCCGCCCAACACCCCGGGATGGAACACCTGCCCTATATTGCAATTGTGATTGACGAGCTGGCGGATTTGATGATGGTGGCGGGCAAGGAAGTGGAAGATTATATCTGCCGCATTGCCCAAAAGGCCCGCGCCGCCGGCCTGCATTTGATTATTGCCACCCAGCGCCCCAGCGTGGATGTTATCACCGGGCTTATCAAGGCCAACGTCCCCAGCCGGATTGCGTTTGCGGTTTCCAGCCAGATTGATTCCCGCACCATTTTGGATGGCGGCGGGGCCGAAAAACTGCTGGGCAACGGCGATATGCTGTTTATGCCGGTGGGGGCCTCGAAGCCGACCCGTATCCAGGGCACGTTTGTGACAGATGAGGAAATTTCGGCGGTACTCAGCTTTATCAAAACCACCAGCACTGCCCAGTATGATGAGGAAATGATTGCCGAGATGGAGCGCCGCGCCGTGGCCGAAAAGCGGGGCGGTGGCAGCGACGACGATGCCGATGGCGGTGCCGGGCACGATGCCATGTTTGAGCAGGCCGCCGAATGTGTGATTGAGGCAGGGCTTGCCTCCACCAGCCTGCTGCAACGCCGCTGCAAGCTGGGCTATGCCCGCGCTGCCCGCATTATGGACCAGATGGAGCAGGAAAAAATTATCGGCCCCTACGAGGGCGCCAAGCCCCGCGCCGTGCTGGTTACCAAAGCGCAGTGGCAGGAGCGGAAGTTGAGCGCGCAGAACGATGAGTGACCCCCAAGGAAGGAAAAATGATGGCCCAAACCTTTGAATACCTACCCATGAACCGCGAGGAAATGCAGGCGCGCGGGTGGAATTATGTGGATTTTGTACTGGTATCGGGGGATGCCTATGTGGATCACCCCAGCTTTGGCTCGGCCATTATTGGGCGGGTGCTGGAGGCCGCGGGCTATAAGGTGGGGATGCTTGCCCAGCCGGAATGGCATACCTCCGCCAGCTTTACCACCTTTGGCTGCCCACGCCTTGCCTTTTTGATTTCGGGCGGGGTGGTGGATAGCATGGTATCCCACTACAGCGTGGCAAAAATCCGCCGCAAAACCGATGCCTACACCCCCGGTGGCCGGATGGATAAGCGCCCCGACCGGTGCGATACCGTGTATGCCAAGCTGGCCCGGCAGGCGTACCCCGAGGCCCCCATTGTGATGGGCGGGCTGGAAGCCTCCCTGCGCCGTTTTGCCCATTACGATTACTGGCAGGATACGGTTTTGCCCTCCATTTTAGAGAGCTCGGGGGCCGATATGGTGCTGTTTGGCATGGGGGAGCGCCCCATCCGCGAGCTGGCCGACCGCTTGGCGGCAGGGGAGCCCCTTGCCGAAATCAGGGACCTTGCGGGGAGCTGCTACCTGACGGATTTTGAACACCTGCCCGCCAAATATGTGGAATGCGCGGGCTATAAAAAGGTGGCGCAGGATAAAACCGCCTACGCCCGCGCCACCCGCATCCAGATGGATGAGCAGGACCCGGTATCCGGCGTGGCGGTGGTGCAGCGCCAAAGCGAAAGCTACCTGGTGCAAAACCCGCCCGCCAAACCCC
>JAQUSS010000069.1 GCA_028710135.1 Gemmiger sp. | reverse complement strand
CCCGGCAGCCTCGTTCACCTGAACGGGGGTTTTGCCAATCTCAACGCTGATTTTTTTGATGGCTTCCACGGTCTCGGCGGGGGTGTTTGCCCCGGCAATCACTTCAATCAGCTTCATGCGGTCAGCCGGGTTGAAGAAGTGCATGCCAATCATCGGGCGGCCCAGGCCCTTGCCGATCTCGGTGATGGAAAGGCTTGAGGTGTTGGAGGCAAAAATGCAGCTTTCCTTGGCAATTTTATCCAGCTCGCCAAAGGTGGTCTGCTTTACTTTCATATCCTCAAAGGCAGCCTCCACAATCAAATCGCAATCTGCGCAAAGGTCTTCCTTCAGGCCCGGGGTGATGGCTGCCAGCATGGCATCCACCTTTTCCTGGGTCAGCTTGCCCTTGGCAACCAGCTTGGCATAGCCCTTGGCAATTTTATCCTTGCCGCCCTCGGCCCACTCCTGCTTGATATCACACAGGGCAACCGTGTAGCCCTCTACCTGGGCGAACGCCTTTGCAATGCCCTGGCCCATGGTACCGGCACCAATAACGCCTACCTTCATAATATAGCCTCCCTTAAGTTTGTTTTATTTTGTTTTGTGATTAAAAATCAGTTGTTCGTAAATACCGCTCTGGGTTTCGGTTTTTCGCGGGAGAGGAAGCACCCCATCCCCTCCACCTGGTCGTGGGTTTCAAAGCAATCGCCAAACAGCTTTTCTTCAACCTCCACGGCCTTCTCAATGGGCAGCGAGATGCCATCGTTCATGGCCTTTTTGCAGTTGCGCACGGCAATGGGGGCGTTGCGGGCAATTTTGGTTGCCAGCTTCACGGCGTTCTCCAGCAGTTCTGCCTGGGGGTACACCGCGTTCACCAGCCCAATGCGCAGGGCTTCGTCCGCCTTGATGTTGTTGGCGGAAAATACAAGCTGCTTTGCCATGCCCATGCCCACCAGGCGGCCCAAACGCTGGGTGCCGCCAAAGCCGGGTGTGATGCCCAGGCCCACCTCGGGCTGGCCAAACAGGGCGTTATCGGCGCAAAGGCGGATATCACAGCTCATGGCAAGCTCGTTGCCGCCGCCCAGGGCAAAGCCGTTCACCGCCGCAATTACCGGCAGCGGGAAGCTTTCAATCATCAGGAACACATCGTTCCCCTGCTTGCCAAAGGCTTCGCCCTCGGCTTTGGTCATGGTGCTCATCGCGCCGATGTCCGCACCGGCCACAAAGCTTTTATCGCCGGCGCCGGTCAGCACCACGCAGCGTACCGCGTTTTGGTCAAGGCCCTCAAAGGCGGCCTTCAAATCGGCCAAAACCTCGGGGTTGAGGGCGTTCAGGGCCTTCGGGCGGTCAATGGTCAGCACCGCTACGGCACCCTGGAGTTCGGTTGTTACAAAAGACATTTTGTATCTCCTCTCGATGGTTCGGTTACGCTCAGTCCATCTCGACGATGGTGGCACAGCCCATGCCGCCGCCGATGCACAGGGTAGCAAGGCCCTTCTTGGCGCCGCGGTGCTTCATGGCGTAAAGCAGGGTGACCAAGATACGTGCGCCCGAAGCGCCAACCGGGTGGCCCAGCGCAATGGCGCCGCCGTTTACGTTCAGCTTGGAGGAATCAAATTCCAAATCGTGGGCAACCGCCAGGCTCTGGGCGGCAAAGGCCTCGTTGGCCTCAATCAAATCCATATCGGCAACGCTCAAGCCGGTTTTTGCCATCACCTTTTTAGTGGCGGCAACCGGGCCAACGCCCATGATGGAGGGGTCAACGCCGCCCAGCGCACCGGCAACCCAGGTGGCCAGCGGGGTAACGCCCAGTTCCTTAGCCTTTTCCTCGCTCATCACAACAAAGGCGGCAGCGCCATCGTTGATGGCGGAGGAGTTACCGGCGGTAACAATGCCATCCTTCTTGAAGGCGGGCTTCAGCTTTGCCAGGGTCTCGGCGGTGGTGCCTTCACGGGGTCCTTCGTCGGTATCAAACACGATATCGCCCTTTTTGCCCTTGATGACAACGGGAACGATTTCCTCTTTGAATGCGCCGGACTTGATGGCCTCGCAGGCTTTTGCCTGGGAACCGGCCGAGAACTCGTCAAGCTGCTCGCGGGTGATGCCCCACTGCTCGGCCACATTCTCGGCGGTGATGCCCATGTGGTAGTTGTTGAAGGAATCCCACAGTGCATCGTTCACCATGGTGTCTACCAGCTCGCTTTTGCCCATGGGTGCGCCCATGCGGTAGCCGTAGCGGCCCTTCATCATGGCAAAGGGTGCCATATCCATGTTTTCGGTGCCACCGGCAACCACGATGTCGGCGTCGCCCGCCTCAATCATCTGGGCAGCCATGTTCACACAGTTCAACCCCGAACCACAAACCACGTTGATGGTAACCGCGGGGGTGGTAACCGGCAGGCCGGCTTTCAAGGAAGCCTGGCGGGCAACGTTCTGCCCCAAGCCTGCCTGAATAACGCAGCCCATGTAAACGTGATCGACCTGCTCGGGGGCGATACCGGCACGGTTCACGGCTTCCTTGATAACCGTTGCGCCCAGCTCGGCGGCGGGAACATTGGCAAGGGTACCACCAAATTTACCGATGGCGGTACGGCAAGCACTGGCAATGACGATCTTTTTCATAAAACAGCCTCCTTGATATTGTTGGTTGTAGGATAAACTATCGTAAACGGACTATATAAACGCCAAAGCGCTTATTTCTAACGTAGGTGCCGGGCGTTGCCCCGGCTTACAGCGCGCCCTGCTCCAGCTTTTCTTTGAGGGCGGCCTCCACATTGGGGGTAACGAACTTGCCCACATCCGAGCCATAGTGGGCGGCTTCCTTCACCACGGTGCTGGAAAGGTAACTCCATTTGATGGAAGTTGCCAAAAACACCGTTTCGATGCCGGGCATCAGGGCGTGGTTGGTTTGGGCAAGCTGAATTTCATTTTCAAAATCCGTCACCGCCCGCAGCCCCCGCACCATCACCGTGGCATGGTTGGCCTTGGCAAAATTCACCGTCAAGCCATCGAAGGAGCGTACCTCCACATTGGCCAGGTCCTTGCAGCAGCTTTGCAGCAGGGCTGCCCGCTCCTCCACCGTAAACAAGGGGTTTTTGGAATTGTTGATCAGCACGCTGACAATCACCTTGTCAAACATACGGGACGAACGCTTGATGATATCTAAGTGGCCGCGGGTAACAGGGTCAAAGCTGCCGGGGTAGATTGCAGTTACCATAAATGTAATCCTTCTCCTGCGGGGCGCAGTGCTGTTAAAAATGTAACGTACTTTGTTTGAAAGAAAAGCACCACCCCGCTGTGCGGATACAATTGCCGGTAAAAAGCAAGCAATGTGGTGCCAAGGCAAACATAGCCCTTCTATAAATTTACCATCCTGTTAATGTTTTGTCAATGCTATCCCGCCAATTTACCCTTAATTTTTTACAATCTTCACTTTAATTCTGTTTTTGTGGGGGGATGCGCTTGACCTTGCCCCGGCAGCGTGTTATTATTTTAACATATAGGTGGGGCGGCTTTATCGTTTGCCACCCCGCGGGATGAAAAAAGAGGTGCTGTTTAGGATGAATTTTGATGATTTGATTGCCAAGGTAAAAACCTGCAAGCGTCAGACCCTGGCGGTTGCAGCCGCTGAGGACGATGCTGTGCTGGAGGCGGTGGATGCCGCCCGCAAACAGGGCATTGCCGATGCCATCCTGGTGGGTGACGAAGCGAAAATTCGGGCGATCGCGGCCGAACTGAAAATCGATTTGGCCCCGTACCGCATCATCAACGAGCCGGATAAAATCAAGGCCAGCCTGAAGGCTGTAAAGCTGGCGCACGATGGCGAGGCCAATATGTATATGAAGGGCCTGCTGGACACCAAAACCTTTTTAAAGAGTGTGCTGGATAAAGAGGTTGGCCTGCGCACCGGCAAAACCCTCTCCCATGTGGCCGTGTTTGAGGTTGCGGGGGTTGAGCAGCTGCTTTTCTTAACGGATGTCGCCTTCATGACCTACCCCACCCTGGAGGATAAGGTACATATCCTTGAAAATACCGTGGAGGTAGCCCACGCCTGCGGCGTTGCCTGCCCCAAGGTTGCCCCGCTGGCCGCGGTGGAGGTTGTGAACCCCAAAATGCCCGTGACGGTGGATGCCGATGCCCTGCGCCAGATGTGCGCGGATGGCAAAATTACCGGCTGCGTGGTGGATGGCCCGCTCTCCCTAGATATTGCCATTGACGAGGAAGCCGCCCGCCACAAGGGTGCCGAGGGCCGCCCCGCTGCCGGCCACGCCGACATCCTGCTGTTCCCCGATATCCAGGCAGGCAACCTGGTTTACAAAACCCTGGTGCATACCGCCGATTGTAAAAACGGCTGCATCCTTACCGGCACCAAGGTGCCCGCCATTTTAACCAGCCGGTCCGATTCTTTCCAAACCAAGGTAAACTCCATTGCGCTGGCTGCCGTGGTGGCCGCCGGTTTGCAATAAGGGGCCAGGCTGCCAAACGGCCCCCAATAACCCCCCAATAATCTGGCAAATTTGCAAGTTCTTGCTGTATCGCGGCACGGTTTTATCCGCCGCGCCGCACCAAATAACAAATGCACAAAGAAGGAGCGCTTACCATGCCAATCAAAACCTTTGTTATCAACCCCGGCTCCACCTCCACCAAGGTAGGTGTGTTCGAGGACGAAACGCTGCTGTTTGAGGAAACGCTGCGCCACCCCACCGAGGAAATTGCCAAGTACGCCACCGTGATTGACCAAAAAGATTTCCGCAAGGGAATTTTGATGGACTTTTTGAAGGAAAAGGGCTGCGACCCCAAATCTCTGGATGTGATTGTGGGCCGTGGCGGCCTGCTAAAGCCCATTCCGGGCGGCACCTACACCGTGAGCGATGCCCTGCTGGCAGATTTGAAGGCCGGGGTGCAGGGGCAGCACGCCTCCAACCTGGGCGGCATCTTAGCGCGGGAAATTGGCGATGAAGTGGGCATCCCCAGCTACATTGTTGACCCTGTTGTGGTGGACGAGCTGACCGATACCGCCCGGCTTTCGGGTATGCCGGAGCTGCCCCGCCGCAGCATTTTCCACGCGCTGAACCAAAAGGCGGTAGCCCGCCGCTACGCCAAGGAAACCGGCAAGCGCTACGAGGATTTAAACCTCATCGTCATCCATATGGGCGGCGGCGTTTCGGTGGGTGCGCACCAAAACGGCAAGGTGGTGGATGTCAACAACATCCTAGACGGCGAGGGCTGCTTTAGCCCCGAGCGCTCGGGCACCGTGCCTGTGGGCGATTTGGTAAAAATGTGCTTTAGCGGCAAATATACCCAGCAGGAAATTTACAAAAAGATTTGCGGCAACGGCGGCTTTAACGCCTACCTGGGCACCAATGATGCCCGCGTGGTGGAAAAGCTAGCCAAGGAAAAAGACCCCAAGGCCCTGCTGGTGCAGGATGCCTTCTACTACCAGATTGCCAAGGATGCCGGGGCCATGGCCGCCGTGCTGGATGGCAAGGTAGACCAAATTATTTTGACGGGCGGCATTGCCTACAACCCCTACACCCGCGAAATTTTGCAGAAAAAGCTGGGCTTCATTGCCCCCATCACCGTATACCCCGGCGAGGACGAGCTGCTTGCCCTTTGCCAGGGCGCGCTGCGTGTGCTGAAGGGCGAGGAAGAAGCCAAGGCCTACTAATCGTACCAACTGCCAAGCGCCAACGCGTTTGGGCTGCCGCAATAAACGCGGCGCAAACCAATACGCCGGCAAACCAATAAATGAATTAATCAATAAATAAAATAGGCAAAGCCTTAAAAAAGAAAAAAGCGCAGGAAATTGTCGATGTGTGGATTGATGGGTGTTAAAACCACCACGCCATCACAATTTCCCGCGCTTTTTATTTTTGTTCTTGCAGCCCCCCGCTGCCGGGGCAGGCTTTTTGCTTTGCGCTTTGCGTCTGTTATTTTAAGCCGCTACTGCCGGAGCTTACTGTAAGCTTTCGGGGTTTATCCAATCGGCCCCCTGCTTGCATTCCAGGTGGAGGTGGCTCCCCTCCTGCTCCTCACAGGGCAGGGTGCCAATTGTGCCCACGGTATCCCCCGCCTGCACGCTATCCCCCACCTTAAGGGTGGGCTGGGCCAGGCCGCAGTATTTCCAAACCGTGCCGCCTGCATCGGTAATTTCCACCACGCCGCCCCACAGGGCATCGGCGGTGGCGGCGCTCACCTTGCCCGCCTTGCAGGCCGTCACCTGCTCGCCTGCGGCGGCGGCATAATCGGCCCCGTTGTGGGTGCGCCAATCGCCCAGGGTTGCGCTGTAAACCAGCTCGGCGCCGCTGTACCCCTGGGTGATTTTACCAGCCACAGGCGCACCAGGCAAGCTCGCCCCCTGCCCGGATGATGCGGCACCAGTGCCAGACCCGCCGGGTGCGTTGGCAGATGCCGATGCCGCCCCAGAGGATGACGCCGGCGCAGAGGGCTGCGCAGACGGCACCGGTGAGGCGCTGGGCGTTGTGGGTGCCGGGGTGCTTTCCGGCAGGTCGGTTACAGGCGTGTTTGCCTGGGTGTCGGGCATATCCCATGTTTTGTCCTCCCTTATTTGCTTTTCCTGTTGGCTTTTTGTCAGCTCCTCCACGTTGTGTACCACATTGCGTATGGCCCAAATGCTGGTGATGGTAGCGGCAAAAATCAGTGCCAGGCAGACCAAATACAGGCCCTTTTCCCGAATAAATGCGCGAAAGCTGTTCATCTTCCCCCATCCTTCTCTATCAAAATAGCCATCGGTAGAAGCCGAAGGTTTCCTGTTGATAGTTTGGCACAGGGCAAGCGGGTTTATACATTTCTTTTTTGGCGGGGGTATGGCGGCGTTTTTTTCGGCTTCCGGCAGGCGTTACCGCTTGCCGGGCCTCTCGCTCACCGCCCTATTGGGGGTGTGCTTTGCGGGGGGCATACGCGCCCCCGTTGCCAAGGCTCACACGGTATTTTCGTGCAGCTCCTCCAGCATTTCCATCACTTCCAGGGTGCGCTGGCGGGCGGCGGCCTCCCCCGCACGGTCGTTCTCGGCCATCATCCGGGCAAAGGCCAAAAATTCGTAGGTCATCCGGTGGTTTTGGCGGGGGGCATCGGTGCGCACACCGTTAATCACGCTGTACACCTCGCCCAGCGCGTTGGTGCCGCCGCGCACAACCAAATCCCCGCCGGGGCCTTGCAGCACACAGCCCTGCACCCCGCTGGAATCCTTTGCCGATAGGCAGGCGGCGGTAAAGCCATCGTACTGCAACACCGCCAGCCCCGCGGTATCAATGCCGTTGGGGCCTAACGTGGGGTGGTAGCTGGAAAACAGCGGTTTGCCCAGCAGCCCCCAAAGGTAATGGAGGTTGTAGATGTTCATATCGTTGAGGGCACCGCCCAGGCAGGCGGGGTCAAAGGTGGTGTTCCACTTGCCAGCCAGGTAATCGTCGTACCGGGCGCTGCGGTTGCAAAAGCTGGCCATTGCCCCCCGCACCGGCCCAATGGCCGGGAGCTGGGCCTGCAAAAAAGCGTAGGCAGGCAGGTACGGGGTGGTGATGGCCTCAAACAGCCACAGCCCCTTCTCCTGCGCAATGCCAAACAGTTCCTCGGCCTCGTCCACCGTGGCGGTAAAGGGCTTTTCTAGTATGACCGAGCGCCCGGCCAGCAGGGCCCGCTTGGCCGTATCGTAGTGCAGGTGGTTGGCGGTGCCAATGTACACGGCATCGTAGGCTTCGGCAGGCGCGGCAAACAAGGCCGCCTCATCGGTATAAACCTGGGGTACCTGGTAGGTTTTTGCCAAACTTTCGGCTTTCTCGCGGCTTTGGGGGCGGCTGCACAAAGCGGTTACGGTAACACCCGGCATCTCGGCAAGATGCTGGAAAAATTCCTCCACAATGCGGCTGGTGGAAATAACGGCCAATTTCATAAGTTCGCTCCTCCTTGTCAAACGTATCTTCTGTTGGGTTGCGGCAGGTTGCAGCAACGCAAGGGTATCCTCTGCCCTTATTCTACACCCGCCGCCCCCCTGCCCACAAGGGCCAATGTGCGCGGTGGGCGCAAACATACGGTTGCACTTTGGCCAAATTCCGTTTATACTATAGATGTAATACTTTTACCGGTTTTTATTGTTTACCAAAATAGGATTGTGAGGTGGCATTTATGGAACCCATGGTGATTACTTTAGGACGCGAGTTTGCCTCTGGCGGTAGCGAGATTGCCCAGCGTGTGGCAGAGCTGATGAAAATTCCGCTATACAACAAGGAGCTAATCTCCATCGCCGCAAAAAAAAGTGGCCTGACGGAGGAAGCCATCGCCGCAAGCGAAACCCAGCGCAGCGGTAGCCTGATTTATAGCCTGTATATGATGGGCAACACCATGCCCCTGGCCGACCAAGTGTACATCCTGCAAGGCAATGTAATCAAAGAGGTTGCCGCCAAGGGCCCCTGCATCATTTTGGGCCGCTGCGGCGATTATGTTCTGCGGGAGCGCCCCAACGTGCTGCGCGTTTTTGTGTACGCCCCGCTGCCCCAGCGCATTGCCAACGCCAAGGCCCGCCCGGACGCGAAGGACCAATCCGACCATCTTTGGGAAACTGTAATTGCCAAGCACGACCGCGCCCGCGCCAGCTACTACAACTATTACACCGAAAACCGCTGGGGTGAGGCAAAAAATTACGACCTGTGCTTGAACGCCGCGCTTGGCTGCGAAGCCTGCGCGCAGCTTATTGTGCAGGCGGCAAAAGCAATGGAGGCAAACACCCCGCATGAGTGATACTGCACAATCTCTTTCCGCTGACCGTATGGGCACAGCGCCCATCAACCCCTTACTGCTAAAAAATGCTGTTCCCATGATGATTTCCATGCTGGTACAGGCACTGTACAACGTGGTGGATGGCATTTTTGTATCCCATGTCAACGAGGCCGCCCTCTCGGCGGTCTCGCTGGCGTTTCCGATACAAAACCTGCTGATTGCCTTTGCGGTGGGCACCGCCATCGGGGTAAACGCCCATCTTTCCCGCTCTTTGGGCGAGCAAAACCGCACCGAGGCCAGCCGCGCCGCCATGAACGGCATCTTTTTGGCGCTTTGCTCCAGCGTTGGCTTTATTTTATTTGGGCTGCTGGGCACCTCGGCCTTTATGCAAAGCCAAACGAGCGACCCCCTCATTTTAAAATATGGGCGCGATTATCTTTCCATCTGCACCATATTTTCCACCGGCTGTTTCCTGCAATGTATGCTGGAAAAACTGCTGGTTGCCACCGGGCGCAGTGCCCTTGCCATGACCTCCCAGCTGGTGGGTGCCCTTGTGAACATTGCGCTGGACCCCATCTTTATTTTCGGGATGTTTGGCGTGCCCCGCATGGAGGCCGCCGGCGCCGCCGTTGCCACCGTAATCGGCCAGTTTATCGGCGCGGGCGTTGCCCTTACCATGAACTTTTTGCTCAACAAGGATATCCACTTTAGCTTTGTGGGCTTCCGCCCCAGCGGGCGCACCATCCGCCGCATCTATGCGGTGGGGCTGCCCTCCATCGCCATGAACGCCATTGGCAGCATCATGACCTTTGGCATGAACATCCTACTCATCGGCTTTTCCAGCACGGCGGTGGCCGTGTTTGGGGTATACTTTAAGCTGCAAAGCTTTGTGTTTATGCCGGTGTTCGGGCTAAACAACGGCATGGTGCCCATCGTAAGCTACAACTACGGTGCCCGCAAGCCCGACCGTGTTATCAAAACCATCCGCTGTGCTTTGTGCTACGCCATGGGCATTATGCTGGTTGGCTTTGCGGTATCCCAGCTTTTCCCGGATAAGCTGCTGGGCATTTTTAACGCCAGCGGCGATATGGTTTCGATGGGTATTACCGCCCTGCGCATTATTTCTCTCAACTTTTTGCTGGCAGGCTTCAGTGTCATTGCCACCGCCGTGTTTCAGGCCCTGGGCCGCGGGATGTTTGCCCTTTGGGTATCTATCGCCCGCCAGCTCGTGGTGCTGCTGCCGGTTGCCTGGCTGCTTGGCATGAGCGGGGATGTCAATTTGGTTTGGTGGGCATTCCCCATTTCCGAGGCACTTTCCGGGGTGCTTTGCGTGGTGTTTTTGATCAACGTCTACCGCACCGTGCTGCGCCCCATGCAGGCCGTGGCGGCCGCGCCCGAACCCGTGGCCGCCGAAATTTAGGGCAAGCGCCGGCCAACCGCCGCGCCGGTTTGCGGCAACGGTTGTTGGCAAAATTCACGCTTACCCGCAGGAATTTACGTTCATTCGTTAACAGGAGGCATTTTTATGCTGCATCAGATGAAAACCGGTTCCATTGTACTGAGCATTGGCTATCTTCTTGTAGGGTTGCTACTCTTGATTGTACCGGGGGCAAGCCTGCGGTGGATCTGCTACGCCTTTGGGGCGGTTATTTTGGCCACCGGGGCCGTCAACCTGTTCCGCTATTTCCGCATCCGCGGCCAGGGGCTAAAAGCGCCCTTTTTGCTGGTTGGCGGGGTGGTGGCCTTTGGCCTGGGGCTGTTTTTGCTCCTAAAGCCTGATTTTGTCATCAGCATTTTGCCGGTGGTGTTTGGGCTGTTTATTTTGCTGGATGGTATCATCCGCATTGCCAACGGGCTGGAGCTTGCCCGCGCCAAGGGCCAAAAATGGTGGCTTCTGGTGCTGCTGGGCCTGCTCTCGGTGGTGCTGGGGCTGGTGGTGGTGTTCCACCCGTTTGATGCCATGGTAAGCGTTGCCATGCTTTGCGGCATTATGCTGGTGGTGGAAGGTGCGCTGAATTTGGGCTGCGTAATCTATGCCTCGATGGAGCTGCGCACCCTGGCCCGCCTGGCCGAAGCCGCCCTGCGCACCGCCGAGGAAGCCCAGGAGGCCGCCGCCCGCGATGCCATTGCCCAGGCGGAGGTTGTTTGCGATGCCGAGGCCACCGAGGTGAACACCGAAAGTGCCCCCAACCCCGATGCCGCGCACCCGTTTGAGCGCAATACCCCCTAAGAGATTACATTTTGAAGGAGAACCCCCATGGATTATGATTTGATTATTGTCGGTGCTGGCCCTGCCGGTATTTTTACCGCGCTGGAGCTGCTGCGCAAGGGCAGCAAGGCAAAAATGCTGCTGGTAGAAAAGGGCCGCCCGGTTGCCCAGCGCCATTGCCCCAAGGCCGAGGTTGGCCACTGTGTAAACTGCAAGCCGACCTGTGCCATCACCACCGGGTTTTCGGGGGCGGGGGCATTTTCGGATGGCAAGCTTTCCCTCTCCCACCAGGTGGGGGGCGAGCTGCCCGAGCTGATTGGGGAAGAATTTGCCCAAAGCCTGATTGATTACACCGATTCCATCTACCTGGAATTTGGTGCTGACCCCCATGTGGAGGGCGTGTACCAAGGGCAGGAGGTTAAAAACATCCGCAAGCGGGCCATCCAGGCGGGCTTGCAGCTTGTGGATTGCCCCATCCGCCACCTTGGCACCGAGAAGGCGCAGGAGCTGTATGGCAGCATTGAAACCTACCTGGCCAACCATGGGGTGGAGATGCTGTTTACCACCGAATGCGAAAATATTTTGCTGGAGGGTACGGTTTGCAAGGGCATTGTTCTGAAGGAAAATGGGGTGGAGCGCCCCATCACCGCCCGCCAGACGGTGATTGCCACCGGGCGGCGGGGTGCCGATTGGCTGGAGCGCCTTTGTGCCGAGCACCACATTGCCCACAACCCCGGCACCGTGGATATCGGTGTGCGGGTAGAGTGCCGCAACGAAGTGATGGAAACCGTCAACAAGGTGCTGTATGAGGGCAAGCTGATTGGCTACCCCCAGCCCTGGCGGAACAAGGTGCGCACCTTTTGCCAGAACCCGGGCGGCTTTGTTGCGCAAGAAAACTACGATAACGACCTTGCGGTTGTGAACGGGCACAGCTACAAGGATTTAAAATCCGGCAACACCAACCTGGCAATTTTGGTCAGCCACAATTTTACCGAGCCGTTCAACCAGCCCATCGCCTACGCCCAAAAGGTGGGCGAGCTGACGAATATGCTGGGTGCCGGGCACATTTTGGTGCAACGGTACGGCGATATTTTGGATGGCAAGCGCACCTGGGCGCGGGAGCTTACCCGCTCGAACATCACCCCCACCCTAAAGGATGCCGTTGCCGGGGATATCACCGCCGCCATGCCCTACCGCGCCATGGTCAACATCATTGAATTTATCAAGATGCTGGACCATGTGGTGCCGGGCTTTGCCTCCCCCGAAACCCTGCTCTACTCCCCCGAGCTTAAATTTTACTCCAACAAGGTGCGGATGGATACCGACCTGGAAACCAACATTGCGGGCCTGCACTGCCTGGGCGATTCCTCCGGTTGGACGCGCGGGCTGATGATGGCCTCCGTGATGGGGGTGCTGATGGGCCGCAAGCTGGTAGAAAACCACGGCCTGTAATTCCCCCTGCCCCGCACTTGGCGCATTGCATTGCCCGGCCCGGTACCGCCCCGCCCGCTGCCGCAACAAACGGTTGCCGCGGGCAGGTGGCCCCTCCGCCCAAAACTCCAATTTGCCAAACCCGCTGCCAGATGCTATAATAGAATACAAACCCCAGGAAAGAAGGTTATAACATGGCATTTACCCCTAAGCTGACCTATAAAGGCCGCCCGCTGGTGCGCTGCGGCAACGATATCTACTACGGCTTCCCCACTGACCCGTATGTAATCTACCTCCAGGTGTTGAACACCAAGGAGGAGCACGGTGCAAAGGTTGCCGATAAAGTGCATATCGTACTGCTCTCCACCGATGTTTCCAAGCCCCTGCCCGAGCGGATCGTCCGCCAGGCCAACAAAACCGGGCTGTTCACGGCGCTTGCCTTTGGCGACATCATGCTGCGCAGCCAGCTCAACGCGAAAGCGTAACCTGTAACACTACAAAACCCCTGCATCGGCCCCTTTGGGGCGCCGATGCAGGGGTTTTGCTATGCTATTTTTTTGCCCGGCAGCGCCCTTAGTAGATGGGCGCATGGTGGGTGAAGGCCATAAAATACAAAAAGCCCAGCCCGCCCAAAAGATGCACGGCCAGCATCCGCTTTTTGCGGGTATCGCACAGCCCTGCCAAGGCCGGGGCCAGCGCGGGCATCCCCAACGCATACCGCTGGGCGCTGATGAGCCATAGCTGGCCGTTCATCAGCCCAAAGCCGGCGGCCCCCAGCAGCAGCCAATCGGGCGGCAGGCGGCGGGCAGCGGCGGCCAGCAGGGCAATCTCGGCCATAATCAGCACCACCGTCCACAGCCCTATAAACCAAGCAAGCGGGCTATCCAGCTTGCCAATATAGCCGTACATGGTTTGGATGGTATCGGTAAAAAGCTGGAACCCGTTCGTCCAATGCTCCCGCTGGTAGATGGTAAACTGGAAGGGGTTGCCGTAAACCGCCGCGTTCAGCCAAAGGTAGCCGCCCAGCCCGGCGGCAGGCCCGGCCACAGGCAGCACCCAGCGCAGCTTGGGGCGTTGCCCACTGCGCAGCAGCAGCACCAAATGCAGCACCGCATAGCCCGCCAGCAGCACCCCGTTGGCGCGGCAAAGGGCGGCCAGCACCCCCCAGGCCCCCGCCAGGGCAAACCGGCGTGATTGTAGCGCATCCAAAAAGGCAAAATTCAAGAAAAAGAACAGCGCCTCGGTTTGCGGCAGCACCAAAAAGAAGCTGCCCGGCACGGCAAGCTGCAACACGCAGGCAAGCCGGGCCGCTTGCTCCCCAAAGGCGCGGGCGGTGCAGCGGTAAAGCAGCACCACCCCCGCCGCCGTAAAGCAGAGGTTTAGCCCCATGCCCGCCACCCACAAATTGGCCCCCAGCGGCACAAACAGCCGCAGCAGCCAGGGGTAAAGGGGGAAAAACACAATCATCAAATACTGCTCGGCAAAGCCGGTTTCCCCCGCGCCGTAGCCGTGCTGGGCAAGGTCGATATAATGCCGGGCATCCAACCCGCCGCAAAACTGGTTTTGGATGGTTTGCAAAATGGGGGTTGCGGGCGCTTGCACCCGCGCCACCAGGCAAAATAGCCCCAGCATGGCCGCCGCCCAGCCAAGGGCCGCGCCCGCCACCGCCCACTGCTGCCTTGCGGTGGGCAGGCGGTTGCCATACAGGGTGTGGCCCTGCGGT
>JAQUSS010000068.1 GCA_028710135.1 Gemmiger sp. | reverse complement strand
TACAAGCTATCGGTAAACCCCATCAACATTATGGGCTACACCGATGCCGAGCTGCTTTGGATTTTGGAGGAAGTAAACAAAATACACCCCTACCAGTTTTCGATTGTAGAAACCTTTGGCAGTATGCGCCGCCGCGATTTGGAGCGCATTGTAAGCCTTGTGGACCATAACCTGGCCCCCGATATCCGGGTGGGGCTGCACCTGCACGAAAACATGGCCCTCAGCTTTTGCCTGGCCCAGCAATTTTTGGACCAGCACCTTAGCCGGGATATCACGGTGGATGCCAGCCTGATGGGGATGGGCCGCATCCCCGGCAACCTGCCCATTGAGCTGACAGCCGATTATATGAACGAAACCCTGGCCGCCCACTACGATATTGACGAGCTGATGGATGCCATACAAGACCATATCGCCCCCCTAAAGGGCGAAACCCAGTGGGGCTACACCCCGGCCTACTTTTTGTCGGCCCGGTTTAACCTCCACCGCGATTATGCCGAGCATTATCTTGCCAAGGGCGATTTGACCAACCGGGATATCAACCATATTCTTTCGGGGTTTGACCATGCCAAGGCCACCGCCTACGACCCCGCCTATGCCGACCAATTGTATGCCGAGTACCAGGACCGCCGGGTGGACGATACCGCCGCCATGGCCGCCCTAACCACCGCCCTTGCGGGCAAAACTGTGCTGGTGCTGGCCCCCGGCGCAACCCTTGGCACCCCCGAAGGGGAACAGGCTATCCGCCGCGCGGTGGCCGAGGGTGCTTGCGATGTTACGATTGCCGCCAACTTTTTGCCGGAATTTATGACGCCCAGCTACGCCTTTTTTACCAACAGCCGCCGGTATGAAAAGCTGGAGCAGTTCCCCTGCCCGCAAATTATTACCTCCAACCTGCGGGATGCCGGGGCCGATTACACCGTTGGGTACGACCGTTTGGCCGGGGCCTTTGCCATGGGTGCCAACAGCGTGGTGATGCTGCTGCGGCTGCTAAAAACCTGCGGTGCGGCGGCGGTGCTGCTGGCCGGGGCCGATGGCTACCGCGAGGGTGCGCCCGCCTACGCCAACCCCAGTTTGCACACCCACACCGGCCGTGGCCCCGATTTTAACCACGCCATGGCCAAGGCCCTGCGGGGCGAGGGGTTGCCCCTGCGCTTTATTACCCCCAGCGAATACGAGGAGGGCTGACCCGCCATGATAAAGCTGTTGGTGCTGGATGTGGATGGCACCCTGACCGATGGGGGCGTTTACTATGATGCCACCGGGAACGAACTGAAAAAATTTGCCATCAAAGATGGCGCGGGGCTGGTACTGGCCCGCGCCGCCGGGATGCGCGTGATGATTTGCACCGGGCGGGAAAGCGAGGCCGTGCGCCGCCGCGCCGCCGATTTAAAGTTAGATTACCTCTACCAGGGCGTGGCCGATAAAGCGGCTTTTTTGGCCGGCTTTATGGCCGAGCAGGGCCTTGCCCGGCAGGAGGTTGCCTACTGCGGCGACGATTTGAACGACCTTGCCGCCATGGCCCTTTGCGGCTTTGTGGCCTGCCCCTGCGATGCCGCGCCCGAGGTGCGCCGCAAGGCCGATTACATCTGCCCCGCCCGGGGTGGTGAGGGGGCCGTGCGGGGCGCGGTGGAAATGCTTTTAAAGCAGGCCGGCCTGTGGGAGGCCACCGTGAAAACCGCCTTTGGCGCAGAAATTTAGCCGCCCGCCCTGCCACAACGCCCTCAAAACCTGGCCCAAGCGCCAATTTCAAGGCCGCTTTCAAGGCCAATTTTCGGGCAAATTGTAACCCCTAAGCCAAAACACCAACCGTAAAGCCACCCCCGCCGGGAGGAAGTTTATGCCAAACACCCCTAAAAAATTTTTACCTGCCAAACGCACACGGCTGGCCCTGCTTGGGGCAGCGGTGTGCTTTGTCGTTTGCTTTTTGGTCTGGCTGGCCGCTGTGCGCCCCGCCGGGGATAAAAGCCTTGGCTATAAGCTAAGTGACGATTACGCCACGGCCACCCCCCTTGCAGGCAGCGCCAGCCAAACCTTTACCTACGATGACGACCTGCTGGCCCTTGCCTTTGTTTTTACCTTTGAACCCGCCGATGCCCAGCCCACCGGCAGCTTGCAGCTTACCGTGGCCGATGCCGCCACCGGGGCGGTTTTGGCAACCTCCACCGGGGAGATGGGCAACATCCTGCCCGGGCAATACACCGGCTTAGGGCTTGACCACCGGGTTGCGGGGCAGGCCGGGCGGCAGTATAAAATTACGCTAACCCCCACCTACACCGGCACCGCGCGGCTGGCCTTGGGGCATTCTGCCACCAGCACCCTTTGGAACGAAGCCTTAACGGTAGATGGCCAGCCGGCGGATGGCACCGCCGCCCTGCTAATCACCTACCGGCAAATCGGCGGCTTTTTAAGCCGCTTTTACTGGTGCATTGCCGCCGGGCTGGTGCTGCTGGTGGGGGCGGGCCTTTGGCTGGCCGGGGGCAAAACGCCCCAAACCCACCCCCACCGTGCGGTGTTTGTGCTGGTGCTGCTGGTGGGGCTGCTCTATTCCGCCGTGCTGCCCCCCTACGCCGCGCCCGATGAACAGTACCACATCAACCAGTCCTTCACCCTGGCCTGCCGCTGGGCCAACTTCCTCTCGGGTGAAGAGTGGCGGATGGGCAACGTTCCGCTGGAGATGAGCTACCGCCGCCTTAACGATAACAACCCCCTGCTTCAGGATGAAACCACCACGGTTTTCACCTGGCAGGAGGCTGCCGATAACTTTTTTACCCGCACCGATGATGCGTTCAGCAGCCATGCCGCCCGCGAGGAAGCCCAAACCGACCGCAACCCCACCCTCTACCTGGCCAGTGCGGCAGCGGTATTTTTGGGGTTTTTGCTCCACCTGGGCTTTGTGCCCACCCTGTTTTTGGGGCGGTTTGCCAACCTGCTGCTTTATGCGGCGCTGGCGGCCCTGGCCGTAAAAAAAGCGCCGCTTGGCAAGCGGGTGTTTATGGCCGTGGCACTGCTGCCCATGTCCTTGCACCTGGGGGCTTCCTTCTCCCGCGATGGGCCGCTGCTTGGCTTTTGCCTGCTGTTTATTGCTCTTTGCCTGGGTGCCGCCCTGGGGGAAACGCCCCCCAGCAAGGCCCACCTGGCGGCCCTTGCCGCCTGTGGGCTGGTGCTGGCCCCGGCCAAGCTGGTGTACCTGCCCCTGGTGCTATTGGTGCTGGTGATACCCGCGGCGCGGCTGGGCGGCAAAAAAGCCCTGCCCGTTAAACTTGGCTACCTTGCCCTTTGCACGGTGCTTACCCTGGCGGTGAACAGCACGATTATGACGGTTGCCGCCACCACCGCCAACACCGAGGCCGCCGCCAGCCAGGCAAACGAAACCGCGCAAAGCACCCAGGTGAACCAAACCAGTGCCAACGCCCCGGCCACCCAGGCCGAAGCGGCCAGCTTCACCGCCACGGCGGCGAAGCCGGTAATTGGCGATTCGGGCGTTTCTGCTGCCGCTTCCGGCACCGATTCGGATACCACTTCTGATGCCAACCCCGAGGCCAATTCGGATGCGGCTGCGGCGGCCAACCCGTCAACTTCGCTATCAGCCGAGGAAGCCGCCGCCCTAGCGGCCCCCACCGCCGAAGGTTTTGTGCGCCGGTTATACTATTATGGGGCCGGTACCCTAGCCGTGCCCCAGGCCGAGGTTGATTTTTGGGTGCAGGCCCTTGCCGAGGGCGATGTTTCCGCCGGGCTTTTGGGGCAAAGCTTTTTCTTTGCACCCGGGGCAAGCTTTACCGATGCCGCCCTGATTTCCGCCGCATCCGGGGCATTTTTAAACCGCGATATCCTCCAAAAAGATACCGCGCTGCTCACCCTTGCCGCACAAAGCGGGGTGGAGCAAGCCTACAAAGCCATTTTTTCAAGCGAGGAAGCCGCCCTGCTGCTGGGGGCGGGCATCCAGCCTGGCAGCTTTGATACCGAGCGCCTGCCCCTTGACCGGGCAGACCTAGTGGCCGAGGTAGAAGCTGCCCGCGCCACCCGCGCCAAGCAAAGCGTTGCCACCGGGGCCGATGCCATCTGCTTTACCCCCGGCTATATTTTGGCAAACCTGCCCACCACCGCCATGCTGGTGGTAAATTCGGCCCTGCAAAATACCGATGATTACCTGCGCACCCTTGTGGGGGGTAGCCTTAGCTACTATACTTTGGACCTTGCCTGGGGCTGGGTGCTGCTGCTTTACCTGCTGCTGGCCTTTGCCGCGCTGCCCGCAGCGGATGCTGTGCTGCCCCACTTCTCCCCCGCCGTGCGGCTGGTGGGGTGGCTGGCGGCGCTGGGCTGTTGCGGGCTGGTGGTGCTGGGTTGCATCACCTGGACGCCCACCTACTACCAAACCATTTATGGGTTGCAGGGGCGGTATTTCCTGCCGGTGCTGCCGCTGGCCCTGCTGCTGGCAGCCCCCCGCCGGGTGCGGGTGGCCACCGGCAGCGCCGGTACCCTGCTGGCAGGGCTGTGCATTGCCAACGCGGGGGTGCTGCTCAATGCCATGCTGGCGGTAATCGCCCGCTAAAACCAGTACAAAAAGGGGGCTATCCGCCTTGACCATCTGCTTTTTTTCGGCCCAATACCTGCCCACCGTGGGCGGCGTAGAGCGCTACACCTGGAACCTGGCCCGCCGTGCGGTGGCCGCCGGGCACCGGGCCATTGTGGTTACCAGCGCCCTGCCGGGGCTACCCTTGCACGAAACCGACCCCGATGGCATTGTGATTTACCGGTTGCCGGTATGGCAGGTGATGGGGGGGCGGTTCCCGGTTTTGCGGCCGGGGCGGGACTTTGCGGGGATATCGCGCCAGCTATGGGCCCAAAAGATGGATTTGTGCGTGGTGCAAACCCGGATGTACACCGAAAGTATTTGGGCCGCCCGCAAGGCCCGCAAAAACGGGGTTAAAACCATTGTGATTGACCATTCCACCGGGTATATGCCGGTGGGGGGCGGGCTGGTTGGTGCCTGCGGGCGGTTGTATGAACACCTTGCCTGCGGGCTGATACGGGCCACAAAGCCGGATTTTTATGGGGTATCGGCGGCGGTGTGCCGCTGGCTTGCCAATTTTTCGGTTACCCCGGCGGGCTGCCTGCCCAACGCGGTTGACCCAGCGGCCCTGGCCGCCGAGGCCGCCGCTGCCCCGCCCACGGATTGGCGCAAGGCGCTGGGCCTTGCGCCCGGCGCGCCGCTGGTGGCGTATGTGGGCCGTTTAATCCCCGAGAAGGGAGCCGCCCCCCTGGCCGAGGCGGTAGCCGGTATGCCGGGGGTGGGGCTGGTGGTTGCGGGCGAAGGCCCCTTGCTGGCCACCCTGCGGCAAAACCTGCCCAAAAACATTGCCTGCCCCGGCAGCCTGCCCCACCCCGAAACCGCGCAGCTGCTTTGCCAGGCCGATGTATACTGCCTGCCCACCCGCTATGCCGAGGGGTTCCCCACCACCCTGTTGGAGGCTGCGGCTTGCCACTGCGCTATTGTTTGCACCCCCACCGCCGGCACCGAAGAACTGCTGCCCGGCCCGGGCTATGGCCTGTTTGTGGATAGCACCACCCCGCAAGCCATCCGCGCGGCGCTGCAAACACTGCTGGCGGATGAACCCCTGCGCCGCCGCTGCGCCGAGGCCACCTACCAAAACCTGTGCGGCCGCTTTACCTGGGATGCGGTGTTTGCAAAAATACAAGAAATTGCCAATACTTGATGTGCCCGCCCCACCCCCGCTTGCCGTGGCACACAAAGGAGTTAAGATGTCAAAGCTATTGATTGTGATCCCTGCCCACAACGAGGAAGCCAACATTGCGCGGGTGGTGGAGGATTTAACCGCCCACTACCCCCAGTACGATTATGTGGTGGTGAACGATGGCAGCCGGGATAAAACCGCCGCCATCTGCCGCGCGCGGGGCTACCGGCTGATTGATTTGCCCGTCAACCTGGGGTTGGCGGGGGCGTTCCAAACCGGGCTGCGCTACGCTGCCGAAAATGGGTACGACTGTGCCATGCAGCTTGACGCGGACGGCCAGCATAAGCCGGAATACATTGCCACCATGCTGGCCGAGCTGGAGGATGGCGCCGATATTGTGATTGGTAGCCGCTTTTTGACCGTGAAAAAGCCAAAAAGCCTGCGGATGTTGGGCAGCTACATCATCAGTTGGTCGATACGGCTGACCACTGGCCGCGCCATCTGCGACCCAACCTCGGGGATGCGGATGTTCAACCGCAATATGCTAACCGAATTTGCCCAAAACCTGAATTATGGCCCCGAGCCGGATACCATCAGCTACCTGATTAAAAATGGTGCCACCGTCAAGGAATGCCAGGTAGAAATGGGCGAACGCACGGCGGGGCAAAGCTACCTGAACCTCATCAACAGCATCAAATATATGGTGCAGATGTCCATTTCCATCCTGCTGATTCAGTGGTTCCGCAAGCGCGACACCGAAACCCCCTACCCGGAAAGGAGCCTGTAACTTATGGATCAACCCATCATCCGCCTTTGCCTGATTATCGGCAGCCTGATTACCGCCGGGTTTATCCTGCGGCGGGTACGCCTTGCCAAGGTACAGATTGAGGATACCATTTTTTGGCTGGCATTCTCCCTCATTTTGCTGGTGCTGGCCATCTTCCCGGGGATTGCCTACTGGGCCTCCACCCTGCTTGGCTTTATCAGCCCCATCAACTTTGTGTATATCCTGATTATCTTTTTGCTGCTGGCCAAGCAGTTTTTCATGTCCATCCGCATCAGCCAGATGGATTCCAAGCTGCGCATTTTGGCCGAGCGCATCGCCCTCAACGAGGAAAAGGTTGAGCGGGATAAGCTGGATTTGTAACTGCCAAAATGCCCGTCAGCCCCCGGGTAGCAGGTACCAAACCACCAAAAGCCTGCCATTTTTGTGCAAGGCGCAAGGCGCAAAACGAAGAACTTTCTAAAAAATTCTTCGCTGCCTTGCTGCACAAAAATGGCAGGCTTTTTTGCTTTTCCAAATAACCGGCGATGGTTACGCTTTTGGTGGCTGCCAGGCTTCAATAACCTCCAAAAAGCGCTGGCCGAACTTTTGCTGCTTGCTTTGGCCAATGCCCGGCACATCCAAAAGGGCTTCCATGGTGTGGGGCACCGCCGCGCTCAACTCCCGCAGGGTTCTATCGGAAAAAATAAAGTAGGCGGGCACCTGGTTTTCCTTGGCAAGCTGGGTGCGCAAGGCCTTCATCTCCTCAAACAGGGTGGGGTTGGTTACCTCCTCCCCGGCACGGGCCGTTTTCTCCCGCCGGGTGCGCCCGGTGCCTGCCTTGGGTTTCTCCTTCACCTTCATGCAAAGCCGCGCCCCCTCAAACAGCACGGCCCGCGCGCCCGGGCCAAGCTGCAACACCGGGTATTCTCCCTCGGTGCGGCGCAGAGCATCGGCATCCTCCAAAAAGCGGATGCGCTCCATCACATCGGCGCGCGGCATGGCCGCCAGCAGCCCATAGGTCGATAGGCTGGTAAGCCCCATCCGCTGGATGCGCTCGGTGTTGGCACCGTGCAAAATATCGCAAATCATGGCCGCGCCAAACCGCTGGTTTGTGCGGGCCACACAGCTTAATATTTTTTGGGCATCCTCGGTCACATCCAGCTCGGTAAACTGCTGGCGGCAGTTGCCACAGCAGCCACAGGGGGCGGCATCCTCCCCAAAATAGCGCAGGATGTATTGCCGCAGGCAACCGGTGGTTTGGCAGTAGCGGGCCATCACATTCAACCGCTTCAAGTCGGCCTCCACCCGTGCGCTGGCCAGCGCGGGGTCGGGCTCCTCCTCGTTTTTCTTCTCAATCAAAAACTTGGCGGTCATAATATCGCTGCCACTGTAAAGCAGCAGGCAGTGGGCGGCATCGCCATCCCGCCCGGCGCGGCCTGCCTCCTGGTAGTAGCTTTCAATATCCTTTGGCATATTAAAATGCACCACATACCGCACATCCGCTTTATCAATGCCCATGCCAAAGGCGTTGGTGGCCACCATCACGGGGGCTTGCCCGTAGGAGAAAGCCTCCTGGTTTTGCTGCCGTTCCTCGGCATCCAGCCCCGCGTGGTAGCGGGTGGCCGGTATCCCCTGCTGGCACAGCAGGGCGCACACCTGCTCCACATTGGCGCGGGTGGTGCAGTACACAATGCCGCTCTCCTGCTTATGCTCGGCCACAAAGCGCAGGAGGGCTTCCTTTTTATTTTGGGGTGCTTGCACCTCAAAAAACAAATTTTGCCGGTCAAACCCGGTTACCATGGCAAACGGGTCTTGCAGCGCAAGTTGCAGGGCAATATCCTGCCTTACCTCGGGGGTGGCGGTGGCGGTAAACGCCCCGATGACCGGGCGGCGAGGCAGCGCGGCCGCAAAGGTGGCAATGCCACGGTAGCTGGGGCGGAAATCCTGCCCCCACTGGGAGATACAGTGGGCTTCATCAACCGCCAGCAGGGATATTTCCGCCGTTTGGGCAAAATCCGCAAAGGCGGGGGTATCCAGCCGTTCGGGGGCAACGTAGATTAACCGGTAGCGGCCCTGGCGCGCATTTTGCAGCACCTGGGCATTTTGCCGCTCACTGAGCGAGCTATTGATGTAGGCCGCCGGTACCCCAGCCTGCACAAGCGCGCCCACCTGGTCCTTCATCAGGGAGATGAGGGGCGAAACCACCAGGGTAACCCCCGGCAGGCAAAGGGCCGGCACCTGAAAGCAGAGCGATTTCCCCGCCCCGGTGGGCATGACCGAAAGTACATCCCGCCCGGCCAAAAGCTGGGCAATCACCTCGCCCTGGCCGGGGCGGAAATGGTCGTAACCAAAATATTGCTTTAGTACCCGCCCGGCTTCCTGCCTATCCTCCATGTTTACCGCCCTTATCCTCTGTGCGCCATGCGCACAAGCTGTTAATTGATGTTTTACTTATATAGTATACACGCCTGGCCCCCGGCGGGCAAGGGCGGGCGGGTTACCCCTGGGCCGATTTTCGGTACTGCGCGGGGGTCATATCGGCCAAACGGCGGAAGCTTTGCGAAAAATAGCTGGCCGAGCTGAACCCCAGCATATTGCTAATCTCCGAGATGCTGTAGTTGGTGCTGGCAAGCAGCGATTTACTTTCCTCAATTCGCTTGCGTATCAGATAGTTGATGGGGCTGATGTTATATTCCCGGCTAAACTCGTGCGAAAGATAGTATTTGTTTACATGGGTGGTGGCGGCCAAATCGTTCAGGCTCAAGTTTTCGGTGTAGTGTTCGTCCAGGTAGCGCTTGGCGGCGGCACATTCCTTGCTGCCGCCCGGCATGGTGTTGGGGCGCACGGTAAAGGCGTTATCCCGCACCAGCCACAGCAGCAATACCTCCAGCAAATCCTGGCAGATGGTTTCGCAGGCTTCGCCCCGGCCATCCACCTCCCGCAGAAGGCTGCGGAATAAAAACAGCATTTCCTCCCGGGTGGCACCGCAATTCATCTGGGAGAAGCGCTCGTTCCCCTTATCAAATAAAAAATCAATGCCCTCCACCCCCAGCACCACATATTCCAGCGGGTTTGAGTTCAAACTAAGCTCGGTATGCTCCACCATCGGGTTGATAATCACCAAATCATCCTGCGATACCCCGTGCAGGGTGCCGCCAATGTTAAATTGCCCACAGCCGTTTACACAGTAGAACAGCTCGGCACATTTGTGGGTGTGCAGGATGGAATGCCAGTCGCCCCCAAAGCGGCTTTTGCTGATGTAAATCAGCTTTACAGCCTCCCGCGGGGCCACATCCATGGTAATGTCGTAGCGCTTACAGCTCATAAAGCAACCTCCTGGCCGGGGAACGCGCCCCTTTAACAAGATATATAAATTCAGCCGCAACGCAGTAGAAATCTTGCGGCAAATAGGTCCTTAATTTCTATTATAATGGAAAAGGCGGCAGCTTTCAAGCCGCACAAAAAGAAATCTTCTTTCAAATTTTCTTCACCAACTTTTCGTAATTCTTTTGTAATCTTGTTATTTCCCGCAAAAAAAAGCTTCCATATACTAAAATTGCGGCAAAAATGCCCTGTTTTTCTCGTTTCGGTTGGCCAAAAGGGCATTTTATTTTCATTTTAGCAAGATATATAAAACTGTGCGCAAAATCGAGCTTGTAGCGGGGGAATATTTTCGGTATAGTAAAAGCATCAAAGGCGTGGCCGCCCATCCCGGGGCACACCACACCGGAGCAGAAAAGAAGGAGAGCATTATGAAAAAAGCAATTGCCTTAACGCTTGCCGCCAGCATGGCCCTTTCTCTGGCCGCCTGTGGTGGTAGCGCTGCCAGCAGCACCGCAAGCTCCGCCAGCACGGCGGAGAGCACCAGCACCAGCACCGCCACCAGCGAGGCCACCCCGGCCGAGGACGTAACCATCAAGGTTGCCGCCATTGAAACGGCCTATGGCTCTGAAATGTGGCAGAAGGTTTCTGACGCATTCACCGCGCAGACCGGCATCAAGGTGGAATTGACCACCGACAAAAACCTGGAGGATGTGATTGGCCCCTCGATGCAGGGCGGCGATTACCCCGATGTAGTTCACCTGGCCACCGGCCGTGAATCGGCTTTGACCGAGCAGTTTATCAAGGGCAACCTGATGACCGATATCACCGACGTGTTGAGCATGACGGTACCCGGTGAAGATGCCAAGGTCAGCGATAAAATCGCGGGTGGCTTTACCGATACCTCCCTCACCAACCCGTACAACGATGGCAAAACCTACCTGGCCCCCATGTTCTACAGCCCCTGCGGCCTGTTCTACAATGCCGGCCTGCTGGAGGAAAAAGGCTGGACCGTGCCCACCACCTGGGACGAAATGTGGGAACTGGGCGATAAAGCCAAGGCCGAGGGCATCTCGCTCTTCACCTACCCCACCACCGGCTACTTTGATGCTTTCTTCTACGCGCTGATGTACTCTGCCGGCGGGCCTGATTTCTTCCAGAAGGCCACCCAGTACGAGGAAGGCATTTGGGACACCCCCGAAGCCCAAACCTGCTTTGATATCGTAAACAAACTGGCAACCTACACCAACCCCATCACCCCGGCCCAGGCCAACGACCAAGACTTCACCCAGAACCAGCAGCTTGTGCTGGACAACAAAGCAATCTTCATGCCCAACGGCACCTGGATTGTGGGCGAGATGGCCGAAGCACCCCGCGCCGATGGCTTTAAATGGGGCATGACCGCCCTGCCTGCCGTGAAGGCCGGTGGCGATAGCTACAGCTACACCTGGTTTGAGCAGTGCTGGATTCCTTCCGGTGCCGAGCATCAGGATGCTGCCAAGCAGTTCATTGCGTTCCTGTACAGCGATACCGCCTGTGCTCTGTTTGCCGAAAGCGGCGCCATTCAGCCTGTGCTGAACATTGCCGATAGCCTGGAAGGCGATAACAAGCTGTTCTACTCCATCTACGACAATGGTGCCAAGGCTGCCATGGGCAACTTCGCCGCGTTCAACGCAATCCCCGGTGTCGAAGTTCGTACCATCTTCTTTGATCCTGTCAACTCCCTGGTTTCCGGCTCCACGACCGAGCAGCAGTGGATTGATGGCATCAAGACCGCCAGCGATCAGATGCGTGCCAATCTCATTAAATAAACCTGTTGTTAGCGGGGGCGGTCAATCCGCCCCCGCATTTTGTTTGCCCAGCCGCACTTTTGTGAAAGGAGCTGTTCCCACCATGTACAAAAACAAAGGGCGCAGCCGGTTCCTGGTGTTATGCCTTGCCCCGGCCACTATCTTGTTTGCAATTTTTATGATTTTGCCCACCGTCAACGTTTTTCGGATGTCTTTATTTGAGCGGGGTGCCTATTCCCCCAACGAAACGTTTGTGGGCCTAAAAAACTTCCAACAGCTTTTTCAGGATAGCCAGTTTATCCGCTCGATGCAGAACATGATTTTGCTGGTGGTCATCGTCACCATCATCACCTTTGGGGTGGCACTGCTTTTTGCCGCCATCCTAACGCGCGAGAAGGTGAAAGGCCAAAACCTGTTCCGTATTGTGTTCTATATCCCCAACATCCTTTCGGTCGTTGTTATTTCGGGCATTTTCTCGGCCATCTATAAGCCGGAAAACGGGATGCTCAACAGCTTGATTGGCCTCTTCCACACCATGACCAACCCCATCCTATGGAAGGGCGAAACCCTTGTAATCCCCTCCTTGATTCTGGCCATGGTTTGGCAGGCCATCGGGTACTATATGGTGATGTATATGGCATCCATGTCCAGCGTGCCCGAAAGCCTGTACGAGAGTGCCAACCTGGATGGCGCAGGCCGGGTAACCCAGTTCTTCCAGATTACCATCCCCCTTATCTGGACAAACATCCGCACCACCCTCACCTTCTTCATCATTTCCACCATCAACATGGCCTTCCTGTTTGTCAAAGCCATGACCAGTGGCGGTCCAAACGGTGCCTCGGATGTTGCGCTAAACTATATGTACAGCCAAAAGGATGCCGGCCTGTACGGCTACAGCATGGCTATCGGTGTTGTAATCTTCCTCTTCTCGTTCGCACTTTCGGCCTGTGTAAACCGGGTCACCGAGCGTGAACCGCTAGAATTTTAAGGAGGCACCTGGATGAAACAAGAAAAAACCACCCGCTCCGGGGAACGCTTATATATGGCGTTTATCTATATTGTGCTGGCGCTGCTGGCCATCAGCATTCTTGTGCCGGTGGCCTGGGTGTTCATGGCCTCCTTCAAGCAGAACTCCGAGTTTTATGGCAACCCCTGGGTGCTGCCCGCCGGGCTGTACTGGCAAAACTTTGTGGATGCCTGGAACGGCGCCAAGATGGGCGAGTATATGCTCAACTCGGTGATTGTAACGGCGCTTGCGCTGGCCATGCTGCTGGTTGTGGCCCTGCCCGCCGCCTACTGCCTCTCCCGCTTCAAATTTGTGGGCCGCAAGGTTTTGCGCGTTCTGTTTATGGCGGGGCTGTTTATCAACGTCAACTACATTGTGGTGCCCATCTTTTTGATGCTGCGTGACGGCGATAACTGGCTGAAATCCACCTTCGGCTCCAGCTTCCTGCTCAACAATCTGTTTATGCTGGCGGTGGTGTACGCCGCAACGGCACTCCCCTTCACCATCCACCTGCTGTCGGGCTATTTTGCCACCCTGGCGCACGATTACGAGGAAGCCGCCTACATTGACGGCGCCGGGTATGCCACCACCATGATTCGCATCATTTTCCCCATGGCAAAGCCCTCCATCATCACCATCATTCTGTTCAACTTCCTCTCCTTCTGGAACGAGTATATCATCTCGATGACGCTGATGAGCTCCACCAACAGCGCGCGCACCCTGCCGGTTGGCCTGCTGAACCTGATGCAGGCACAGCAAAGCGCCGCACAGTACGGCACCATGTACGCCGGGCTGGTGCTGGTGATGCTGCCTACCTTGATTTTGTATATCTGTGTGCAGAAGCAATTGACCCAGGGCATGACCGTGGGCGGCTTGAAAGGTTAAGGTACTACCATGAATTTTTGGAAAGAACACCCCTATCTTCGGATGATTGGCATGGCCGTGCTGTTTGTGCTGGCACTGGTGCTGATTATGAAAGGCTGGGGAATGACCGGCCAGCTTGCCGGCCTTGGCATCATGATTGTTGGCGTTGCCCTGCTGCTTTTGACCCTTGCACTGTATAACAAACCCTTTGAAGATGCCCCAAACCGTAAGAAGTAAGAAAGGAACACCGCCATGCTTGATGCCAAAGAACCAACAAGAGGCCGCGTTACCATCCCCACCGATATGGACGTAGTGCCGCAGACCATTGAAATTTTAAAGCGCTGGGGGGCCGATGCCATCCGCGATTGCGATGGCACCGATTTCCCCGAGGAGCTAAAAAACGTAAACGCAAAAATTTACTCCACCTACTACACCACCCGCAAAGATAATGCCTGGGCCAAGGCCAACCCCGATGAAGTGCAGCAGTGCTACATCATGACCGGCTTTAACACTGCGGTAGGCGATACCTTGACCATCCCGTTGATGAAGGGCATCAGCCCCGAGCTGATGGCCGTCAACGAGCGGGACGACCGTACCCGCTGGTGGGAAGTGATGGACCGCACCGCCGGTGCGGTGGTGCCCTGCAGCCAGTGGA
>JAQUSS010000211.1 GCA_028710135.1 Gemmiger sp. | reverse complement strand
AGGCACCAATTACCTCGGTGCCATCCAGGCAGAGGATGGTATCCACGATGGTGGTGGTTTGATAGGCCGCCACCAGCTCCTGCGCGACAGACCTTGCCTCCGACAGGCGCATTTTTTGAAGGGTAACATCAATATAATAATTGATGTGGCTGTGGCTTGTAACAAAATGTCCTTTTGCTACCCGCAAAAACAGGTTCGACTTTTTTGTGGGCAGCTTGACCATACTCATTGCCATCGGTAATCACTCCTTTTTTTGGTTGTATCCTTATTGTAAAGAATTTTCGCCCCCAGCGCAACAAAAACGCGCCGAAATATCAACCAAATCCATAGCTGTATTTTCGGCAGAAGGGCAATTTTGCCCGCATTTTTGCGCCCGGCACGGTTTTGCTTTACACGCTTTTGGGAGAATGTTATAATAAAATAACTAGCGATTTGAAAACGGCCCGGCACCGGGCCAAAAAATAAAGGTTTGAGGAGGCACTGGCATTGGGGTACAAGCTTGCCGCTTTCAGCGGAGATTCCCTCATGGTACCGCAGCAGGTGGTTGCAAATTTACCCCGCGCCGAGGGGGACGCTGTGCGGGTGGCACTGTATATTTTGGCCTCCGGCTGCACGGACGGCAAAACCATCGCCCACGATTTGGGGCTAAAAAGTGTATCTGCCGCCGAGAATGCCATGCTTTGGTGGGCGGGTGTCGGCTTGCTGGAAAAAGAGAAGCCCGCCACCGCCGCCGCCCCGGCTGCCCCCCAAAAAACGAGCGACCAAAAGGCCGCCGAGATTGACCTTGCCACCCTGGACGACCCCTTTGTTGCCGTACTGTGTGAGGAAGCACAGACCGCGTTTGGCAAGGCGCTGGGCCGCCACGAGCTGCAACGGCTGGTGGCGCTTTACCTGGCCGAGGGGTGGCAGCCCGATGTGGTGCTGCTTTGCTGTGCCGAGATGGGCCGCCAGGGCCGCCGCACCGTGGGCGCGGTGACCCGCGAGCTTGCCAAATGGCGGGATGCCGGGGTGGAAACCGGCGAGGATGCCGAGCGCTACCTAAAGCGCGAGCAGCAGCGGGATGCCTGGCAAACCGAGGTTGCCGGGTTGTTCCAGATACCGGCCAACCAGCTTACCCAGTGGGAGCGGCGGGCCATTACCCGCTGGCAGGAGGAATGGCATTACACCGCCAACATGGTGGAGGAAGCCCTGCTCCATGCCGAAAACCACCGCACCGTAAGGTATTTGGATGGCATTTTGCGCTCCTGGCACGCCCAGGGGCTTACGACGGTGCAAGCCGTGCGTGGGAAGGGTGCGCTTACCGGCAGCAACATTTTGGCTACCGGCAAGGCCCCCGCCAAGCCCATGCAGGATATGTTCCACCAAAACTGGAACGCACTGTTTGATGAGGATACGGAGGGGTAAACCATGCGTACCAAGGATGAATTATTCCGCATTGCGCAGCGGCAGGTAGCGGCCCGCCGCCAGCGCGCGGCCACCCTGGCCGAGGAAAACCGCCGCCGGGCGGTAGCCGCCCACCCCGAGATTGAGGCCGCCCAGGCCGAAAAAACCCGCTGTGGCACCGCCATTGTGCTGCGCGCCACCCGTGGGGAGAGCGAGGCCCGCCAGGCCGCCGCCCAGGCGGATTTTGAGCGCGCCGCCCGCACCCTAACCGATACCATTTTGGCGGCGGGCTACCAGCCGGAGGATTTTGTGCCCCACTATGCCTGCGACCGTTGCCGCGATACCGGCATTGCCGGGGGCCACCCCTGCACCTGTGTGGCCGTGCTGACCCGCGCCTTGCGCCGGGAGGAGATTAACGCGGCCTCCCCCCTGGCACTTTGCGGGTTTGAAACCTTTGATGTTGCCCGCTACCCCGGCACCATGGATGCCGAGCTAGGGCTTATCCCCCGCGCGTACATGAACAAGGCACTGGCCTACTGCCGCCGCTACGCGGAGGCGTTTAGCAGCGAGAGCATCAACCTGCTATTTTCGGGCAGCGCGGGGATTGGCAAAACGCATATGGCGCTTGCCATTGCCGATACCGTGCTGAACACCGGGCACGATGTTTTGTACACCAGCGCCGCCGCCTTGGCCGCCCAGCTGGGCAAGGAGCATTTTGACAGCAAAACCCCCGATACCTGGCTGGAAGCCTGCAAGGAGGCCGACCTGCTGATTTTGGACGATTTGGGCACCGAATTTATCAACCAGGTGACGCTCAGCGTCCTGTACGAGCTAATCAACACCCGGATGCTTTGCCACCGCCCCACCATCTACACCACCAACATTACCGACCAAGAGGTTTTTCAGGCGCGGTACACCGAAAAGGTTGCCAGCCGTATTTTGGGCAACTGCAAAATGATTCGCTTTTTTGGGGTTGACCAGCGGCTAAAAAAGGTTTGATAGCCCTTTCTCCCCCGGCCTTGCCGCAAAATTTTAGATAATTAAAAATGCCGCTCCGCCTGCTTTGGTGCAGGTGGAGCGGCTTGTTTTTTGAAGATGTTATGGTGGGGCCGAGCCGTGCGCAACGGCTGTGCGCAACAGCCCTGCCCCCAAACCGATATTTTTGTGTTGCCGGGGGCTGCCGCCCGCCGGGGGAAGCGGTGGAAAGGGTTAGGCTTAACCTTCCTTTTCCATCGGTTCCAGCCCTTCCAGATGGCGCAGGCGGTGCTTGGCATCGGCCAGCAGCTTGCCGCCCCGTTCAAAACAGCGGAGCATCAGGTTGAGGGTGGGGATGGTCAATGCCAAAAACACCAGCAACACCAGCATCCCCTGCAAATTGAGGGCGGTGAGCCCCAAAATGGGCCGGAAAACCACCGCGCCCACCACCGAGAAAACTGCCATGCTGCCCCAAAGCACGGTATGCACGGGGGTAAAGGGGGTGCAAACCCGCCACAGCACCCCCAGCCCCACGGCCAGCAGCACCCCGGTGGATATGGTGTACAGTACCTCATTGGAGAAGCCGAAGGCGTAAACAAACGCCTCAACCCCCAAAACCAGCGCCAGGTTGGTAAGCCCGCCGGGGAAGGCCGTCCGCAGCACGTTGAGGATAAAATGCCCGCTGACACGGTCGTGGTTGGGCTCCAGCGCC
>JAQUSS010000067.1 GCA_028710135.1 Gemmiger sp. | reverse complement strand
TCTTTTTGGTGGGCAGCAGCCGCTGCCCCCCCTAGCTACGCCCTGGGCCTGGTGGCTGCTGCCCCTTTTGGCCCAGCAGCGGGGGTATACCACTAAAAGCGTGCTGTCTGCCGGCCAACTGGCCGATAGTGCCGCCGTGCTGGATACCCTGCTTTACCAAAACCAGCAGCCAAGGCCGCTGGCCCGCGCGTTGGGGCGGGCCGCCAAGCATACCCTAAAAAGGAGGTGCCACCCATGAAAAAGCCACGGCTATTTTACCTGGATTTTATCCGTGCGGTGGCGCTGGTTTGCATTTTGGTGGTGCATTTTAACGCGGCCGTCACCGGGTATTTTACCTACCCTGCCAAGCTGTTTGGCAGTGTGCTGCCGGGGGGCATTTACCTGGGGGATTTTGGTTCCTCACTATTTTTCATGGTGTCGGGGGCGGCGCTGTATTACACGGCCAAAAGCCCCTTTTCGGCCCTTGCGTTTTACAAAAAAAGAGCGGGGGCCGTTTACCCCCTTTTTTGGCTGGCCTGGTTACTCTGGTTCCCCGTTCGGGTTTTAACCCAGCCCGGCAGGTTAGCGGGGGCAAAAACCATCACCCTGCTGCTAACGGTGGTGGGCCTTGATAATTTTGCGGTGGCGGGCGGCTGGGTTGCCCAAGATTTTGCCTGTGTGGGCGAGTGGTTTTTGGGCAGCATTTTGTTTTTATACCTCCTGTTTCCGCTACTTAAAAAAGGGCTGGCCCGCCGCCCGGTGCTAACCTGGGGCGTATGCCTGCTCCTCTGCCTGCCGGTGCATCTGTTGGGCCTTGATGGGCGGCTGGTGGCGGTGCATCTGCTTGAATTTTTGTTCGGGATGACGGTGGTGGCGCATTTTACCCCCACCCCCCGCACCGCCCTGGTATTGCTTGCCTGGCCCGCACTGGCGCTGCTGGTGGGGCAGGGGGGGCTTTACCCAATCGATGGCAAGCTGCTTTGTGCGCTGGTGGCGGCGGTGGCCTACCTGGGGCTTGGGGGCGTGGCCTGCCTGGTGGATATGCCCCTGCCACGGCGCATTTGTGCGGGGCTTACCAAATATGCCTACGCGGTATTTTTAGTGCATCATGTACTGATTTTAAAGATGGTGGAAGGGTTTGACCTTGCGGCGCTATCCCGCCGGGATACCGCGCTGCTGTTTGGCATCTACCTGCTGGTAACCGGCGTGGCAGCCCGGCTGCTCTACCTGCTGGAAGGCCACCTGCGCCGCAAAATTTTGGCGGCAAAGCTTGTTTAACCCCCCTTGAAAACGAACGCTACGGCCTGGTGCGCTTACCGCACGGGCCGATTTTTTTATTCTTTAAATGGGTATCTCTGTACAAAAAGCGGGAATTACAGTATAATAAATCCAAACAGGTTTCTGGATGTGGCGAGTGCTTCGCCGCAAAAAAATAAAGGAGTGATTTGGTTGGAGAAATTTTCAGTCACCCTGGCAAAACTGGTGGAGGAAGCGGGCCTTACCGTCATCCACACCCCCACCGACCTTAAGGAAATTAAGGTGTTTACTGCCGAGGTATACCGCCCGGGCATCATGCTGGCGGGGTACTACCAATATTTTGACCGTACCCGGATACAGATTTTGGGCTTGACCGAGATGGCCTACCTGCAAGAGCTGGACCCGGAGCTTCGGCGTACCCACCTTGAAAAACTCTTCTCCTTTGTGCCGCCTGCCGTCATTTTGTCGCGCGGGAATGAACCCCTGCCGGAAATGCTGGAGTTTGCTGCACAGTATGGGGTGCCGCTTTTAAGCTCCACCGATACCACCTCCACCCTGATGAGCACCCTGATTACCACCCTGAACATTGAGCTTGCCCCCCGCATTACCCGGCATGGTGTGCTGGTGGAGGTTTACGGCGAGGGCATCCTGATTTTGGGCGATTCGGGCGTTGGCAAAAGCGAAACCGCCATTGAACTGGTTAAACGTGGGCACCGCCTGATTGCGGACGATGCGGTGGAGCTGCGCAAGGTATCCTCCCGCGAGGTGATGGGCACCGCGCCTGAAAATATCCGCCATTTTATCGAGCTGCGGGGCATTGGCATCATCAACGTGGCCCGGGTGTTCGGCGTTGGCTCGGTGCGCAGCAGCGTCCAGGTAGAGCTGGTGGTGGAGCTGGAGCCGTGGGATCGCACCAAAAATTACGACCGCACCGGTTTGGAATCGGACAGCTACGATATTTTGGGGGTGCAGGTGCCCAGTATGCTGATTCCCGTTATGCCGGGGCGCAATTTGGCCGTTATTTTGGAAACCGCGGCCATCAACAACCGCCAAAAAGAGATGGGCTACAACGCCGCGCAGGAGCTTCTTGCCCGCCTTGGCCTACAAAACGATATTACCCTCTAAAAGGAGCATCCTAACGAATGTACACCGTGATTGCTGATTTGCACACCCATACCTTGGCATCCAGCCATGCTTACGATACCCTGGATGGCATGGCCCTGGCCGCCGCGGGGGCCGGGCTAAAAGCCCTGGCCATTACAGACCATGGCCCTGCCATGCCGGATGCCCCCCACGCCTGGCATTTTGGCAACCGCACCGCGTTGCCCCGCCTGCTGCATGGGGTGGCCCTGCTGCACGGGGCCGAAGTGAACGTGATGGATACCCTGGGCGGGCTGGATTTTACCGAAAAACAGCTTGCCGCCTTTGACTGGGTGGTGGCCTCCATCCACAGCCCCTGCATACCGGGTACCCTTTCCGAGCGGGAGGCTACCCGCCTGTGGCTGGCCGTGGCCGAAACCCCCTATGTAGATTGCATTGGCCATTCTGAACAGGAAAACTACCGCTACGATTATAAAACCGTGGCCCGTGCCTTTGCCAAAAACCATAAGGTGGTGGAGCTGAACGGCAACTCCTTGAATGTTCGCAAGGATGGCATCCCCAATATGCGCAGCCTGCTGCTTGCCTGCAAGGAAGCCGGCTGCAAAATTGCGCTGAACAGCGACGCGCATTCCGCCATGCAGCTAGAGCAGGGCGTGAAAAAACTGTATCCGTTGTTGGCCGAGGTAGCGTTCCCGCCCGCGCTGGTTGTGAACGGGAGCACCGAAAACCTTTTGGAAGAACTAAAACTGCATAACCGCCGGGTAGCGGAAGAATTGGGAGGAATAGTTGGATGAAAAACCAGTATACAATCGGCATTGATTTGGGCGGCACCACCATGACGGCGGGCCTTGTGAACGACCAGTACGAAATTGTGGGCAAAATTACCTGGGCAACCCGCCTGCCCCGCCCGGCGGAGGATTTGGAAAAGGCACTGGCCGAGCTTTGCCGCGCGGTTGCACGGGAAAATAATGTGGCGTTTGAAGATATCCACTATGTGGGCATTGGCACACCGGGTACGGTAAACTTTACCACCGGCATGGTGGGCTACAACACCAACTTCAATTATTACGATTGGAACCTTGGCCCTGACCTTACAAAGCTGCTTGGCTGCAAGGTGTATGTGGAGAACGACGCCAACGCCGCTGCTTACGGCGAGTACATTGCGGGCGGGGCAAAGGGCTGCAAGGATGCCGTGGTAATTACCCTGGGCACCGGCATTGGCAGCGGTATTATCTTGAACGGCAAAATTTTGCGCGGCTTCAATTTTGCGGCGGGCGAGATGGGCCATACCGTGATTGTAAAGGGCGGGCGCGCCTGCAACTGCGGCCGCAACGGCTGCTGGGAGCGCTATGCCTCGGCCCGCGCCTTGAGCGAGGATACCCGCGAGGCCATGAAGCAGCACGCCGATAGCGTGATGTGGAAGATTGCGGGCGATTTGGAACACGTCAATGCAAAAACGGTGTTTGACGCCCAGGAGCAGGGCGATGCAGCCGCCAAGGCCGTGCTGGATAACTGGCTGGAGTATGTAGGCTGTGGCATTGCCAATGTGGTCATGACCTTTGAGCCGGAGATTGTTTGCATCGGCGGCGGGGTATCCAACCAGGGCGAAACAATTTTGGCCCCGGTTCGGGCGTATGTTGAGCGGGAAACGCATAATGTTACTACCGGCATCAACCCGCAGATTAAGGCCTGCGTGCTTCGCAACGATGCAGGGGTTATCGGCGCGGCCGTGCTGGAAAATTCGATTTAAGCGTGGGGGAGATTGTTTGAGTGAGAAGATAAGCGCACAGCCGGGTTCCATAGCGGCACTGGCGCAGGCGCTGCAAGCGGCGGGCCTGCCCTGCCGCAGGGGGGAACCACTAGCACGGCACACCAGCTTTCGCATTGGGGGGGCGGCTGCGGTATTTTGTACGCCCGAAACCCTGCCTGAGCTGCTGAAAACCCTGAGCCTTTGCCGAGAGTACGGGGTGCGGCACTATGTTTTGGGCAATGGCTCCAACACCCTGTTTGCGGATGCGGGGTTTGATGGGGCGGTTATCTCCACCCTGCGGCTTCAAAACCGGCGGGTTTTGGTGGATGGCCAGCTTGTGCAGGCCGGGGCCGGGATAATACTTTCCACCGTTTGCCAGGAGGCCCAAAAAAATGGGCTTTCCGGGTTGGAATTTGCCTACGGCATCCCCGGCACGGTGGGGGGCGCTGTCTATATGAACGCCGGGGCCTACGGCGGCGAGATGAAAAACGCCCTGGCCCGGGTAACCTTTTTGGACCATGCGCTGCGCCTTTGCACCCTGGATGTGGCCGAGCTGGGCCTTGGCTACCGCACCAGCCTGTTTGAACAGCAGGAGCGCGCGGGCTGCCCATGCTGCATTTTGGAGGCGGAGTTTGCCCTGCAAAAGGGTGACCCTGCGGCCATTGATGCCACCATGCAGGACTTGATGGCCCGCCGCCGCGAGAAGCAGCCACTTGAAAAACCATCGGCAGGCAGCACCTTTAAGCGGCCGGCGGGGGCCTTTGCCGGCAAGCTGATTGAGGATTGCGGGCTGCGTGGCTTTGCGGTGGGCGGTGCCCAAATCAGCACCAAGCACTGTGGTTTTGTGGTGAACACCGGCAATGCCACCTGTGCCGATGTGCTGCAACTCACCGCGGAAGTGCGCCGCATTGTGCAGGAAAAAACAGGCTTTACCCTGGAACGGGAGATACGGGTCGTAGAGTAACAGGCGTTTGCGCCGGGACAAGAGGGATACAGATGACATTTTTGGTTGTGACGGGCCTTTCCGGCGCGGGGAAATCGATGACGGTAAACGCGCTGGAGGATATCGGCTATTTTTGCATTGATAATATCCCGGCGGGGCTGATGCCGCGTCTGGTGGATTTTGCCCTGCAAGGTGCAAGCCAGCTTACCCGCGTGGCGGTGGTGCTGGATGTGCGGGGGCTGCGCTCCACCGAGGATGTGAACCAGGCCCTGGCCGCGCTGGACGAAAAAAAGATGCCCTACGAGATTTTGTTTTTGGATGCGCAGGACGATGTGCTGCGCCGCCGCTACAAAGAAACCCGCCGGATGCACCCCTTTGCCATCAGCGATGGGCTGACCATCACCGATGCCATTGCCCGGGAGCGAAGCATCTTGGAGCCCCTGCGGGAGCGGGCTAAGTATGTGATTGATACCTCCATTTTATCCGCTGCCCAAAACCGGGAGCGGGTGCTGGGGCTGTTTTTGAACCAGGGCCAAAGCGCCATGAACATCACCATCATGTCCTTTGGGTTTAAATACGGCTTGCCCCAGGAGGCCGATGTGGTGCTGGATGTGCGCTGCCTGCCTAACCCCTTCTACGTTCCGGAGCTCAAAAACCTGACAGGGCTTGACGAGGAAGTGGTGGAATACGTGATGAAGGCCGAGGAATCGCAGGAATTGCTGCACCGCTACGAAAGTATGCTGGAATACGCGCTGCCCCTTTACCTGAAGGAGGGCAAAAGCCAGTTGATTGTTGCGGTTGGCTGCACAGGTGGCAAGCACCGCTCCATCACCTTTGCGCGGCAGCTGGGGGCATTTTGCCAAAAGCTTGGCTACACCCCCAACGTGCAGCACCGGGATGTAAAGCGGACATTTTAAAGGCAAGCGAATTTAAGCAAAATTCAAATATACAAGGCATGAAGTGCCGGCACAAAGGAAGGTAAGGCCGGTGCCAAGGCCCAAGCGGGGCACTGCCGCCGCGCCCTGTGGGGCGGCGCATAAAAGGCACCGACCAGCCAAAAGGAGAGGGCGTTTTGAGTTTTTCTCAGGAGGTAAAAGGGGAAATCCTTCGCAAAAAAATTACCCGCACCTGCTGTACGGCGGCTGCCGCTTATGCGGTGGCCTGCTTTGGCAAGTATTTTGATGAGCGGGGCGTGGTGCTGCAAACGGAGAACGAAGCCACCGCCGCCTTTGCCCTAAAAACCTACCACCACTGCGGAATACGCGGCAGTGTGCAGCGCAAAGAACGCCCTGCCGGGCCGATTTTTGAGTTCAGCGTTAAGGAGCCCGCGCAGGTGCAGGCGATGCTTGCCCTGTTTGGGCATACCGGGCGGGAACCCAGCCTGCATATCCACCCGGATATTTTAAAATGCCAGGGGTGCGTGGCAACCTTTATCGGCACCGCGTTTTTGTGCTGCGGCACCAGCACAGACCCCGAAAAAGAATATACCATCGAATTTTTATCTACCCGCTACCATCTTTCGCGGGAGCTGGAAGCCCTTTTGGCCGAGCATCATTTCCGCCCGCACCGCACGGTGCGCAAGGGCGCCAACATCGTTTATATGAAATCGAGCGACCATATTGAGGAGCTACTAACCTTTATGGGGGCGGGCGGCGCGGCCATGAAAATTATGGAACAGCGGATGTATAACGAGATGCGCAACAAAACCAACCGCCTTTCCAACTGCGAAACGGCCAACATGGGCAAATCGGTGCAGGCGGCGGTGCAGGTGCAGCTTGCCATACGCGCCTTGCAGGAGGCCGGTGCCCTTGCGGCCCTGCCCGAAGCCCTGCGCGAAACGGCAGAAAAGCGGATGCGTTACCCCGAGATGACCCTTGCCCAGCTTGCCGAAACCTTCTCGCCACCCGTCAGCAAGGCGGGGCTATCCCACCGGTTTAAACGCATCCAGCAGGCAGCCCAGCGGCTGGCCGCGTGTGAAGAAAAATAAAAAGGAGTACCATGGCGGATTTGCAAACCAGGCAGTTTACCCACCTACACGTGCATACCGAATATAGCCTGTTGGACGGCGCTTGCCGCATTGACAGGCTTTTTGAGCGTGTAAAAGCGCTGGGCCAAACCGCGGTGGCCATCACCGACCATGGCGTGATGTATGGCTGCATTCAGTTTTTTGATGCCGCCAAGGCGGCAGGCATCAAGCCCATCATCGGTTGCGAGGTGTATGTTGCCACCCGCACCCGGTTTGATAAAATGAACCGCATCGATGGCAACAACCATCTGATTCTTTTGTGCAAAAACGAAACCGGCTACAAAAACCTTATCAAAATGGTATCGGCCGGCTTTACTGAGGGCTTTTACTCAAAGCCCCGCGTGGATAAAGAGCTTTTGGAGCAGTACCATGAGGGATTAATTTGCCTTTCGGCCTGCTTGGCGGGGGAGATACCCCAGGCTATTTTGGCGGGCGATTACGAGCGTGCCCGCCAGGCAGCCCTCTATTACCAGGGGGTATTTGGCAAAGACAATTACTATATTGAGCTGCAAGACCATGGCCTGGAGCAGGACCCGGTGGTGTTGCCGCAGCTTATCCGCCTGGCGAAGGAAACCGGCATCCCCATGGCGGCCACCAACGATGCCCACTACCTTGCGCGGGAGGATTCCAAGATGCAGAGCATTTTGCTTTGCATCCAAACCGGCAAAACCATCACGGATGCAGACCGTATGGAGTTCCAAACTGAGGAATTTTACCTGAAAAGCACCGAGGAAATGTACGACCTTTTCTCTATGGTGCCGCAGGCCTGCGAAAATACCAACAGAATAGCCGACCAGTGCAACTTCGAGTTCACCTTTGGCGAAACCAAGCTGCCCTATTTTATCGCCCCCGATGGGATGGAAAACCAGGCCTATTTTGAAAAGCTTTGCAACGAGGGGCTGGCCCGCCGCTACCCCGGCAAGGTGACCGATGCCCTGCGCGAACGGCTGGATTATGAGGTGAACGTCATCAAAACGATGGGGTACACCAACTATTACCTGATTGTTTACGATTTTATCAACTATGCCAAAAGCCGGGGCATCCCCGTGGGGCCGGGGCGCGGCTCGGGCGCGGGCAGCCTGGCCGCCTACTGTGTGGGGATTACAAACATTGACCCCATCCGCTACCACTTGATTTTTGAGCGCTTTTTGAACCCCGAGCGGGTATCCATGCCCGACTTTGATGTCGATTTCTGCTACGAGCGCCGGCAGGAAGTTATCGATTATGTCAACGAAAAATATGGGCGCGACCATGTAGCCCAAATTGTTACCTTTGGCACCATGGCCGCCCGCGCCGCCGTGCGGGATGTTGGCCGGGTGATGGGGATGCCCTACCAGGAGGTAGACCGCGTTGCCAAGCTGATTCCCATGGAACTAAAAATGACCCTGACCCATGCGCTGGAGGTTGCGCCCGACCTAAAAGCCCTCTACGAGAACGATGCCAAAATTAAGGAACTGATCGATACCTCCATCAAGGTGGAGGGGATGCCCCGCCATGCCTCCACCCACGCGGCGGGGGTGGTGATTACGCGGGAGGCAGCAACCGAGTATGTGCCCCTTTCCACCAACGACGGCCTGCCCGTAACCCAGTTCAACATGACCGAGATTGAGCGGCTGGG
This sequence comes from Gemmiger sp., assembly GCA_028710135.1. Taxonomy (GTDB): domain Bacteria; phylum Bacillota; class Clostridia; order Oscillospirales; family Ruminococcaceae; genus Gemmiger. The sequence goes on along the minus strand of JAQUSS010000067.1, from coordinate 5,553 downwards.
CCTGCTAAAGATGGACTTTTTGGGGTTGCGCACGCTGACGGTAATCCACGATACCGAGCAGGCCATCCGCCTGCGGGAACCGGATTTCCGGGCGGATGATATCGATTATGATGACCCGGCAACCTACGCCATGCTGACAAACGGTGATACCGAGGGGGTTTTTCAGCTGGAATCTACCGGCATGAAGCAAGTGCTGGTGGGCTTGCGCCCCAAAAACTTGGAGGATATCATCGCCCTGATTTCCCTCTACCGCCCGGGCCCGATGGATTCTATCCCCACCTACCTGCGCAACCGGCGGGAACCGGATAAGTTAAGCTACCAAACACCCCAGCTTGCCCATATTTTGGATGTTACCAACGGCTGCATTGTCTACCAAGAGCAGGTTATGCAAATCTGCCGGGAGCTGGCGGGGTTCAGCTATGGCCAGGCCGATAATGTTCGCCGCGCCATGAGCAAAAAGAAGCATAAGGTGATGGAGGCCGAGCGGGAGCATTTTGTAAACGGCTGTACCGACCCCGGGCACGAATGCCCCGGCTGCGTTAAAAATGGGATACCCGCCCCGGCGGCCAATGCCATTTACGATGATATGAGCAGCTTTGCCTCCTATGCCTTCAACAAATCTCACGCGGCCTGCTATGCGTATGTGGCCTTCCAAACCGCCTATCTGAAAAGCCATTACCCCCACGAGTTTATGGCCGCCCTGCTGACAAGTGTGCTGGATAACACCGATAAAGTGATTGAGTATTCCACCGAATGCCAGCGCTTGGGCATCAAGGTGCTGCCACCCGATATCAATGTATCCCGCGGGGGGTTCACGGTGGATGGCGATTGCATTCGCTTTGGGCTGAACGCCGTTAAAAACGTGGGCCGCAACCTGATCGAGGGGGTCATCCGCCAGCGGGCGGAACGGCCGTTCCGCGGTTTGTACGATTTTTGCAAGCGGATGTATGGGGTGGAGCTTAACCGCCGCGCCGCCGAAAGCTTGGTGCGCGCCGGGGCCTTTGACAACCTGGAATTTTCCCGTCGGGGGATGGTGGAAAGCGTCGAGGCCGCTTTTAAAAGCGTGGAAACCGATAGCCGCCAAAACATTGCCGGCCAGTTGGATTTATTCAGCGCGATGAGCGGTGCCGATGATACCGCCAACGATTACCCCATCCCCAAATTGGCGGAATACCCCACGGCGGATTTGCTCAAGATGGAAAAAGAGGTATCGGGGCTTTACCTTTCGGGCCACCCGCTGGATGCCTACCGCCAGCAGATTGCCCAAATTTCCACCTGCACCATCAGCCAGCTATCGGGGGAGGATGCCAAGGCGTTTGATAACCGCACCGTAACCATCCTTTGCACGGTGGTAAAAAGCAAAATTATGACAACAAAATCCAACACCCTGATGGCATTTACCACCATTGAGGATTTGACGGGAACGATGGAGCTGTTGGTTTTCCCCCGCGTGTTGGCAGAGTGCCGGGCCTACTTGCAGGATAACGCCGTTATTGTGACAAGCGGCAGGGTATCCGTCAAGGAGGACGATGGGGTGCGGCTGATTGTGGATGGGATACAACCCATTGACCAGTACGACCCCGCCGCCGCCTTTGGGGTAAACCGCGCCCGCCGCGCGGACCCCGGTATGCGCACGGCAAAGCAACTGGCAGGGCTGTGGCTGCTGTTACCCTCCCGCGAGGGCAGGGAGATGGCACTGGTTGAAAACCTGCTGAAAAACATCTTCGATGGGCCAACGCCGGTGTTTTTTAAATTTGAAGATACCGGCCAGCGGGTGAAGGCACCCCAAAGTATATGGGCGAACGACCACCCCCTGCTTCGGCAGGAGTTGGCGCGGATTCTAGGCCCGGAACACGTAAAGGAACAATTTGCTGCAAAATAAATCCATACGTTTTGCACGAATACTCCATAATGACAGTGGGGTCGCTGTGGTATAATGGAGTTGTGAAAAAATTGTTTTGCATTTTCTTATTGGAGGGCAATTTTTATGGGCAAGGATATTAAAACGATTGGCGTACTGACCAGTGGCGGCGACGCCCCCGGCATGAACGCGGCCGTGCGTGCCATTGTGCGTACCGGCATCACAAGAGGCTACCGGATGATGGGCATCCAACGCGGCTACAACGGCTTAATTAACGGCGAGTGCTACGAGATGAACCTGCGCAGCGTTTCCGAGATTATCCACCGTGGCGGCACCATTTTGTACACGGCGCGCTGCATCGCTTTTAAAACGCAGGAGGGGCAGGCCAAGGGCCTTGCCCGCTGCAAAGAACTGGGCATTGATGCCCTGGTTGTTATTGGCGGCGATGGCTCCTTTATGGGTGCCCGCGCGCTGGCCAACCTGGGGGTTCCTTGTGTGGGGCTGCCCGGCACCATTGATAACGATATTGCCTGCAGCGAATATACCATTGGCTACGATACCGCAATGAACACGGCGGTTGAGGCCATTGATAAGCTGCGAGATACCACCCAAAGCCACGACCGTTGCAGCGTGGTGGAGGTAATGGGCCACCATGCGGGCTACCTGGCCCTCAACGTGGGCATTGCCACCGGTGCGCTGGCGGTGCTGCTGCCCGAACGCCCGTTTGATTTTGACCGGGATATTTTGCAGCGGATGCGCCAAACGCAGGTCACCGGCAAAAAGCACTTTATCATCATCGTGTCCGAGGGTGTGGTGGGCGCACAGGAGCTTGCCAACCAAATTCAGGCGGTTACCGGGGTAGATTCCCGCGCTACTGTGCTGGGCCATGTGCAGCGCGGCGGTTCGCCCACCGTGCAAGACCGTGTGTATGCCTCCGAGATGGGCTACCACGCCATTGATTTGTTGGATAAGGGCATCTACAACCGCGTTGTGGCGGTATCGGGCGGCAAAATTGTGGATTACGATGTCAACGTTGCCCTTTCGATGCACAAAAACATTGATACCGATTTGATTGAAGTTGCCAACTCTATCTCGATTTGATTGTTTTGGCGTTGTCATTGCACAACATCACAGTGGCCCTGCGGCACTGGCGGCTTAGCCGGCGCGCCGGGGCCGCTTTTTTTGTAAATTTTTGTGAAACGGTAAGATTTTTGAAAAAAACAGATAAAATCTTGGCGAAGGGCTGCAAAAAACCAAGTGGCATGGTATACTAATTTGTAGAGTAAAATGAAAGTGCCGCAACGGCCACGCCAACCGGCGGGCGGTTTGCCGCCCGGGCCGCAGGGTGTATGGCTTAAAAGGCGGCGCGGCGGCATGGCGGCATTTTATGCGGGAAGGGGCGGCAGCGGTGCAAAAGGCAAAGGGGAACAAGCGGCTATGGTTGGCCGTGCCGGTGGCACTGGCGCTGATTTTTGCCGCGGCCCTGTTTTTGATTGCCCCGGTTTGGCAGCCGGGCTACCATACGGTGGCCTACCGCCCTACGCCGGACCCTGCCGCAGCGCCGGCAACCACCCCGGCACCCGGCAAAATCAACCTAAACACGGCCGATTTGGCCACGCTGCAAACCCTGCCGGGGGTGGGCAAGGCCAAGGCCCAGGCAATTTTGGCGTACCGTGCGGAGAACGGCAGCTTTTCGAGCTTAAGCGATGTGGAAAAGGTGCGCGGCATTTCCCACAAAATGGTGGAAAGCTGGGCATCACTTGCCGAGGTTGCATGAACAACAAGGGAGGAAATACCGTGGAACAGGCAAACAGTATCTTTATTAACCGGGAGCTTAGCTGGCTGGATTTTGACAGCCGGGTATTGGCGCTTGCAAAGGAGAAGGCGGTTCCCTTGGGGGAACGGCTGAAATTCGCCGCCATTTTTGCCAGCAACCTGGACGAATTTTTTATGGTGCGGGTTGGCTCGCTGTACGACCAAACCCTGCTCAAGGACAATAAGCCCGATAATATGACGCACATGACGGCCTCCGAGCAGATTGCCGCCATCACCCCCCGCGTTGCCGAGCTACAGTCCAAGTGACATAAATATTACCAGCATCTGGTGGAGCAATTGGCCGAAAACGGCTACCAAAAAATTGATTTCAACCACCTTACCAAGCAGCAGGAACGCTTTTGGAAGACCTATTTCCAAAGCGAAATTTTCCCGGTGTTAAGCCCCCAAATTGTCGATCAGCGCCACCCCTTCCCGTTTTTGCGCAACAAGGAAACCTACTATATCGTCCAGCTTGTCAGCAAGCTGGATGGGGTCAACTTTGGTATCATCCCCATCAGCAACCAGTTTGAACGCATTTTGTATGCCAAGGATGGCGAAAGCACCTACTATGGCTTTGTGGAGGAACTGATTGCCCACTATGCTGCCATGGTGTTTGATAAGCAGGCCGTGCAGCGCTCCTGCCTGTTCCGCGTTACCCGCAACGCCGATATCACGGTGGATGAGGGGATGATGGACCATGATTTTGATTTCCGCGATGCCATGAGCGAGCTGCTGAAAAAGCGCCGCAAGCTGGCCGCGGTGCGGCTGCAATTTTGGCCCGAAGCCCCCCAGGATATTGTCAAATTTTTGCGGGATAAGCTTCTTGTTCCGGCAGACCGTTGCTTTTGCCAGGTTTCGCCGCTGGATTTGGGCTGCTTTTTCCGCCTTGCGAGCCGGCTTGAAGGTGATGGCTGCCAGGCCCTGCTGTACCCCGCCGCCAAGCCGCTGCCCGCCCCCGCCAGCTACGATTTGTATACCGAGGCTCGCCAGCATGATGTGCTGATTGCCTACCCCTACCAAAGCATCCGCCCCTTTATCCGTATGCTGCTGCGGGCAGCGGCGGACCCGGATGTGGTTTCCATCAAAATGACGCTATACCGCATGGCGCGGGACTCGCAAATTGTGCAGGCGCTGATTGCCGCTGCCGAAAACGGCAAGGAAGTGGTTGCCATGGTGGAGCTGCGCGCCCGATTTGACGAGCAGAATAACATCGATTGGTCTAAGCAGCTGGAGGATGCGGGCTGCACGGTTTTTTACGGCTTTGATGACTATAAAGTCCATTCTAAGCTGACCCTGATTACCAGCAAAACCGATGGCTGCTACCACTACCTGACCCAAATCGGAACCGGCAACTACAACGAAAAAACCAGCGAACTGTACACCGACCTTTCCTTCATCACCTCCAAGCAGGAAATTGGCGAGGAAGCGAGTGCAATCTTCAACAATATGGCCGTGCAGCGCCTTACCAGCGAGGCCAACACCATGCTGGTGGCCCCCCTTCGCTTCAAAACCGTGCTGCTGGGCGAGATGGATGAGCAGATTCGCCGTGCCATGCAGGGCCTGCCTGCCGCCATGGTGCTAAAAAACAATTCCATCAACGACCCCGATATTATTGCAAAAATCAGCGAGGCAAGCTGCGCCGGGGTGCGGGTAGATATGATTATCCGGGGCATCTGCTGCGTTCGCGCCGGGGTGCCCGGCAAAACCGAGAATGTACACATCCGCAGCCTGGTGGGGCGCTACCTGGAGCATAGCCGCATCTACTGCTTTGGCAGCGGGGCAGATACCCACATCTATATTGCCTCGGGCGATTTCTTGACCCGCAATACCGAGCGCCGGGTCGAGGTTGGCGTCCGCGTGGCCGACCGCCAAATTGC
>JAQUSS010000210.1 GCA_028710135.1 Gemmiger sp. | reverse complement strand
CAACGGCAAAAAGGTGCTGCTGGTTGAGCTGGATGCCGGGCTGCGCAGTGTGGATATTATTGCCGGGGTATACGGCAAAACCGTCTACGACATTGAGGATGTTCTGTGTGGCCGGTGCGAGGGGGATAAAGCCATTGTGCAAAGCCCCATCTACCCGGGCCTTTGCGTCATCAGCGCCCCTTACGAGGGGGGCGAGGTGCGGGGCGAGCCGCTCTCCCACCTGATTACCGCCATGCGCGGTTACTTTGATTTTATTTTGTTTGATACCGCCGCCGGTATGGGCGCGCCCTTTGCCGCCGCCCAAAAGCTGTGCCAGCGGGCACTGCTGGTGCTTACCCCCGACCCGGTAGCCCTGCGGGATGGGCGGATTGTGGCCGACCGGCTGATTGCCGAGGGCCACCCGGCCGCCACACTGCGGCTGGTAATCAACCGGGCAGGCCCCAACAGCTTTGGCGGCAACGCCGCCGTGGCCGATTTGGACGAGTGTATTGACACCGTGGGGGTGCAGCTGCTTGCCCTTATCCCCGAAAGTAGCGCCCTACAGCAGGCCGCGGCCACCGGTGCCCCCCTGCCCCCGGGCTGCCCCGCCGCCCTGGCGGGTGCCGCGCTGGCTAGGCGGCTGCTGGGCCAGCGGGTGCCCCTTACCATTACCAAGTTTTAGGCACCAAATTTTAGGCAATAATTTCAAACCGTGGCAGGCGTTGCCGCACCGTTTTTATAAAACACCACCGTGCCGCAGGGGCGTAAGGTTGCCACCACGGCGCATTCCATTATAGATAGAAAGCAGGGGTTCGCATGACGATTGCACTGGTTGCGCACGATACCAAAAAAGAGCTGATGGTACAATTTTGTACCGCCTACTGCCAAATATTGGGCCAGCATCATCTGCTTGCCACCGGCACCACCGGCAAATTTGTTACGGATGCCACCGGCCTGCCCATCCAGCGTTGCCTGCCCGGTGCGCACGGGGGCGACCAACAAATTGCCGCCCGCATTGCCTGCGACGAGGTAGATATGCTTCTGTTTTTTAGGGACCCTATCTCGGCCAAGCCGATGGAGCCCAACGGCATGAACCTGCTGCGCATATGCGATGTACATAACATCCCGGTTGCCACCAACATTGCCACCGCCGAAGTATTGATTCACGGCTTGGAGCATGGCGATTTGGATTGGCGCAACATTTTAAACCCCCGTGGCTAATTTCGCCTAATGGCGTTTAATTGCCCCTAATTTCGGCTAATTTCGCCTAGTTTCGGCTAATTGCGGCTAATCGCGCTTAATGGCGGCCAATTGCGGCTGCCAGGCATCTGCCGCCCCCGCCACCCCAACGGTTTTTTGCGGCGCACTGCGCCCCCTGCCTGCCCAGCGGAATGTTTTTTTTGCCCCTGCCCGCCCCTTGGCGCGGCAACCGGCCGGCGGCCAAAAAGCAGCCCATCCCACACGCAAATTCCTCTACATTTTTCTTTCTATCCTCAACGGCAGAACCCCGGCAGCCAAATGGCTGCCGGGGTTCTGTTTGGTTTCGGGGCGCTACAGCGCCATCAATTTTCTACCCTTCGGCGGAACGCAAAAAAGGGGATGCAAACGTAGCACCCGCCGCTTATTCCACAATAAACACGGTGGGGTCAAAGCTGCGCTCCCGCAGCTCATCCATAGCGGCCTCGGGGTTGGTGGCATCGGTCAGCCAAAGGGTGTAGCAATACTCCCCAAAGCCCGAAAGATCCATCTTGAAATTGGTTTCCCAGGTGTTGTTCATCAGCCAGTTGTAAACGGGGCGGGCATTATTTTCCGGCTTATTATCGCAAAGCTGGATGGGGTGGTGGCGCAGCTCACCAAAATAGTAGAGCGGCGTATCCCGCGCGGCAATCAGCGCCCCGCCCGCCGGGGATAGATAGCCAATGCCATCGTCCGACATGGTATATTCCATGCCGCTACCGGGCAGTTGGTCTACCCCGGGGCGGTAGGCTTCGGCCCCCTTGCGCGCCCAAAGGGTGGCATCGTCGTACCCCAGGGTCAAGGGCAGGTAGATGCTCTCAATCTCGGTGGAAACGGTTTTGCCCAGCTCCAGCCGGAAATCAATGCGAGGCACCGCCTCGTAAAATTTAAGGTAGAGGCAGCAGTGGATGGTACCGGGCAGCTCGTACCGCAATTTCAGGGTGGTAAACACCGGCCCATGCTCGGTGCCGAGCACCTCCCGCAGGGTGCCGGGCGTAACCTCAGCCGCGCGGCCGCGCACGTTGCGCCCCAGCAGGCGGCGCTCCCGCCGCTCTATATTTTCCCCCGGCATGGGGGCGGCGGCTTCGCTGCCAAGGGGGGTGCGCTCGTAGAGGGGGGTAAAGAAGGGAAATTGGCCTTCCGGCAGCAGGTTTTTGCCCACCCGCTTATCCACAAAGGCGGTAACGCCCGCGCCGGGGGTGCAGCACAGCTTGAACCAGCGGTTTTCGTAGCCGTAGGGCATACGGTAGGTAAGCGGGTCGTAATCGTTCACAATATCACGCACCCGCTCGGCCCCCACATAGCATTGGCGGCTGTTCAGGGGCTGGTTTTGGGCAGGCAGCTCGGCATAGTGGTAGGTTTTGCTCTCGTGGGGGGCAAACTGATCCATAAAGCTGATGCGCCGCCCGCGCGGATGGGGCGATACCTGGCAGGGCAACACCCGGCCCGCCGCATCGGTCAGCCGCGCGGCGGCTATTGTGGAGCTTTCAATGTAAAATTCAACCGGCAGCAGCCCCGCCGCCCCGCCGGGGTTAACAACCTTGATGCCGCCGCTGGTGCTGTAGTAGCGCATAATGTCCCCCGCGGCCATGGCAATGCGGTTGTACATACGGGAGGCTGCCTCGTGCGCCTTGGAGGCATAGCTGGTTTTGCGGATATCCAAATTCAGCACCATTGTGCTGCAAGGGTTGCCCACGGTGGAGGAATGCCCCCAGGTATGCTCGGCATACAAAAGCAGGTTATCCTGCGCGGTGCGGGCCAGGGCCGGCCAGGTGGCCTCGGCCTTCGGGTCCAGGCGACGGCAAAGCTGGTAGCGGTGCTGGGCATCCCGGTAATGCTTAACGGCATAGGGGGTGCTGCC
>JAQUSS010000209.1 GCA_028710135.1 Gemmiger sp. | reverse complement strand
CGGCGGGAAACCATTTTTACCACCGAGTATTCCATCCGCACCGGCATGGAGGCCGTGTACACCCTGCTGGATGTTGACCGTGGCGTGCCCGAGGTTTGGGGCAGCGTTTACGATATCCGCGATTTGCTCCATGCCACCGTGCAGCTGCGCGACGGCAAAAAGATTACCGATATGGATATGAATTTGGTGGAGAAGCTGGCCATTAAAGAGGTTCTTAAAAAAATTGAAGGAACCGATTTGGAAACCCTGCTGAAAACCTACCAGGTGGTGTAACACCGCCGGGTGGACGGGTAAACCAGATAAACGGGTAAGCCGGCAAATGAGTAAGTGGGCGATTGGGCGGCGCAAGCAGCCGCCACACACGCCCCCTAAAAAAATCCGCTTTTGAAGAAGCGGCTGCCGGGGGTGGCCGCTTGCCAACCAGATAGCAATAAACAGCGTGGGCGCTGCCAACCGGCAGCGCCCACGCTGTTTATTGCTGTTGTTGTTGTTTCTATTCAAGTACCGCCTGCTTTGCCCTGGCGTAGGCCACCGCAATGGCGTTTAGCATCGGCTCCAGCGGCTGGTGGGGGCGGCCACCCCGCAATTCATCCACCAGGGGGCAAACGGCCTGATAAAGCACCGTTGCGCTTAAATTGCCGGTCATCCCCTTTAAATTGTGGGCGGTCATAAAAGCCTGGCGGTAATCTTGCTTGGCCAGGGCCTCTTGCAGCTCCGCAAAGGTGGGGTCATCAAACAGCTTGCGCAGGTATTTTTCGTACAGCTCTACCTTGCCGCTAAAGCGGCGGGCACCCTCGTCATAGTCAATACCGGCCTCTATCAAAGCAGCTTTGTTCATTTTTTCTCATCCTCCGTTACCAGGCAACCGCGCCCCTGCATTTTGGCGCGGTACATCCGCTCGTCTGCCTTTTGCAGCAGCGCCGTGGTATCGCAACCGGGAATTTCCTGTATCCCCACACAGCCCACGCTGATGCCCAAAGCGATGGCGGGGTTATCGGCCAACTGCGCCGCTGCCACGGTTTGCGTGGCCCGCCGAAGCTGGTTGGCAAAGGCCGCCTTCTCCACATTGCGGCGCACCACCAAAAATTCATCGCCGCCATAGCGGGCGATAAAATCGCCCTCGGCCATCGACATTTCGGCGCGCAGCACATCGGCAATTTTTTTGATGGCGGCATCCCCAAATAGGTGGCCGTAGGTATCGTTAATCTGCTTTAGCCCGTCAATATCAATCATCGCAAGCTGCATAGAACGGCCTGCGCTTTGGGCCTGGGCCAGGTATTGCGCCAGGGTTCTATCAATGTGGCGGCGGTTATACAGCCCGGTCAGCTCGTCGGTTTCAATCTCCCGGTTCAGTGTTTCCAGCTTCATGTAAAGCAAATCTCGGTCAAAAATGTTATCCACATAGGCATCATCCAGCTTTACAACAAGCTCCAACACGCCTTCCTGCCCGTTTCTCGATACATACTGCGAGATGACAAAGTACAGCCCGGAGCTTGAATATTCCAGCTTGTTCAGGGTGGCTTTTTGCCGTGCGGCCCGCAGTGAAATGCAGTTGTTGCACCGTTGCGGCTTGCCCCATACCGAGTAGCAGGAGTGTAGCTCGCAATCGGCCTCCGCGCAATTGCTCAACACGCGGGTTTTGGCAGGGTCTACCAGGCGCACCACATCAAAGTAGCGGCGCAGGCGGTTCATCTCCTGCTGTAGCGGTTCATCGGGTATATTTTCCAGCACGCCCACCTGCCTTGCCAGCAGGGCCGCGTTGTACTTTTCTTCCAGCTGCTTCACTTTATAGTGGGCGGTAACGTTGCGGGTGCGGTGCTGCACAATCTCGCGGTTATAGGGCTTTGAGATAAAATCGTCCGCGCCCATGGCCAGCGCCCGTTGCTCGCTGTTTTTGTTGCCCTGGGAGGTGATGATCACCGGCAGGCCCTTGGTGCGCTTATCGGTGCGTATGCGGGATAAAAGCTGGAAGCCATCCATCACCGGCATCAAAAGGTCCAGCATGATAATTTCTACCCGGCCGCTATTTTCGCACAGGTACTCCCAGGCGCGGTTGCCATCTTCTTTAATAACAACGGTGTACTCATTCTCAAAAAAGCCGGCAAGCACCCGGGCGTTAATCTCTACATCGTCCACCACCAGCATAATGTGGTTCTGCTTTTCAGGGTCGCCGGGGGCGGGGGGCGCGGCAGGCAGGGGCGGGGCAGCCGTGCACAGCATATCGGTGGTGCAGGTGCAGTGCAGCAGTGCCTCAAAATCCTGGCGGGGCAGGGGCTTGGCGTAATAAAAGCCCTGCACATAGTTGCAATCCATCGTCCGCAGAGAGGCTACCTGCTTTTCGGTTTCAACCCCCTCGGCCACCACGGCCAGGTTGAGCCATTTTGCCAGGCTGATGATAAAGCTTAAAATGCCCTTGCCGGTGGCTTTTTCGTCCTCCACCTGGATAAAACGCATATCCAGCTTTAAAATATCAATGGGCATTTCGGCCAGCATATTTAGGGAGGAATAGCCGCTGCCAAAATCGTCCAGCTCAATGATAAAGCCCATATCGTGCAGTTCCTCCACCACCTTGAGGATCTGGCTGGGGTCATCGGTGTAGGCGGTTTCGGTAATTTCCAGGTGGAGGTACTGTATGGGAATTTCGTATTTTTCAATCAGGCCCTGCAAAATACCGGTCAGGCCGGGGTTGTAGATATCCGCGCGCGAAACATTGACGGATACCGCCACCGGTGCGTTGCCGGCGGCAATCCAGTCGTGCAGGTTTTTGCAAACCTGTTCCCACACGTATTGGTCCAGCCGGATGATAAAGCCGTTTTTCTCAAACAGGGGGATAAATTCCCCCGGCGACAAAAAGCCCTTGGTGGGGTGTATCCAGCGCACCAGGGCCTCGGCCCCGGCAATCCGCTCGTTCGATAGGTTGTATTTGGCCTGGTAGTAAACCTGGAACTGTTCTTGCTCCAAAGCGGTTTGCATACAGTCGGTAATAAACTGCTCGTCCAGCAGCTTTTGGCGGATTTTATCATCGTAAAGCCAAAAAAACAGGTTGTACTTGCCCTTAATCTCCTCGGCGGCCAGCTT
>JAQUSS010000003.1:29365-62135 GCA_028710135.1 Gemmiger sp. | reverse complement strand
CGGGTGGCGCCGCGATTGCGGCTATCTCCCCGAGGCGTATGGCACCGGCCAGGCGGTGGAAACGATAGCCGGCGAACGCTGCCGCTATGCGGAAGGCCTTGCCATCGATGCCTTTTCGGTTCAAACACTCTCGCCGCACGCCGCTGACGAAAAGGCCCCTTCGCCCTTTTCCTACGATGGCACCTGCTTGGAAACGCCCTATTACCGGCTGCGCTTTGCCCAAAACGGCGCGCTGGATAGCATTTACGAAAAAACCGCCGCGCGGGAGCTACGCCGCTCGGCAGGAATGCCGCTAAACAGCTTTATTTTGTCGGAGGATGTGCCCCAGGCATGGGACAACTGGGATATCGACGCAGATGTGGTTGCAACGCTGCACCCGCTGGACAGCGGCTTTATCCGCCGCACGGTAACAGCGGATGGCGCGTTGCAGTTCCGCCTGCGCAGCGTGTTTGCCCTCAGCGAAAAATCGACCCTCACGCAGGATATTGTGGTATACGCCAACCGCCGCAAAATTGATTTTGAAACCAAGGTGGATTGGCACGAAACCCACAAGCTGCTCAAGGCCGGCTTTGATTTGGACATTAACGCTGCAAAGCTGCGGCACGAAATTCAGTTTGGCTACACCGAGCGCGCCGCGTTTAAAAACAACTGCTATGAAAAAGCCATGTTTGAGGTGCTTAACCACAAATACACCGATATGTCCGAGCTGCGGTTTGGCGCGGCGCTTTTAAACGATTGCAAATACGGCATTTCGGTGGATGGCACGCTGCTGGCCCTTACCCTGCTGAAAAGCGGCACCCACCCGGACCCCACCGCCGATGAAGGCACCCATCTGTTCACCTATTCGCTGGTAACGCACGATGGCTTCTCCTTCGAGAATGTTATCCGCCCGGCCTACGAGCTGAACTATCCGCTGCTTGCCCTTACGGGCGCAGCGCCGCGGCCGTCGTTTGTAATGTCCAGCCGGCCCAACGCCATCATCGACACCATAAAAATTGCCGAGGATGGCACGGGCCTTGTGCTGCGCGTGTACGAGAGCGAGGGCACTGCCACCCACAGCCTGCTACACTTTACGAAGGCCGTGAAGCAGGTTTACCGCACCAATTTATTGGAGCAAAACCCCGTAGCGCTTGCACCGGAGGAAAACACGGTGGCGCTGACGCTGAAAGCATTTGAGATTGCAACCCTGAAGGTTCTGTTTTAGGGCTGCGCAAAGGGGATATTATGTTTTTTACAAAAGAACGCATCCGCCAAATTTGCCACACGCACGAAACAAGCGCCGCAAAGGGCGCCATGGAAGCCCTGCAAGCAGAGGCGCAAGGCATGGATTCCGCCTGGTGGCAGGAACGCAAAAGCACACTGTTGCGCCTGAAGGCGCGCACGCGTGAAACCGACCGCCCCGGCCCGGTGATGCGCCATGGCAGTATGCTGCGCACCACTGCGCTCAATCTGCTGCAAATCTGCTTTGTGCAAGCTTGCAAGGGGGGCACGTTGCAGCCCTACCAAACCGAAATGTTCGAGTTTATCTGCGCAAACTCCTGGTGTGTGCAGGGGAATTTTGACGGCTGGAAGTCCGACCTGTGGACGGCGGACATCGGTATGTACCTTTCCTGCGTGTATGAGCTGCTACAGGACGAGCTTTCCGAGGAGAAAAAAGATTCCTACCGAAAATTTTTGTACGAAAAAAGCTTTTGCCCCATCTACGAGGAATGGGTTAGCCCCGAATCGCACGAGCACTGCCTGGACACCATGGGCCACAACTGGTGGAGCGTTTGTGTATCCGCGGCAGGCATTGTTTTGCTGCTGCAAGACCCCGCCGCGATAGAGGGCTATGACGAAAAGCTGGGCAATGTTCTCCACGCGCTAAACGCGTGGTTTGGGTATGCGGGCAATTGCTTTTTGAACAAACGCCCCAACTTTGGCCCGGATGGCGATTACCTTGAGTATTTGGGGTATCTTTCCTACGCGCTGGAGAATCTTTCCGTTTTGCAGTGCGTGCTGGAGAGCCGGGGCATGGGCACACGCCTGCAAGCCGATGCCTACCTTGAAAAGCTCCCCGATTTTATTTTGCAAAATATTGTGTGGGAAAACGGCACACCGGCCGGTGCCAACCTGGGGGATTCCGGCCTGCGCAACACCTGTATGTCGGCGCTGATTTACCTTTGCAAGCGCTACAAGCGGGGGGATTTGCTGGGCATTTTGCAGCAAATTCGCCCCTGCCCGGCCACGGTGTTTGAGCTTGCGCATTACCCCGATGCAAAAATGCCCACCGAGATTCGGCTGCCGCAGCTTGCCCTTTACCGGCTATCCGGCCAGGCCGTGCTGCGCACGGGGCACACCAAGCAGGATATGGTGCTGGTTGTAAAAACCGGCGATAGCTGGAACCATAACCACCTGGATTCCGGCACGTTTGAGCTGTGCAACCACGGCGTAAAATACATTACCGATTCAGGAAGATGTTCCTACCTCAACCCCCTGTACCGGGGCTATTACATCCAACCGAAAGCCCACAGCGTTGTGCTTTTGGATGGCGAAGGCGAATGGGCAAAAACCAACTACGAGGGCACAAAATTCCCGGGTGGGTTCCCCGCAAGCCTGTGCGAGCCGGAATACCGCTATGTATTGGCAGATTGCACCGGCGCGTATGCCCCGCTGTACCAGCGCTTTTACCGCAGCTTTTTTATGCTGGATGAATTTGTGTTCTTGATTGACGACGTGCAAACCTACCGCGATGGCGTGTTGGAAAGCCGTTTTCATACCAGCGAAGAAAGTATGCAGCTGAACGGCACACAGATTACCATCCAAAACCCGGTTGGAAACGGGCACATTCTCTTCCCGTTTGCAAAAAATGGCGATGTTTCGGTTGAAACCGCCTACCGCCAGGCCCTGCCGGAAAACGAGCAGGGCGAGGAGATCAGCCCTACCGGGCATTGCGCCGTATGCAAAACCACCACCGACCAGCTTAGAGCCAAGCTGTTTACCCTGATTGATGTTTCGGGCAGCGCTGGCGCGCCCTCCATCAAAGCCTCTTTTGCCAACAATGTATACGATATTGAAATTTGCCGCGCCAATAAAACCCACCGCTTTTTGGTAAATGTGCTTGCCGATGGCCGTGTTATGCACCGAAACGCAAAAATCACCTACCAAAACATCACCACCGATGCGTTTATCACCTATTTTTGCTACGATGCCAACCGCCGCCTGCAAAGCTTTGCGGTGCATAACGGCAGCCTGCTGAAAATAGGCAACGCCTGTATGTTCACAAGCTTTATCAAGGAAACCTGCTTTAAAAAACTGCAAAACCAACAGGAGCCGTAACATGAAAGAAATTATTGTTTTATTCAAAACACATTTGGACATTGGCTACACGGATTTTGCCGAAGCGGTCGTGGACAAATACATGAACGAGTACATCCCCAATGCCCTGCGTGTAGCAAAGGCCATGCGTGGCCGGGACGAACGTTTTATCTGGAGCATGGGCGCGTGGATGATTGACCGTTACCTGCAAACCGGCGCGGACAAAGAAGCGATGCTGGATGCCATTGCACACGGGGATATTCGCTGGCACGCCCTGCCCTTCACCACACACACCGAGCTGATGACTGCGGCGCTTTTTGAGCAGGGCATCGGGATTTCAAAAAAGCTGGACCGGCAGTTTGGAAAAACGACCATCGCCGCCAAAATGACGGACGTGCCGGGGCATACCTGCGCGGCCATTGCCCCCATGGTAAACAGCGGGATTCAGTTTTTGCACATCGGTGTAAACCCGGCTTCCGCAGTGCCCAAGGTGCCGCAACTTTTCCACTGGCAGGCACCGACCGGCGAAAGCATTTTGGTGATGTACAACAACGAATACGGAACCTTAACCCAAATTGGCAACACCGATACCATGGCCTATTTTGCCTACACCAACGACAATTTGGGCCCGCAAAGCGTGGCGGAGGTAGAGCAGGTATACCAAAACCTGCACAGCCAATACCCCGATGCAACCCTGCGCGCGGGCACCCTGGAGGATGTGGCGGCAGCCGCCCTGCAAGCCACCAGCCTGCCGGTTGTGGCCGAGGAAATTGGCGACACCTGGATCCACGGTGCCGCCAGCGACCCTGGGAAAATTAGTATGTACCGCGCACTGCTCCGCTTTGGCAGTACACTTTGCGCGGAGGATCGCCATGCGCTGTATAACGAACTGCTTTTGGTGCCGGAGCATACCTGGGGCCTTTGCGAGGAACGCTTTTTGGGCACGGTGGATAAAGACGGCAACATGGTGGGCGAGCACAAGTACTTTGTGCGCAAAGAGTTTGAGGAAGTGCGGGGAACCGAGAAATTCCAAAAAATGGAGCGTTCCTGGCAGGAGCAGCGTAACTACCTGCTGCGCGCCGTAAATGCACTGCCTTCGGCGCTGCAAGAAAAAGCGCACGCTGCCATGCGCGGTTACAAACGGCCCCCCACCGCAACCGAAGGTTTTGTGCCGGTGCGCGCCACCGAAGACGTCCAAGTGAACGGCTTTACCGTTGGCGTAAATGCGCAAGGCGCGCTTTGCCGCTTGGAAAAGGACGGCCAGGTACTTGCGGATGCAGCACACTGCCTTGCTGCCTTTGTGTACGAGGCATTTTCCCAGCACGAGCTGGACGCTTTTGCCGACAGCTACATTACTAAAAAAGCAGATTGGGCCCTGGAGGACTTCGGGAAAATCGGCTGCGAAAAAGCCATTCAGCAAAAGCTGACGGCCTACCCCACCCTAACATCCGTTTCCATCCGGGGGAACCAGCTGCTTTTGGCAATGGAAATGCAGGGCGATTGCGTGGCGCTGTACGGCGCACCGGCCACGCTGGAAACCCTGATTACCTTTTCGGAGGATTGTGTTGCGTTTGATACGGCCTGGTTCCACAAAAGCGCAAGCCGCGTGCCGGAGGGCTTGTGGATGCGCTTTCACCCCACTGCGCCGCTGACGCAGATCCACAAAATGGGGCAGTGGATTGACCCCTGCACGGTTGTGGATAACGGCAACAAGCGGATGCACGGGGTGGATTATGGCGTAAAATTCGAGGGGTTGTCTTTGCAAACCGTTGATTGCGCGGTTGTGAACATCGGCGCACCGGCGCTGTATCATTTTTCAAACGATGCCGTATCCACGGTGGATGGCGTCTGCTTCAGCCTGTACAATAACGCATGGGGCACCAATTTCCCGATGTGGTACGAGGAAGATGCCCGTTTCCGTTTTGTGCTGCACCTGGGGTAACCCCGCAAAACGCCAACGGCCACCCTGCCCACATATAAAATAGAAAAGCTTCGGCCACAGCATACACTGTGGCCGAAGCTTTTTTGCAGCCCGCGGGCATTCCCGCAAGTATTTTGGCCTGCCCGCGGCGTGTTTGCATCACCGCCGCCCCTGCTACGCCGGGGAAAGCCGGTGGCCAGCCCCCCGCGCGCCGCAAGGCGGGCGGGAATTGCGCTTACACCACAACCCCCACACCCACAAGCAAAACAGGGCCGAGAAGCCCCACCCGGCATACCAGTACCAGGGCGGGCAAAAGTTTAGCTGCACCGTGCCCGCAAACCCGGCGGGCAGCAGCAGGGTGATTTGCCCCTGGGCGCTGCGGGCGGTTTCGATGGTGGTGCCGTCCGCTGCCGTGGCCCGGTAGTAGGGGTAATCCAGCAGGGGCACCGTCAGTTCCCCGCCCGCCGGGGCGGTGGCCGCCAGGGTGACGGCCAGGCCCGTTTTTTCGTAGCTTGTAAACTGCACCCCGGCCCCGGCCTGGGGCCCGGTGGGCAGGCTATACTCCGCCTTCTCGGCAAAGCCGGCGGGCAGGTATTCGCCGCTGCCGCAGTTGTAGCTATCCACCCCGGCGGCATCGCTGATGGCAAGCACCTCCGCCGTTTCTATGTAGCTGCTCATGGTGTAGCCGGCTTCCAGCACGCAAGCGCCCGCCAACAGGCAGATTGCCCCCGTGTACAGCGCCCGCTTGGGCCGCAAAATTGCCACCGCCGCGCAGGCCGCCAGTGCCAAAAACAGGCAGGCAAGGCCCATGTACCGCCAGGGGAACTGCACGGTGTTCAGCACCTTGCCCAGCCCCGGCAGCAGGGTTAGCAGCAGGTCCCACGGGGTTGTCCACAGGCAGCAAATTATAGCCACCACCCCGGCCACCGCCCCAAAGCGCCCGGCCCGCCCGGCGGTTTTATCGCCCTGGCCCCAGCGCAGCAGGTGGCAAAGGGCAAACAGCAGCAGCCCCAGCAGCAGGGCCGCGCCGGGGGTTTGGAGCATATCCCCGGCTGCGCCCTGGGGTATCCCCTGGCTGGTGGCGCCGCCGGGGCTGAACAGCCGGAAAATTTGCCCCAAATAGCTGCCCGCCGTCTGGATTTTATTTCTATTTTCGGCCACCGTTACGGCAAAGCCGCCCTGGCGCATATAATCTGCAAAGGGAATTAAAAACCAGGCCGAGGCCAGCAGCGCCCCGCCCGCCGTTTTGGCCAGCGCCCAAAAGGTTTTGGGGCGCAGCACCCGCGGCAGTAGGCAAAGGCAGGTGAGGATTGTTGCCAGGCCAAACAGCTCGGTGCTGATCAAATGGCATTGCAGCATCCCCGCAAAGCCCACCGCCCCCGGCAGCCAGCACCAGCGGTAGCGGGGGTCGTCGGGGTCAAGGGTAAACACATCCCACAGCCCGGCAAGTATCAGGGGGGCAAACAGCAGGGCCGTGTACTCGCCCAGGGCGGCGCGGCGGTACAAATCGGTCAGGCGGTAGGGGGCCAGGGTGTAGAGCAGCGCCCCCAAAAGCCCCGCCCGCTCCGATTTAAAAATGTGCCGGAAGGCCCACCAGGCCACCGCCACCGTGCCCAGGTTGATGGCAATGAGATAGGCGTGGTAGGCGCTGTGCAGCGGCAGCCCCACCGCCCGCAGCAACGCGGGGAAATAGAGCAGGATATCCCCATAAAAAACCGATACCGGGTACCCCTGCCCCCCAAACCAGTGCGGCTGGATAAATACCGGGAACTGCCCAGCCGCCAGCCCCTGGGCCAGCCCCTCGATTCGGTTGAGGTGGAAGGTTAAATCGTCCCCGCTCTGCAAGCCGGCTAGCGCCGGCACCGAGGCAAAAATTGCCACCGCCCCCAACAGCAGCAGCCGCGCCGCCGCCTTTGGTTTTTGGGGGAACAGGCGGTGGGTAAACAGCAGCACCAGCCCATCCAGCAGGGCAAAGGCCAGCAGCACCCCCAAAAGCGCCGCCGTGTTGTTCACCGGCTCCACCGTTACGCCGGTAACGTTGAGGTTGCCGCTGTTGAGGTAAAAGCGGAGCTGCAAATCCTCCACCCGCTGGGGCAGCCAGATGTAAATTTCGGTTGTATCCGCCGTGGGGGCCATGATGGCGGTGCGGTTGGAATCCGCCAAATCGGAATATACCTCCATATAGCCATCGCCGCCGGTGGCGGCATCGGCGGGCACGGTATACCGGGCCGTAACCTTATAGCAGCCCGCCCGCAGGGCAAGCCAGCGGGTGGTGCCGTAGATGCCGGTAAACCCGGTGCCCGCCTCGCTTAAACGCAGGCCCGTTTCATCGCACAGGGCATTATCGGTGTAGGCCACAATCCCCTGGCCGGGGGTAAGGGTGGTGGTTTCGGTGGAAAGGTTCCAGGCGGCAACCTGCTCCACCAGCACCAGTAGCTCCAAAATCAGTAGCAGCGCTATGCCGGTATGCTTGCCCAGCCAGCGCCACGCGGTTTTGAGATGCGCCTCCATTCGGTTTCCTCTTTCTTGAAATCTGCCAATAATTCCTATTTTATATTCTTATAATACACTGCATATATTTAGAAAAAATATCCAATTTGTCAAAAAACCGTGAACTTTTTATGTCATGTTGCCAATTTCTTTGTGCATATTTCTAAAATTACCGCGTAAAATTCGGAAAATTATTCAGCCTGTTCCGTCAAAAGGGCCGCCAGGGCGGTGGCGGCATACCCGCCGCCGCGCAGGGCTTCGGCCAGGGTATTGCCGTGCCCGCCCACCTCAATCAGCAGGCTCCCCACCGAAAGGTCTTGGTTGTAAAAGCGGTACCCGCAAAGCACCGGGCGGGTCAGCCCGGGGTAGCGCCCCTCCATGGCACCCTCCCACGCAGCCGCAAATTTCAGGTTTTGCCGCCAGTTTGGCAGGCGGACGGTGTTGCCATTGTTGCACCCGCAAATCAGCATCACCTGGGCGGTATCGGCACCGTCCACCTCGGCCAGCGGCTTGATGCGCACCCCCTCCTGCTCAACCGCATCGCGGTGAACATCCAGCACAATTTTGATGCTGGGGTAGGTTTCCAGGTAATTTTGGGCGGTTTGGCGGCTGCGGGCATAGCTTTCGGTGTAGCTGGGGTCATCGTGCAGGGTTGCATCGTGCAGGGTGTTGATGCCCGCGTCGTTCAAAATTTTTGCCATCTGCGCCCCCACGGCGCACATATTTTGGGTGGTATCTTGGGTGCGGGCGGTAAAACTGGGGTCAAAATACAAATCGTTCCAGGGCTGGTAGGTTTCGGTGGCATGGGTGTGCAGGATCAAAACCTGCGGTTCCTCGCTGTTGAGTTCCACCGCAAAGGGCAGCGCGCCCGCGGCGGCGGCTGCAAGCTCGGCATCGGTATGGTCGGTGGCATTTTTGATGCTGCCCGCCGCCAGCTGGATGTAGCCCGCCCCGCTGCCCTGGCCAAAAAAGCGGGCCGATATCCGGCCAAAGCCGGTGGTATCGCCCAGGTAGGGGGTGGCGGTGGGGGTTGGCCGGGGCGTGGCAGTGGGGGCAGGCGTGGCGGCGGGGCTTGCAACGGGGGTAGGGCTGGGGGTGGGGGCCGTGGTGGCAGCCCCCGCCCCGCCGGGGTGGTTACCGCTGTTTTGGCCCTGCCAGGGGCCGCGCACGGCCAGGGAGTTTGGGGAGTTTTGGTTTTTTTGCATGGCCTCGCTGTTCAGGGCATAGAGGGTGGCGGCAGGGCTGTGGGCAAAGGCCGCGCCCAGCAGCAGCCAGCCGCCCCGGGCCTGCCCCACCGCAAACACAAGCGCGCCACCCGCCACCAGCGCTGCCAGCACCAGCGCCAACGCGCGCCCCAGCCGCCCCCACCTGCCCATAGCCACACCTCCCCTTGCCGGGCGCGGGGTGCGCGGCCGGCTGTACCCATACCTATGCGGTGGCGGGTGGCATTTTGCCAATTTTACCAAAAATGCGGGTTTGCAAAACTTTTTATTAAAAAATGCTTGCAACAGCGCCCAGAATATGCTAGTATAATTTGTACTGTTATGGGTAACCAAGGAGGTGGAACGAATGCCTAATATTAAATCGCAAAAGGACCGTGTTGTCCAAGCCAATAAAGAGGCCGAGCACAATAAGTCCATTAAGTCCAACCTGAAAACAGTTGTCAAAAAGGCAGACGCTGCCATCGACAGCCAAGCTGCTGACAAAGACGCTGTGATCAAATCTGCTGTGTCTGCTATTGATTCTGCAAAAAGCAAAGGTGTTATTCACAAGAACACTGCTGCCCGCAAAATTAGCCGCATGGCCAAGCGCAACAACAAAGTTGCCGCTGAATAAGTTTGCTTGAACAAAGCCCGCCGGTGCAATGCACCAGCGGGCTTTTTCATGCTTTTCTTTTCGTTCTCTTTTGATTTTTTACTTTAATTTTTTACTTTTCAGGGGGGGCTTTTTTTGGCAGGCCGCGCCCGTCTGCCCCCAATGCCGCCCAAAAAGCAGGCGCTGCGCCCACTAGCCCCCCCGCGGGGCCATGCCATTGGCAGCAATTGTTTGCCAGCCCGGCACACCGCCCCCGCCCCCCGCATATAGTGGGGAATGTAGGGCAGGGCAAGGCGGGGGTTTTGCCGCCGCGCACAATGGCCGCAAAGTGCCCCCTCTTGCTTATAATTTTCCCAATTTTCCCGATTTTTCTAATTTTTTATTGAACGCTCATTCCAAATTGCCGGTCAGCACCATCACGGCGGCCAGGGCGGCCAGGGGCGCGGTTTCGCACCGCAAAATACGCGGCCCCAGCCCCACCGTTACGGCCCCAGCCTTGGCGGCCAGGGCGGCCTCCTCGGGGGCAAAGCCGCCCTCGCTGCCCGTGATGATGGCAATGCGGCGGGGGGGCGTTTTGGCCCCGTTCAGCAGCAGGCGCAGGGGTTCGCCACCGCCCTCGTAAAAAAACAGGGCCAGGTCGTACCCCGGCAGGGCCGCGCAAACGGCGGCAAAATCCGGCAGGGGCAGGGCCACCCCCGGCAGCCGCCCCCGCCCGCACTGCTTGGCGGCCTCCACCGCCAGGCGGTTGTACCGCTCGTTTTTGGCCTCCTCCTTTTTGGGGGTAACCACGCAATACCGGCTGAAAAAGGGGATAACTTCCCCCACGCCCAGCTCCACCGCGTGGCGGATAATCTCCTCCAGCTTGCCCTGCTTGGGGTAGCCCACAAACAGGCTTACGGCCACCCCGGGTTCGGCCCCGCTTGGGTAGCCGGGGCTTACGGCAAACTCCACCCGGCCCGGGGCTATGGATGTCACCCTGGCGGTATATTCGGTGGCGGCGGCATCGCACAGCACCACCTCGTCCCCCACCTTGGCCCGCATCACATCGGCCAGGTGGTGGGCATCCGGCCCGGTCAGGGCGGCGGTGCCGCCCCCAATCTCTTTGGTAAAATAACGGTGCGGCATGGTTTTCTCCTTTTTATTCGCCCGCCTTGCGGCAGATTACACAAACCCAGCCCCGCTTTTCCTTAATTTCCACCGGTTCCAGCCCGGCGGCGCGCAGCCCGGCCAGCACTTCATCCTTGCGGGTATCAATAATGCCGGACGCAATAAAGCGCGCCCCCGGCTTCATCAGGGCGGGCACGCCGGGTGCCAGCGAGAGGATGGCCGCCGCCACAATGTTGGCGGTAATCAGGTCATACTGGCCGCTGGCTTTATCCGAAAGGTCGCCCACCAGCACCCGGAACCGGTCGGTCACGCCGTTTCGCGCGGCGTTCTCCCCGGCGGTGCGCACGCACATGGGGTCAATATCCACCCCTTCGGCCTCCGCCGCCCCCAGCTTGAGGGCCGCAATCGCCAATATGCCCGACCCTGTGCCGATATCCAGCACCCGCTCGCCCCCGGCCACCAGCTCGTCCAGGGTTTCCAAACAAAGGGCGGTGGTTTCGTGGGTGCCGGTGCCAAAGGCCATGCCGGGGTCCATGGTAATCACGGTGCGGGTGGTATCGTAGGTTTCCCACCCGGGCACAATGGCCAGGCGTTTGCCCAGCTCCATGGTGTGGTAATATTTTTTCCAGGCGTTCTGCCAATCCTCCTGTTTTACCCCGGTGGTGTTTAGGGTATAGTGCACCCCGGCTTCCACCAGGCGCTCCTCAAACAGGGGCAGCACCTCCCGCAGGTTTTCATCGGGTGCCAGGTACATATGTACCAGCACAATCTCGCGCGGTTTATCCAGCAGCTCCTGCTCAATCAAATCAATATGCGCAATGGCCATCGCTTCCTCTTCCAGGTCGCTATAATCCTCAATATAAATGCCGCCGTTCGCCACCATGGTGGCCACAGCCTCCGCCATTTCGGCATCCGCCTTGGGCACCGTGATGCAGATATCGGTCCATTCCATCCTGTTCATCCTCCTGTTATCAAACCGTTACAACGGCCAGCGGCAGCGCACACGCCACCCCGGGCCGCCCATTTTCCTTTATTATACACGAAACCCGCCAAATATGGTATGATAGATTGGATTAGGAAGGAGCGTTTTTTATGCAAATACAGTTACTGAACGCGGCGGAAGCCCAAACCATTTATGAAAATGAAATGCTGCGGGATTTTCCCGCTGACGAGTTAAAGCCCTTTGCGGCCATGCGGCAGATGATGGCGGATGGCATCTACGAGCCGCTTGCCTTTTACGAGGATGGCCAGCTGCTGGGCTACGCCTGGCAAACCGTGCTGCCCGAACGGCGGGGTGTGCTGATTGATTATTACGCGGTGCTGCCCCCCTTGCGCGGGGGCGGCACCGGCACCCGGCTGCTGGCCGCCCTGGCGGGCTACTACGCCGGCCGGAAGGAAACCTTGATTATCGAGTGCGAGCACCCCGCCGAAGCGCCCGACCCCACCATGGCCCGGCGGCGCATTGGGTTTTACCTGCGGGCCGGGGCCAGGGCCACCGCCATGGAAAGCCGGGTGTTTGGGGTGCGGTACCAAATTTTTGCCCTGCCCTGCGGTGGGGCTGAGCCGGACGCCGAGATCAACGAGGATTTAAAGGTTATCTACAGCGCCATGGTTCCCGAGCCGTATTACCGCGGCAATGTAATATTTTTTGGGGTATAGGGGCAAACTAGGGGCAAAACCGTAAAGGAAGTGCCGCCGCATGAAGCTGAACCCCAAACAATATGAGGAAATGACAAAACGTGCCTCCCCACCCTCCCCCGTGTGGAAAGACTGCCTGTGGGCCTTTTTTGTGGGCGGGGCCATCTGCTGCCTGGGCGAGGGCATCCGCCAAATATGGCTGCTTTGGTACGACGAGGAGCTTGCCGGTACCCTGACCAGCCTGGTGCTGATTTTGCTTTCGGCCCTGCTGACCATGCCGGGCTGGTACCAAAAGCTGGCCGCCAAAGCCGGGGCGGGCACTTTGGTGCCCATCACCGGCTTTGCCAACTCGGTGGTAAGCCCGGCCATTGAGTTTAAGGCCGAAGGCTGGATTACCGGCGTGGGGGCCAAAATTTTTATCATTGCGGGGCCCGTAATCACCTATGGGGTGTTGGCAAGCTGGGTGTGGGGGCTGCTTTACTGGGTGATGGGGAAATTTTGAATAATCCGTCAAAAACGGAAAACACTAAGCCTGAACCGATTTTTTAAAAAAAGGGGAGGGCTTTTTCTATGGCGATACGCAGGGGCGATACCCTGGTTTTCCCAAAGCCGCCCGTCATTGCCGCCTGGGCGGCGGTGGGCGGCAAAAAAGAGAGCGAAGGCCCGCTTGCGGCATATTTTGACCAGCTTTTTACCGATACCAGCTTTGGCGAGGATGGCTGGGAGGCTGCCGAGAGCGATTTGCAGCAGCAGTGCATCAGCGCCTGCCTGCGCAAGGGCGGCATTGAGCGAACCGGGCTGGATATTGCCTTTGCGGGCGATTTGCAGGCCCAGTGCACGGCCAGCAACTACACCCTGCGGGCGCTTGGCTGCCCGTATGTAGGCTTGTACGGCGCGTGCAGCACCATGGCCGAGGGGGTGGCCCTTGCCGCCGCCTTTGCGGCGCAGGGGCTTGTCGGGCAAGCGCTGGCCTTTACCAGCAGCCATTTTTGCGCGGCGGAGCGGCAGTTCCGCACCCCGCTGGATTATGGCGGCAAGCGCACCCCCACCGCCCAGTGGACGGCCACCGCCGCGGGGGCCTGCCTGCTGCGCCCGGCAGGGGCTGCCGGGGTGCCGGTACTTTCCATCACCTTTGGCCGTGTGCAGGATTTTGCCGTGACCGATATCAACAACATGGGGGCCGCCATGATGCCGGCCGCCGCCGCCACCCTGCTGCAATTTTTTAAGGGCACCGGCACCCGCCCCACCGATTTTGATGCCATTTTTACCGGGGATTTGGGCGAGGTTGGCGCGGCCCTGTTGCAGGAGCAGATGGCAAACGAGGGGGTGCCCCTGCCCAACCACCAGGATTGTGGGTGCCTGCTGTACGATACCGCCACCCAGCAGGTGCAGGCGGGCGGCTCGGGCGCTGGGTGCAGCGCGGCGGTGCTGTGCGCCCATATTTTACCCCGGCTACAGCAGGGGGCCTGGCGGCGGGTGCTGCTGCTTGCCACCGGCGCGCTGATGAGCCAAACAACCTTTTTACAGGGCGAAAGCATCCCCGGCATTGCCCATGCGGTGGAGCTTGGCTGCCCGGAGGTAGGCGTATGAATTATCTGTGGGCATTTGTGGTGGGCGGGGGCATCTGCGTGGTGGGCCAGCTTTTGCTGGATTATACCAAGCTGACCCCAGCCCGCATTTTAACGGCATTTGTGGTGGCGGGGGTGGTGTTAAGCGCGGTGGGGCTGTATGCCCCCCTGGCCGAATTTGCGGGCAGCGGGGCCAGTGTGCCGCTGCTGGGCTTTGGGCACCTGCTGGCGCAGGGTGTGCAGAAGGCCGTGGATGCCATTGGCCTGCCGGGGGCTTTTACCGGCGGGCTGACGGCGGCGGCTGGCGGCATTGCCGCCAGCCTGATTTGCGGGGTGCTGGCCGCTTTGCTGGCCAAAAGTAAAGACCAAAACTAGCCCCCCAAAAAAGATTAAGAACCAATAACCAATAATTAAAGGCTCAAGGCTAAGGGCCAAAAGCCAAAGGCAGGGCACGGTGCGCTATCACGCATCGTGCCCTGCCTTTTTTTGCTTTGCCTAGCTTGCCCCTAGCGTTTTTGCCGGTAGGGCGTGGGGTCGTCCGTCAGGCCCAACAAATAATCAATCGAAGTATCAAAAATACCGGCCAGGTGTATCAGCACATCGGTGGGGAAATCTCGTATCCCCTGCTCGTAGCGGTTGTACTGGGGCTGGGGCATTTGTAGCAGCGCCGCCAGCTGGCGCTGGGTCAAATCGTGGTCCTCCCGCATATCGCGGATATGGCGGTAATATGCCATGCTCCCCCCTCCTGATATCTACTTGGTTATCTTGACAGTACAACAGCTTTGTGCTATTTTGTAATTATGATATCCGTTTAGTTATCAGATTTTCGTTTCATGGCGATGTTGGGGATTTTTTCGCCATGCGGCAAGGCCACCGCCGCGTGGCCGGGCAGGGCGGTTGCGTTGCCTACCCGCCCCCCGAAGCCTGCCGTCGAGAGGAGTGTGTACCCTTGAAGTTGCCCCTGCTGGATTTGCTGGCCACAAGGCTGGGCCTTTCGATTTTATCCGATTTGCGGCGGTATGTTGGCACCACCGCTTTTTTAAAGGTGCTGGATGGCCTGAACCCCGAGGATTTCCCCCTGCAAGAATGGAACGAGTGCCTGCAATACCTTTTGGGCGAAAATAGCGTTTACCCCACCTGTGCTGCGGCCCGCGCCCACCTGCAAGCCTACCGCTCCCGGCTTTAACAAAGGCAGCGCCCACCCGCCGCCCCAACCTAAATTTGCCTCCGTAGGGCAAGGGCTCTGCTCTTGCCGGCCGGGGTTTGCGGTGGCGGTTCATTCTCTTGCCGCCAGGGTGTTGCGGTTCGGCATTTTAGAAATGCCGTTTGCCGCAGGCAGCCGCCATTGCCCTGGTAGCCCCCGGCCCCGGCAAACAACGGCAAGAGCAGAGCCCTTGCCCTACATTTTTCGGGGGATACGCCCGCCTAATTTTTTTAGGCGGGTGGCACTTGTGGTATAATACAATGCAATACAACACAAAAAGGCTGTTGCGGCCCCCCTCCACGTTTTGGCGTAGATGGGTGGCTGCAACAGCCCTATTCTTTTAGCTTGCCCGCCCCCGGCAAACGCGCAGCGGGGGGCCTTTGCCCCGTTTTTTGCCACACAAACACAAAAGCCCGCCTTTGCAGGCGAGCTTTCGTGTATAGAGGGGTGGGAAAGTATATAAAGGTTAGAGAATGTCTTTGTTGTGTCCTTAGTATACAGACGCTTTCTTTACTTGTCAAATCTCGGGCTTGTTTTTTGCTTTTGTTTTCATTATAATGGAAACGTAAAAACTTTATTTTATTCATTTTTGCGCAAAAAAAGTTCGCGTTTTTTCTTTTGTGAAACCTTACAACTGTTATTTTCTTAATTTTATTTTTTTGTGCTTATTAACCAAAAAGAGAGGTTGTCATGGACGACTTAGACCATAAGATCATCCGGCTGATGATGAAAAACGCCCGTATGCCCGTCAAGGATATTGCCGAGCAGGTAAACCTTACCAGCCCCGCGGTTTCCAGCCGCATCCACCGGCTGGAAACCGATGGGGTGATTGGCGGCTACACGGTGGTGCTGCACCCGCCCGAGGATTCCGCCCGTGTTCAAGCGCTGATTTCGATTGCCGCCAACCCCACCAGCCGGGCTGATTTTTTGAGCCAGGTTGAAAACGAACCCCAGGTGTTGCAATGCTACCGGGTTACGGGCAGCTACAATTTTATTTTAAAGGTAAGCTGCGCCAACATTGATAGCCTGGAGCATCTGTTGACCAAATTTCAAAAGATGGGCTCCACCAACACCCAAATTATTTTGGCAACCCAGCTTGACCGCCCGCTGATGTATTGAGCTTGCCAGGAGGTTATACGTATATGGCTATGGAATTTTGCACCCACTGCGGTGCCCTTTTGCCGGCAAATGCCGCCCTTTGCCCGGTGTGCGGGCAGCCCGTGCCGCCCCAACCCGCGGCCCCAAATGCCCCAGATGCCCCAAATGCCCAAAACACCCCCGCTGCGCCGGAGCAGCCGCAACAGCAGCAGCCGGGGCCGGAGCCTGAACAGCCGGCGCAGCAACAGCCGGGGCCGGGCCAGCAACCGCCGGAACAACCCCAACAGCCCCAAGCGGGCCAGCAACCGCCGGAGCAACAGCAGGCGCAACCCCAGCAACCCCAGCCGGGGCAGCAACAACAACAGCAACAACAACAGCAGCAGCCGCCCGCGGCCCCGGTTTACACCCGGTACCAGGGCCACAACGCGCCACCGCCCGGCCCCCACTATGGGGTGCCGGTAACGGGCGAGCTTACCACCGCCGGGTACCTGGGCACCCTGCTGCTGTTTATGATTCCGATTGCCGGGTTTATCCTGATGCTGGTGTGGAGCTTTGCGCAGGATGTAAAGCCCGAGCGCCGCAAGCTGGCCCGCGCCTACCTGTTGCGCACCCTAATTATAGCTGGGTTGGTGGTTGTGGCGGTGCTACTGGTTGGCATCTGCGTTGCCGCCCTAGGTACAACCTACCGGATGCTATATTATGGGCACGGGTTTTAACCGCCAAAAATAGCGCGATAAAGCGAGGTTTTGTATTTGAAAGCAACCATCATCATCCCAAACCTGAACGGCGCGGGCTGGCTGCGCGATTCGATTGAATCGATTTGGGCGCAAACCGTGCAGGATTTTACCTTGATTGTGGTGGATAACGGCTCCACCGATGAAAGCCTGGAGATTGCCCGCAGTTACCGGGGGCATCCCCGGTATATTTTGCTGGAGAATGCCGAGAATACCGGGTTTTCCCACGCGGTGAACCAGGGCATTGCCCTAGCGAACGGCGAGTATGTGGTGCTGTTTAACAACGATGCCTTTGCCGAGCCGGATTGGTTGGCGGAGCTGATCAAAGCGGCCGAGCGCGACCCGAAAATTTTTGGGGTATCGAGTTTGATGTTGCGGTATTATACGCCGGATTTAGCGGACGATGCGGGGGATTATGTTACCCTATTGGGTTTTGCCTGCAAGCGGGGCGATGGGTTGCGGGCAAGCCGGTACCACAAGCCGTGCCGGGTATTTTCGGCTTGCGGGGGTGCGGCGCTATACCGCAAAAGTATTTTGGATGAGCTTGGCAACTTTGACGAGTTGTTTTTTGCCTATTATGAGGATGTAGATTTAAGTTGGCGGGCCAACAACCACGGCTATAAAAACGTGTATTGCCCCACCGCGCGGTGCCGGCATATCTGCGGGGCCACCACGGGGGCGGTGCGGTACAACCCGTTTAAAAGCATACAAAGCGGGCGTAACAGTATTTTGTTGCCCTACAAAAATATGCCCGTGGCGATGCTGGTGCTGAATTTTATACCCTTGGTGGCGGGGTATTTGTTGAAGGTTGTGATGTTCCGGGTGCGTGGGTTTGGCGGCGATTATGCCAAGGGGTATGCGGAAGCCTGGAAGGCATTGCCGAAGCTGAAAAAGCCGCCATTCCGCTGGCGCAACCTGCCCTATTACCTGTGGGTGGAATGCAGCTTGGTGGCGGGGCTGGCACAGTATACCGTTTACCGCGTGCAGCGCGCCCTTAAAATTACCTGAACACACCCTAGGATACGGGGGGTACGAGAGTACGGAGTACGGGGGTACGCGGCTTTTTGAAAAAA
Source organism: Gemmiger sp. (assembly GCA_028710135.1). GTDB lineage: Bacteria > Bacillota > Clostridia > Oscillospirales > Ruminococcaceae > Gemmiger. Next base: position 44,190 of record JAQUSS010000003.1, on the reverse strand, counting down.
GCCTGGCAAAAACTTTTATCCATTATAAAATAAATTTTATAATACTTATTATACTATATTTTATACGTGGCGTATAATATGATTTATAGTTGCGTTATTGTATTTTTTGTTATTTATGGGCGGGGTTCGCAAAACACCGCAAAATGCCACAAGGGCGAAGGCGCTGTAAATGCGCCTTCGCCCTTGTGGTGTTTTATCTCATTCGCCCAGCACAAAGCTGCCTTCCAGGGCCAGGTATTGGTCAAACAGCAGGCGGCTTACCTTGCCGCCGTACACCATGGCCGGGTGGTCGGTTACCTCCAGCTTATTGGCAAAATTTTTGCAAAGCATTACCAGCACATAGTCGCCATAGGGCGTGTGTACCAGCCCGCCATCGTTGCGGCAGGCATCCATGCTGCCGCTTTTGCTGGCGGTATAAATCATGTCCTCGTCCGCGCCCGATTCCTCGGCATCGGTGTAGTAGGGAGGCAGGTTTCCCGCCAGCATGGTGTTATAGTGCTGCTGGCGGAAAATTTGCCGCATCTCGGCACTGGCCTCGGGGCTTACCAGCGCCCCCTTTGCCAATAGCACAAAAAACCGGCCCATATCCCGCGGGGTGATGGTGCCCAGCGGTTCGCCCCAAGTGTCCGAGCGCAGCGCCCGGTGCAAGGTGGTGCCGGTGCAGCCAATGCTTTTGATAAACTCGTTAATCTCCGCAAGGCCCAAATAGGCTATCAACATATTGGTGGCAATGTTATCACTGCAAATAATCATCAGGGTGGCAGCATCCTTGGCGCGCAGCACCGCCCCTACCCCCAAGGCCCGTATCATCCCCGAGCCATCTACATAGTCCTCCGCGCGGTAGGTCAGGGGGGCATCCAGGCTGGCTTTGCCCGCCGCCGCGCGGGCATACAGGCAGCCCAGCACGTAAATTTTGATGGTGGAGGCCGATTCAAACGGTTCGTCCCCACCGCGCAGCACCGTGTGCCCCCGCAAATCATCGGCATACAGGCAAAAATCAGCGTCCAGGCCGCAAAGCTCGGCATCAATTCGTTTTTCTAAGGTTAGGCGTGGGTCGGTCATGGTGTATCACTCCTATTACAATATAATTCACTTATAATTCTCGTATAATTTTCTTAGGCTTCTTGTATTTTCGTTACGCTCTGGTTTTTTTATTTTTACAGGTTGTTTTTATAAAATTCCAGGGCGTTTTTATAGAATATCTTTTCAATCAATCGGGGGGTAAAGCCCGCCTCGGCCAAGCCCTGGGCAAGCTTTGGCATATCGGCAGCCGATTGCAGCTCCAAATCCCCCTCAATGCCATCAAAATCGCTGCCAAGGGCCAAAACATCCTCGCCCCCTTGTTGGATAATATAGGCGGCGTGGCGGGCCATATCGGCCACCCGGCTTTTTAGCTGGGTACGGTCGGGGTTGGCATCCAAAAAGGCGGCGCAGTAGTTTAGCCCAATCAGCCCGCCCCGCGTACCGATGGTTTTGATCATTGCATCGGTCAAATTGCGCACATGGCCGCAAAGCGCGCGGGCGTTGGAATGGCTGGCAACAAAGGGGCGCTTGGTACAGTTTACCACATCCCAAAAGCCCGCATCCGAAAGATGCGATACATCCACCAGCATATGCAACCGTTCCATCTCAGCCAAAAACTGCCGCCCCTTCTCGGTTACGCCATCCGCCGTGTTGGGGGCGCAGGGCCAAACAGTATCCGGGTCCCCGGGCACATTGTTGGGGCTGGCCAGGCCGTTTTTATGGTTCCAGGTCAGGGTCATCATCCGCACGCCAAGGCGATACAAATCCCGCAAAACGCCCAGGCTATCCAGGCAGCAGCCCCCCTCCTCCACCGTGAGCATGGCACCAATTTTGCCGCTGCCGGGCAGGGCCGCAACATCCTGCGGGGTGCAAACCTGGGTTAGGGCGGGGTAGGCATCCAGCAGGCGGTAAAAAATATCCACCTGCTCCATGGCCGTTTGCAGGGGGCTGCCCCCCTCCCCCAGGTTCACAAAGCAGGCAAAGCATTGCAGCAGGTAATCCCCCGCTTGCAGGCCCGCCATATCCACCATACCCTCGGCGGTGGCAATTTTGGCAAAGCGCGCGGCCACATCCCCCCCGCCTGCCTGCTGTGTGTGGCGCAGTGCGCTTAACGTATCACAATGTAAATCCCATACCCGCATATTGGTTTCCTTTCTGTTCCGCTGTTTTTGGCCGTTTGGGGGCTGTTTTTTTGCCTTACCCCGGCCACCGTGTTTGGTTGCCCATTTTTGGCGGCGTTGCCTTAACAAAATCCTTCCCATTGCCGCCAATTTTTGATACAATAGTACCAAGCTAGTCTATCTACAAAGGAGTTGTGAATCTATGCCTATTTTGTTGCCGGTACCCCAAATTTTACAAAACCCGGAGCTGCCCAACGGCTGCGAGATTACAAGCTGTTGCCAGGTGCTGCGCTATTGGGGTTTTGATGCCGATAAGTGCGATTTGGCCGACCATTACCTGCCCCGCAGCGAGGTTTGGTATGGGGCCGACCCTGACAAAGTGTATATGGGCAACCCCCATATCGATGCCCCCCGCCCCGATTGTGGCTATTACTGCTTTGCCGGACCGGTGGTGTTTGCCGCCAACCATTATATGGCGGCCAACGGCGGCGGCTTTGCGGCGCTGGATATCACCGGCAGCGGCGAGGCCGACCTTGTAAGCCAGCTGCGCAAAAGGCGGCCGGTTATTTTTTGGGCATCGCTGCATTTTGAGGATATTCAGTACGACCCCTGCGGCAGCTACCCCCTGCCGGGCGGGGGCAGCCACCGGGTGTTCCACCAGCTACACTGCATGGTGCTAAAAGGGATGGACGATACCAACTTTTTTATAGCCGACCCACTTGGTTTTAACACCGCGGTGCCCCGCGCGCAGTTTATGGAAATTTACCGCCAGCTTGGCAGCCGCGCGGTGGTTATTTTGCCCCTTGGCGAGCCACTGAGCGGGCTGCTGTAACGCCAAAAACCCGCTACGGCTATGATACCACAAACCCGCACCGGGTTCTATACCGCGCGCGCAAATTCTTTTGCCGGCTAAAGTGCCGCCTTGCTTGACTTGCCCTGCCCGACTTGCTAGAATAAAAGGAATACGAACCGGATGGATACCACCTGCCCGCCGGGCAGTGTTGATAACAGAGAAGGAGAAGCCCATGCGCGCTGAAACCACCAATGGAGATGAGCGGAGCCTGGCTTTATACCGGGCCATTTTGCGGTTGGAAAGCCTGGATGAATGTGTCCGCTTTTTTGATGACCTTTGCGCAGTGACCGAGCTGCGCACCATGGAGCAACGGTACGATGTTGCCTGCTGCCTGACCGAGGGCCAGGTTTACGCCGAAATTCGGCGGGATACCGGGGCCTCCAGCGCCACGGTAAGCCGGGTGAACCGTATGCTGAACTACGGCACCGGCACGGTGGCCGCCCATGTTCGCCACGATTTGGCCGAGGCCGGCAAGCTGAAGCCCCAAAAGTAAGAAGGCAACACCATTGTATACAACCTACACGCCCCCCAAGCGCCGCGCATTTTTTTTGCTGGTGGCGGCTTTTGCCTGCCTGCTGCTCTCGGGCTGCGGCGCGCCAAAAACGGTGGAGGCTGCCCGTTATCTCTCGCTGGATTACAGCGGCTATAACGGCGAGGGTACCGCGGCCCTGGCCGTGGATACCCCCGGCCTGGCCGATGCCATCTACCGGGCCATGGGCCTTGCCGCCACCCCCGAGAGTGGCTCTGCCGATGAAGCCGCCGCGCTGAAGGCATTATCGGCCTTAACGGTGTGGGCCACCCCCGAAAGCGCACTTTCCAACGGGGATAGCGTGGCGGTAAACGGCAGTGTGGACGCTGCCATTTTGGCCGAGAGTGGCATTGCGGGTTTAAGCCTGCAATGCACCCCCTTTACGGCCACCGTGGCAGGGCTGGATACCACCCGCCCCATTGACCCCTTTGAGAATGTTACGGTAAGCTGGGCGGGCAGCGCCCCCGGCATTACCATGCAAATTGCCCTGGCCGATACCCTAAACGCCCCCTATAGCTGGATCAGCTACACCCCCGACCATAACACCGAGCTTGCCGCCGGGGATACCGTTACCCTAACGGCCACCGCCGATGCCCAAACGCTGGAAAACCTGGGCTACGAATTATCGCGCACCACCATGCGCTACACCGTGCCCGATTATTTGGGCAACTACCTGCTGGGGTGGCAGTATTTGGATGCCGCCGGGCAGCAAACCCTGCAAGCAAAGGCTGAGCTTGGCGCGGCCCTGGCTTCCTTAAACCGCCCGGCGGTGATGCCCCTTACCCAAAACGGGGCCGCGCTTGCCACTGTGGATAGCAGCTTTACCAGTTCAGACTATGCGCTGCACAGTTGCTACTACCTTACCAGCAAAACCGGGCAGCGCCCCGCCGATGGCCCCGGCTGGTACAATGCCCTGGTGGGGGTATACAGCTTTAAAATCAGCTCGGGCGATGGCGAATATTTAACCGCCTACGCGGCCTTTGCCCTGCCGGACGTAACGCTGAGTGCGGGCGGGCTTGTTTTTCAAAGTGAGGCCGCCAGCTACTACCGCACCGCCGATACCGACCCCGCCGCCCTTACCCTAACCCCGCCTGAAAGCGGCAACGCCTACCTTGTAAGCCCGGTAAGCTTTGCCCTGGCAGCCACCCTGGAAACCGCCGCCGGGGCCTAACCCCCGCGGCTGCCGATACGCCCCACCCGCCAACATCAAAACTTGAGGAGGAACCTTCGTATGTCTGTAACCATGCAGGATTTTGGCAAAACCACCGCCGGCCAACCGGTAAAGGTGGCCATTTTAAAAAATGCCAAGCTGGAGGTACATATTTTAAGCCTGGGCGGCATTATTGCCCGGCTATATGCCCCCAGCAAAACCGGCGCGCCGGTGGATGTAGCCCTGGGCTACCCCACCCCGGCAGACTATGAGCTGAACCACGATAGCATGGGCGCGGTGGTTGGCCGGTTTGCCAACCGTATTGGCGGGGCAGCCTTCCCGCTGGATGGCCAAACCTGCCACATCACCCCCAACGAGGGGCCAAACTGCCTGCACAGCGGGCTGCACAACTTTGGTTCCACCCTGTTTGCCATGGAGCCGATGGCTGACGATGTGTGCGGTGTTTCGCTTACAGCCCAAAGCCCCGATGGCACCGATGGCTTCCCAGGGTGTGTCAATTTGGAGGTGCAGTATTCGCTTGCGGGCGGCGCCCTGGTGATTCGCTATTATGCCACCACCGACCGCCCCACCGTTATCAACATCACCAACCACTGCTACTTTAACCTCAACGGCCACGATGCGGGCAGTGTGCTGGGCCACCGCCTTTCGGTGGAAAGCCCCGCCTACCTAGAAACCGATGACGCCAGCATCCCCACCGGCACCAAGCTGCCGGCGGAAAACACCCCGATGGATTTTAACACCGAAAAAACCATAGGGCGGGATATTGAGGCCGATTACCTGGCGCTGCGCCAGGGGCAGGGGTACGACCAATGCTACCTGCTGCCGGATACCGGCCTGCGCCATGCGGCCTGGCTGGTTGGCCCCGAAACCGGCATACGGATGGAAACCTTGACCACCCAGCCCGCCTTGCAGCTTTACAGCGGCAACCACCTTGCCCCCACCGGCCCCTGCAAGGGCAACGCCCACTATGCCAAGCGGGATGCCGTTTGCCTGGAAACCCAGCACCTGCCCGATTCCCCCAACCACCCCGATTTCCCGGATACCACCCTGCGCCCCGGCGAAACGTTTGATGAAACCACCGTGTACAAATTTGACGTTGCACCACTATAAAATTTCACAAGCGGTTCTACCCTTCTCGTAAACCCGCTTGTTTAGGAGGTTTTTGTATGCGCTTGGCCGTCTGTGAGGACTCTGCGGACGACGCAAACCATGTTTTGGCGCTCCTTTCCGGCTATGCCGCCACCCACCCTTCGGCGGGGCTGACGACCGACCTTTACACCACCCCCGATGCCCTGCTTGCCTGCCCCCAGCCCTACGATATCTACCTGCTGGATATTTTGATGGCGGGCAAAACCGGCATTGAGCTTGCGCGGGAGCTGCGGCGGCGCGGCTGCACGGCCCGGCTGCTGTTTTTAACCTCCAGCCCGGATTATGCCCTGCCCGCCTTTGCGGTACACGCCAGCGATTATCTGTTAAAGCCGGTATCGGCGGAGCAACTTACCACCGCGCTGGATGCCGCCTGTGCCGAGTGGCAGCTGCGCCAAAACACCCGCCAGCAAACCTTCAGCTTTCGGGCGCCCGGCGGGCTGCACACGGCGCTGGTAAGCGATATTTTGTATGTTGAAATTGTAGGCCACGCGCCCATCTACCACCTTGTGGGGCGGGTTGTGCGGGGCAGCGAGCTGCGGGTATCGTTTGAGGAAGCCATGGCCCCCCTGTTAAGCCTGGCCTGCTTTTTGCACCCCCACCGCTCCTACTATGTAAACGCGGCCCATGTGCAGGCGGTATCGCCCCGGGCCATACGGCTGAACAACAACGAGTCGGTGCCGGTGGTGCGCACCCGCTCGGCCGGGGTACACGCCCAGTACCTCAACTACCTGACGGAGGACCATAACGGATGCTGACCACCCCGCTTGCCCCCGCCCGGTTCTTTTATACCGCCCTCAATGCCCCGCTGATGGTTCCGCTGGTGTACTGGGTAATTTCCCGCTGGCGGTTTCCGCCCCGGGTTATGCGGCGGCTGGTGGCGGGGTTGGAGGTTGGGCTTATCGCCTTTGCGGCGCTGCTTTACCTACAGGGTGGCTCCACCTACCTAACCTGCTGGCTGGTGGGCACCATCGGCCCCGCCGTTTGCACCGTCATTTTGTATTTTTGCAACCTGTATGCCGGTGGGCAGGCATTTTTCACCATCGTTACCATCATGCTGGATACCGCCATGGGCGATATGCTGGCCGGGGCGCTGGCCAGCCGTGCTTCGCCCTGGTGGCTGCCCCTGCGGTTGGGCATTGCCGTGGTAAACGCCCTGCTCATCTATTTTGTATGCCGCAAACCCCTGCAAGATATGCTGGATGCCAACGCCATCAAGTGGTGGTGGATTTCGCCTCTCCCCATCAGCATCATGCTTTGTATGGACTATTACCTGGTCGATTCCACCCGCCGCCCGCCGCCCCTGCTGGCCCTGCTGCTGAGCGCTGCGGCGGTGCTTACCTATGTAACGCTTTACCAGTTTCAGCTTGCCATCAACGCCCAGGCCCGCGCCACCCAGGATGCCGCCCTGCTCCGCCAGGAGATGGCCGCGCTGGAACGCCAGGCCGAGCTTGCCCAGGCGGCCATTGACCGTATCCGCCAGTTCCGGCACGATACCCGGCATTATGTTGCCCTGCTGCAAGGCTGCATTGATAGCCAGGATACCGCCGCCGCCCAGCGGCTGCTGGAGGCCGCCCAGGCCGCCGTGTGCGATACCCCGGTGCCTACCCCCGTGCAGGATTATACCGGTAACACCCTGTTTGATACCCTGCTTACCCAAACGGCGGCCCGCGCCCAGCGGGAGGGGATTGATTTTTCGGTTCAGTTTACCCCGCCCAGCACCCTGCCCATGCCGGAAAGTGAGCTGGCCGTGGTGCTGATGAACGCGCTGGAAAACGCCTTAAACGCCACCGCGCTGGAGCCGCCGGGTGCGCCCCGCCATGTTTCGATTGAGGGCACGCCCCGCAACGGGCAATTTTTGGTGGTGGTTGCCAACAGCTTTACCGGCAACGCCCCGCTTGACCCCGAAACCCACCTGCCCAAGGCCACCCGCAGCGGGCATGGGGGCGGCACCCGTTCGCTCTACAATTTTGCCCAAAAATACGGCTGCCTGGCCGATTGCATCCAAAAAGACGGCCAGTTTAAGCTGCGCCTGCTGCTTTGATGTTCCACCACAAAAACAGCGTTTGCCACCCCCCAGCCGGGGGTGGCAAACGCTATTTTTTATTTTATTTTTTTGGTCTATTTGGGGCCTATTGGGGGCTATTTTTTTGCGGGGCAATCAGCGCCCCAGCAAAACCTCTTTTTCATACTGCTTTACAGTTTGGTACCAGCCTTTGCCCGCCGGCACGCCGGTGCGGGCGCAATACTCGGCCCAAACATCGGCAAAGGGCAAGGTTTTGGCTTCCTCCTGCAACATCAGGCGGCCGGTAAAATCGCCGGCGTTTTGCATGGCAATCAGCTCGGCATCGGGCTGCAGCAGGGCGAACAGCAGGGCTTTTTCAAAGTTGCGGGCACCAATCACCCAGGCTGCCACCCGGTTGATGGACGCATCAAAGAAATCAAGGCCCACCAGCACCCGGTCCAGCGCGTTGTTGCGCACAATCTCCTTGCAAATTTCCTTGGTTTCATCGTCAAAGCTAACAACATGGTCGCTATCCCAGTTCACACCGCGGGTTACGTGCAGGGGCACATACTCAAAATACAGCAGCATGGCGCTAATTTTATCGCTGATGCTCTCGGAGGGGTGGTAGTGCCCGGCATCCATCAGGTTGTATACGTTTTTGTGGCTGGCCGCGTAGGCGGTGTAAAACTCGTTGGAGCCGGTGGTGTAGCTTTCCACCCCAACGGCAAAAAACTTACTCTCCACACAGTCAATCACGTTGGGGCATTCCTCGGCAAAAATTTCATCCAGGGCATCCTTCAGCCGCTGGCGTGGGCCAAGGCGGTCGGCGGGGGTATCTTTGTAGCCATCGGGTATCCAAACGTTATTCTCCACCTTATCGCCCATGGCCTCACCAATTTTTTGGGCAATGCGGCGGCTGGCAATGCAGTGGTCAATCCAAAAGCGGCGCACCGCGGCATCCGGGCTGGAAAGTGAAAGCCCGTCCTTCATCATCGGGTGGGAGAATACGGTGGGGTTAAAATCAATGCCCAGGCCGTTTTCCTTGGCAAATGCCACCCAGGGGGCAAAATGCTTGTATTCCAGCTTATCGCGGTCTACCCAGGGGTTTTCCTCGGTAAAAACCGCGTAGCAGGCGTGCAGGTTGATTCGCTTTTTGCCGGGTATCAGGCGGATCGCCTGCAAAAAGTCGGCCTTCAGCTCCTCAAAATTGCGGCCGCGGCCGGGGTAGTTGCCGGTAACGGCCAGGCCGTTGCCCGCGCCGCCCTCGGGGTTATCAAAGCCTACCACATCGTCCCCCTGCCAGCAGTGGAGGGAGATTGGCTTGGCGGCACATTTTGCCAGGGCGGCCTCGGTGTCAATGCCGTAGGCGGCATAGGCGGCTTTTGCTTCGCTATAACTCATTGTGGTGTTACCTCCTTGATGGTAAAGCTGTTTTTGATGGCATCGCGGGCGGCTTGCAGGCTTTGGTATTCGCCGTTTGCAATGCACTGTACAATCAAATTGCCCAGGGCCGTGCCCTCGGTGGGGCCGGCAAACACCGGCAGGCCGGTGGCGTTGGCGGTTTGCTGGTTCAGGTAATCGTCCTGGCTGCCGCCCCCCACCACGTTGATGCTGGTGTAGGTTTTGCCGGTTAGCCCCTGCAAGGTGGCAATGGCGGCGCGGTAATCGAGCGAGAGGGAGTTGTAGACGCACTGCATCACCTCGCCGGTGGTGGCGGGGGGGCGGTAGCCATCGGCGGCGCAGGCGGCCTTTACCTCGGCAATCATGCTGGTGGGGGCCAAAAAGCGGGGGTCGTCGGGGTTCACCCGGCCCATGTAGCCTGCGGCCTCCTTGGCGGCGGCAATCAAGGTGGGGAAGCTCGGGCGTTCGCCGCCGTTCTGCTCGCCCAGCTCCCGCCGTATCGATTGTATCATCCACAGGCCCATAATGTTTTTCAGGTAGCGGTAACGGTACTCGTACCCGCCCTCGTTGGTAAAGTTGGCAGCACAGCTGGCGGCCCCGGTGATGGGCGCGCGGTTTTCAACCCCCAATAGGCTCCAGGTGCCGCTGGAAAGGTACACCGCGTTTTCGTCCCGGGCGGGCACGGCCAAAAAGGCCGAGCCGGTATCGTGGGTGGCGGGCAGCACCACCTGGCAATTTAGGCCGGTGGCGGCCTGTATTTCGGGGGTAAAGCCGCCAAGCGCGGTGCCCGGCATACAAATTGGCTGGAAAATGCCGCGCGGCAGCCCCAGCTTGGCAATCAGCGCATCGTCCCAGGTTTTGCTTTCGGCCCCCACCAAAGCGGTGGTGGTGGCGTTGGTATACTCGTTGGCGGCAACGCCGGTCAGCCGGTAATGCAGGTAATCGGGGATCATCAAAAAGGTTTTGGCGGCGGCCAGCTCCGCCGGGTGCTCGGCCTTCAGGGCCAACAGTTGGTACACGGTGTTAAAGGGCTGGTACTGGATGCCGGTGCGGGCGTAATGCTCGGCAAAGCTTAACGTGCCCGCGGCCTCCAGCGCGGCGCGGGTATGGGCGGTGCGCTCGTCCCGGTAGGCGACGGTATCGCCCAGCACCCGGCCCGCGCCATCCAGCAGCACAAAATCAACCGCCCAGGTATCAATGCCCATGGTAACGGGGGTGTAGCCCGCGTCCTTGCAGGCTTTGATCCCGGCCACCACATGGCCGAACAGCCCTTCCAAATCCCAGCAAAGGTGGCCGTTTTTGCGGGTTAGGGCATTTTCAAAGCGGTAAATTTCTTTCAGCTCAATGCGGCCATCCCGCACGGTGCCCAGGATGTGCCGCCCGCTGGATGCGCCGATATCCACCGCCAGGTAACAGGTTTGCATAACAGGCTCCTTTTTGTTAAAATAAGAAAATAGAAAACTTTTTTGGCAAAAGTTCACCTTACCTATTTTCGCTTACAGCAACAGTATACCTGCTGCAAGGGGCCGTTTCCATCCCTTAAATTCCACTGTTTTTTGGTAAAATTCTACTTTGCCACCCGCGCAACAAACGGAGGTACCTTTATGCTTACCTACAATATGGATGTGGAGCCAAACAGCACCTGGCTGCGCACCACGCCCGGCGCGGTGGCACTATCCCAGCCCTACCACTGCACCGAGGCAGGCCTATTTTATGGGCGGGAGCATTTTGCCACCGCCCGCACCGATAAAGAAAGCTACATTTTGTTTTACACCCTCTCGGGCGGGGGGCTGGTGGAGCAGGGCGAAAGCCGGTTGACCCTTGCCCCCGGCCAGGCGCTGCTGTTAAACTGCCGCACCCCGCACAGTTATTGCACCGCCCCCGGCAGCCGCACCTGGGCGCACTACTGGGTACACATTGACGGCGCGGGCGTGCGGGCCATGGAGCCACTTTTGAACCCGCAGCGGCTTTCCGCCGTCAGCCTGCCCGCCCTCTCGGTGCGGGAATATTTTAAAACCATCCTAAACAATATGCAAAACGAAAGTACGGCCCGCATGGTAAGCACCGGCCTTGCCATCCACCAGCTTCTTGCCGCCATGGTGGGCGAGCATCTTGGCTCGGATGCCGGGGCGGCCCGCTCCAACCGGGCGCTGGTGGAGCGCGCGGCCGATTTTATCCGCATCCACTACGCCCAGCCCCTTTGTTTGGACGAGCTGCTGGCCGCCGCGCACATCAGCAAATCGTATTTTTTGCGGCTGTTCCGCCAGTATATGGGCACCACCCCCTACAACTTTTTGCTCTGCTACCGCATCACCCAAGCAAAAGAGCTGCTGGTGCTGACCGACCTGCCCGTGGGCGAAGTTGCCCGCCGGGTCGGCTTTGGGGACGAGAGCAATTTTTCCACCCGCTTTGCGGGCATGGCCGGGCAAAGCCCCCTGCAATACCGCAAAAGCGCCTTAAAGCAAAAATAGCCCCCTGCCGGGGGCCAAATGGCCCGATTGCCCCGGTTGCCCCGCCAAAGGGCAGGCCGGGCATTTTTTTGGCAAACCCTGTCACAAAGCCGCCGCCCCGCGTGTACCCGTTATAGAAAGCTTTCTGCGCCGATAAAAAACAGGAGTAAACGCAACGATGACACTGTTTAAAAACAAACCCCTTGCAGCGCTGCGCCAGGTGTATGAGGCAAGCTATACTCGGTTGTGCGCGGCGGCGGCTGCCCTGCCCGGTGTGGATGCCCACATGGCCCAGGATGCCGTGCAGGAAGCCTGGCTGCGGCTGACCCGCCCTGCGCTGTTGCCCCGCCTTGACCCTGACCCCGCGCGTTTGCAGGGCCTACTGCTGGTAACGGTGTGCAACACGGCCCGCAACCTGCGCCGCGCTGCCGCCGGTGCCGATTTGCCGGGCGAGGATACCTTTGCCCTATTGAGCGACCCCACCCCCGGCCCCGCCGAGCAGGCCGAAAAGAAGGATGCAGCCGCCGCTTTGCGCCGCCTGGTTGCCGCGTTGCCCGAGCCGGACAAAAGCATTTTGCTGCTGCAATATGGCCAGGGCTGCACCGGTGCCGAGATTGCCACCCTGTTACAGTTAAACGAAACCGCCGTGCGTCAGCGTGCCCATCGCGCCCGAGCACGGCTAAAGCAAGCGTTGGAGAAGGAGGGCTACACAGGCTATGAAGGATGATGATTTTGATACCTTGTTGCAGGGTGCCTGCCGGGCGATATGCCAGGAGGATGCGGCCATGGCCGGTTTTGAAACCGCCGCCCCGCCGCCCCGCCGCCAGCCCCACCGCCGGGTATACGCGCTGCTGGTGGCAGCGGCCCTTGCCGGGGTAGTATGCATGGGTGCCATGGCACTGTGGCCGCGCCTTTACCTGCAATACCGCAATGGCCGCCTATACGAGATGGTAGAAAATGCCCCCGAAACCGTGGCGCAGCAGCAGATGAAGTTCACCTACCTGCCCGAGGGGTATACCCTGGAATGGCTTGACGACCAGCCGGAAGGTGCACATTATTTGGCCCAAATATCCTATCAAATTGCAGCCGTAAAGCAGTTTACCGGCAAGCCCACCACCCTGCTGAAAAGCTTTCAGGTTATGCAATCCCCTTTGCGCGCAGAAATGGGGTATCATCTCTTTGGGGATAGCGACCCCATGACGAAAGACGAGCAGAAGCAAAGCACGGGTTCCATCCTCATCCGAGATTCCATCCAAGCCGTGACGGAGGAAGATTTGCAGCAGCAGGGGTTTGTGTACTGGCTGACCCCCGCGTATCGCTATGCCTTTATCTTTGCCGGCACCACAGAGGAACGGGAACAATACGACAGCAGCATACGCCCCAACGAAACCGCGGATGCCCGCAATGCGGAAATCCTAAAAATTTTGCAGGGCATCACGCCCTAAGGCGAGAAAGGAGGATTTTTTCGGTTTTGTCGTTTAACACAATATTTATCACGGACGGAGAAGAATCATGAAGCCGTTATTGCTATTTTTTTCAGCGCTGGCGCTCTGCGTTTCGGTGTTTAGCGGGTGTTCTGCCCCCCTTGAAGCACCTTCCGATACGGCTACCACGGTGGCAGCACCCACCCACACCCCGGCCGGGGCGGCCAGCACCCCAACTGCCAACAGCGAACAAGCCATCGCGCAGGCTAAGCAGTTGCTTGCCGGTTATACGCTGCACCCCAACGAGCAATACGCCTTTGCCTTTGGGGATGGGTACGCAATCCTCAGTGGCTCGGAGCAGCCTATTACCGCGTATGCGGAGATTGAAACCTATGATAGCCGCCTTGGCATACCCGCAACGTGTTTGGGGCTGCCATTTAAAACGCTTACCATATCCTATCGCAACACACCACGCCTTCAATTTCGCGATGTGCTACCCACCGGCCTTGCGCTACAAGAGGTAACGACTGTTCAACTGAAAAATAGTGACCTTTTGCTTGCCAGTGTGTTTTACGCGGCAGACGGGCGCACCATTTCCGCCGAAATACGCTCCCCCGCACTGCCTGATTTCGCCCTGGAATGCACCGCAGACACCGCCTTGGCGGAAGAAGGTGGCTACCAAATTTGGGGTACCGAAGCCGGCAAGGCAACGGCTTTGTGTTGGCAGGATGAAGCCTGGCACTATCGCGTAACCGCCTGCGCAGAGGATATCCAGGCCTTGCTTGCGCAGCCGATTGGCGATAGCTTGCGGGGCACGTTGCCCGCACAGGATACGGTAGCGCCCTGAACCGAACGGCGCACGGGATGTTTTTTGCGTTCTTACAAATTCGCTCCGCAAAATTTTCCGTCCACTTCGCTGTACCACCGAGATACCCTTTTATACACAACCTAAAAAACAGCGTTCCGGGGCCTAGCTAGGCCCGGAACGCTGTTTTTAAGCTGGTTTTATTTATTTTCTGCTTGGTTTTACCGCTTTACTTCCCAAAATAAAACTGGAACTGCTGCCCTTTTTCCACCGTAAAACGGTATGCCGGGTGGGGCAATGCGCCCCAGCTATCGTCCCCGGCAGCCCCCCGCTGCCCCAGCGCACAGCGCACATTCAGCCCGGTGGGCGGGGGCAATTGCCAGGCGTGGCGGGCATTTTCCAGCTCCTGCGGGGTGTAGGGCCCGGCTGAAAATACCATGCCTGCCCCGGCGCAGCCCAGCTGCAACGCGGGCAAGCCATCCCCGGTAAGCACCGCCTGGCGCACGCCGGTGCGGGCGCCGTATTCCTGCGGCACCATATACACATCGGCCCCGGCGGTGGGGTCGTACTGCCAGCGGCCCAGCATGGCCCCCGCCTGGCGGTCGGGCATACATTCCTCGGGGCCATGGCCAAAATAGCTTACCAGCCGGTAGCCCGGGCGCAGCGGCAATAGCACCCCAAACTCGGGCAGCTCGGCCTTCTCGCCCTCCCACGTCAGGGTCAGGGTGCAGCGGCCATCGGCGGTAAAGCGCCAAAGGGCATCCACCCCCTCGCGGGTATCGGTGGCAAGGGTGTAGTGGCAGTGTACTCCGCCGCCATCCGGCAGCGGCTCCACCACATCGGCCCGGGCATAGCGGCCCGCCTGGGCCCACCGTGCAAAGTGGTAGCCCATGGCCG
>JAQUSS010000003.1:0-29355 GCA_028710135.1 Gemmiger sp. | reverse complement strand
TTAAATACCCAAAGCCCGCCCCCTGAAAGCCATAGTTGTAGTTGCCCACCACCACCGTGGCCGGGGCTGCCGGGGCCGCCTGCGCCGCCACGGCGCTGCGGTCAAACACGGCCTGGCCCTTTGCCACCGGGTGCCCGGCGGTGGCCCAGGGGGTATCGGCCCGCAGCAGCACGGCCACATCCACCGTGTAGCAGGCGGGGCGGCCCGGCAGGGTAAACAGCAGGGGCAGGGTGGTTTTTTGGCCCGGTGCCAGGGCAACCCGGCGGGTGCGCTGGCCCAAAACGCGGCCATCCTCCCGCAGGGTAATTTGCAGGTCGTAATCGCCTAGGTCGGTAAATAGATTTCGGTTTTCTAAAGTGACGGTATCCTCGGTAAACGCGAACGCCACATTTTGGTAGGCGGCGGCAACCTCCTGCATTTTGGGGCTGTTTTGGCGGGTGCCGGTCACCAAGCCATCGGCGCAAAATTCCTCGTCGGTGGGGCGGTCGCCAAAATCGCCGCCATACACCAGCACGCTGCGCCCGGTGGGCAGGGTGCGCCACAAAGAATGATCCATGTACTCCCATATAAAGCCGCCCTGGTAGCGGGTTTGGGTGTAGGCAAGCTCGGTATAATCGGTCATCGCCCCGCAAGAGTTGCCCATGGCGTGGGCATACTCGCACATAATAAACGGTTTTTCGTGGTTTTTCTCCAAAAAATCGCGGATACCAAGGGCCGGGGTGTACATTTGGCTCTCCACATCGCTGGTGGCGTTATACCGCCTATCCTGCGAGATTCCCTCGTAGTGCACGGGGCGGCCAGGGTCTGCCGTGCTGAAATAATCGTGCATTTCCTGCAAGGTTTTGCCGCCAAAGCTCTCGTTGCCGCAGCTCCACATCAGCACGCAGGGGTGGTTTTTATCCCGCTCCAGCATGGCGGCGGCGCGGGCCAGCACGGCATCCCGCCAGGCGGGGTTATCGCCGGGCAGGGTATCGGTATCCGCCAACACCAGGCCCCGCTTTTGCCAGGTGCCGTGGGTTTCCAGGTTGGTTTCGTCAATCACATACAGGCCGTAGCGGTCGCACAGGTCGTACAAAAAGCTGTTGTTGGGGTAGTGGCTGGTGCGGATGGCGTTTACGTTGTGGGCCTTCAGGTTGCGGATATCCCACTCGGTTTCCTCCCGCGTTACGGCCCGGCCGTTGGTGGCGCTCCACTCGTGGCGGCACACCCCCTTAAACACAATCCGCTGCCCATTCAGGCGCAGCAGGCCATCTTGCAAAACAAACTCCCGCAGCCCGGCCTTAAAGCCGCCAATCTCCACCATCTCGTCCTGGGGGCCATGCACCACAAAGGCGGCATCGTAGAGGGTGGGGCTTTCGGCACTCCACAGGCGTGGGTTTTCAATGTGCGCTTGCAGCACCACGGTTTCGGCCAGGGGCTGTTCGTCCAGCACCCCGCCGAAGGAAAGCCCGATGTTGCCCACCATGCAGCCCGAAAGCTTGCAGGTAAAGCGCACATCCGCCGCCGCATAGCCGAGGGCAAACACCGTTTCCATCCGGATATCCTCCAGGTGGGTGGCGGGCTTGGTAAATAGGCTCACCGGGCGGAAAATGCCGCTCATCCGCCAAAAATCCTGGTCCTCCAGCCAGCTGCCCGCGCAAAAACGGTAAACCAGGGCCGCCAGGGTATTCTCGCCGGGGTGGGTGTAGGGGGTTAAATCAAACGCGGCAGGGTCAAAGCTACTCTCCGAGTAGCCCACAAACTGGCCGTTGCAGTAGAGTGCCAGGGCGCTATCCACCCCTTCAAACCGTATAAAGGTGTTCTGCCAGCCCTCGGGCTGGGTGAAGGTGCGGCGGTACTCCCCCACCGGGTTGCCCCCCGCGGGTAGCTGCCCGGGGTGCAGTGCCTCCCAGCCATCCCAGGGGTACTGGGTATTTACATATTGGGGGGTGCCAAAGGGGTACTGCGCACCGCCCTGTAGCTGGATGTGCCCGGGCACGGTGATGCGCCCCCAGGGGCCAAACGCAGCGCCGGGGGCCGGGGCAAAGCGGAAATCCCAGCTGCCATCCAGCGGCAGGGTGCAGGCGGTGCCATCCCCAAAGCAAAAGCTGTGGGTCGAGTGGGGCGGCAGGCGGTTGATTTGATATAGGCGGGGGTCAGCCAGGGTGGCGGCAGTAATTTCCATCATCGCATCCTCCTACAAAGCGGCGCGTGTTGTTTTCGGGGGGGCATCTGCTCCGATTATAACAGCTTTGCGGGGGCGCTTCCATATCTTTTTTATTCAATTTGTGCCCATTTTTAATCACTTTACGGCTTTTTGGGGCAGGTTTCGGCCTTTTTCATGGGCAAATTGCCCCTTTAAACCCGGCCCCTGGCGCGGCCTGCCCGCCAGCGCCTTATAAAATCTACCCCCCATTTTACGGCGGGCAGGGCATACAGGGCAAACACCGCCACCTGCACCGCCCCGGTAAAGGGGCGCAGCAGCGCGCCGATGGCCGGGGCAAAGGGGGCCACCACCGCCGCGCCCACCGCCGTTACCCCCAAGCTGGCCGCCGTGCTGGCCGCCGCCGCCACCGCCGATACCCCCTCCCCCGCCGGGGTACCGGCATGGGTGTTGGTTTTGCCCCGCGCCGCCAACACGCAGGGCAGCCGCACGTTGCTAAGGCTGCCCCCCAAAAAGCAAAGCCCGCTTGCCTGCCGCCCCAACAGCGGCGCGCAGATTAAAAATTCGGCCAGGGCCCCCGGCCAGTACAGGGCCACCACCCCCAACAGGCTGCCCTGCATGGCCTGGCGGGTTTGCGCGTTTGGCACCCCGCCCACGGCCCGGCTCATGGCAAGGGGGCAGGCCACCGTAAGCAGGGTAACCCCCGCCAGGGCCAGCCACGCCTGCCAGCCCTTGCTTTGCGGTGGGCAGGCAGGCCGGGGGGCCTTGCGGTGCAAGCGGCCAGCCTTTTTCAGGTAAAAGGGCAGGATGGTCAGGCACAAAACCGGCCCCGGCAGCATCCCCAAGGCCGAGATAACCGCCGCCGCGCCGTACCCCTGGGGGCTTAACCGGGCAAGCTGCCGCCCCGCCGTTAGGGTGGCGGCGGCAAGCTCGTACGGCAGCCCGCCCGCCAGCGAGAACCGCAGCCAGGCCAGCGGCACCCCCAAATAGCCCGCCATCACCGCCACCCCCAGCACCCCGCCCAGCCCCGGCAGCAGCGAATCCTTCGCGGCGGTGCGCGCGGTGGCCCGCAAGGCCTTTTCCGGCACACCGGCTGCCAGGGCCAGCCGCCAGCCCCGCCGGTACAGCCCCCGGCACAGCCCCGCCACCCCCGCCACCGGCAGCGCCGCCAGGGCATACAGCACCCAGCTATTAAAAACCCCCGCCATCCTGCATCCCCCTATATTTTAAATAATTTAAAAATAGGATGCCCAAAAAACGGCCAAAAAGCGGCAATTTTGCAAAAAATAGACCCAAAAAGGCGAAAACTAGTGGCTTGACGAGGCGGCCCGGTGGGGGTATCCTTTATAAAAAGGTATAAAGGAGCAAACCAATATGCTACGTTTTGAATGCGATTATGGCGAGGGTGCAGCCCCCCAGGTGCTGGCCCTGCTGGGCGATACCAATTTGGAGCAAACCCCCGGCTATGGCGAGGATGCCTACTGTGCAAAGGCGGCGGCGCAGATCCGCACACTTTGCCAGGCGCCAAATGCCGCCGTACATTTTTTTGTGGGGGCCACCCAGGCCAACCTTACGGTGATTGATGCCGCGCTGCGCCCCTGGCAGGGGGTGCTTTGCGCCGAGAGCGGGCATATCCACGTGCATGAAACCGGCGCGGTGGAGGCCACCGGCCACAAGTGCCTGGCCCTGCCCGCCGTAAACGGCAAAATTACCGCCGCGCAAGTAAAAGCCGCCACCGCCGCCCACCGTGCCAACCCCAGCCACGAGCATGAGGTACAGCCGGGCATGGTGTATATTTCAAACCCGACCGAGGATGGCACCCTGTACACCAAAGCCGAGCTGGCCGCCCTGGCCGCCGCCTGCCGCGAAGCAGGGCTGTACCTATTTGTGGATGGCGCGCGGATGGCCTACGGCCTGACCGCCCCCGGCAACGACCTTACCCTGCCCGATTATGCGCCCCTTTGCGATGTTTTTTACCTGGGCGGCACCAAATGTGGTGCCCTGTTTGGGGAGGCACTGGTGGTGGTGAACCCGGCCCTGCAAACCGATTTCCGCTATGCCATCAAGCAGCACGGGGGGATGCTGGCCAAGGGGCGGCTGCTGGGCCTGCAATTTTTGGCCCTGCTGGCGGGCGAAACCGGCAGCGGCAACAGCCCCTACTACACCCTGGCCCGCCGCGCAAACAAGCAGGCCGCCCAGCTTGCGGCGGCCTTTGCGGCCAAGGGGTGCGCTATGCTTTACCCCTCGCCCACCAACCAGCAGTTCCCCATTTTGCCGGAAACGGCCCTGGCCGCCCTGGCCAAAAACTATAGCTTTACCGATTGTGGCGCGGTGGATGCCACCCACCGCGCGGCCCGTTTTTGCACAAGCTGGGCCACCCGCCAGCAGGATGTAGATGCCCTGGTGGCCGATATTGCCGCGTTGGCGCTATAACCGACAGGCGTAACCTAGCATAGCGCCAGACCCGGGCTTTACCCCGCCACTCCCCCTGCCCCCGGCCCCGCCACTTAGCCCCCGCCGGGCTTTACCACCCCCCTAAAAACGGAACACCGCCGCGAAGCCATCGTTTCGCGGCGGTGATTTTATTCAAAAGGCCCAGTTTGCGCCGGGGCCGGTTCGGTAGTCTGGCTCCGCCGGGCATTGCCCTGGCATGGCGGAGTGCCAGTATTGGTCATTCGCTGCATCCTTGGCGGGATGCTCTCTCTTGACGTTGTAATCAGTATACCGCCCCGGTGTGGAAAATGTTTGAAGCTCTTTTTAAAAAATTGGTAAATAACCTTGAACTTTTTGTGGCCGCCGCGCGGCGGGTTATCGTTTCAGCCGTTTATCGCACTTGGCGGCAAGGCGGGTGCCCACGGTTTGAAAAAGCTGCACCACCACCACCAGCAGGGCGGTGGCCACCACCATGGTAAGGTATTTGTAGCGGTAGTAGCCGTAGTTGATGGCAATTTGCCCCAGCCCGCCCCCGCCGATGATGCCCGCCATGGCCGAGTAGCCTAAGATGGTGGTTAGTGCGATGGTGGTGTTGGCAATTAGGCTGGGCAAACTTTCGGGCAGCATAACCTTGGCGATAATTTGGAAGGGGGTTGCGCCCATGCTTTGGGCAGCCTCCACCACGCCGCCATCCACCTCCCGCAGGCTGGTTTCCACCAGGCGGGCCACAAAGGGGAAGGCCGCCGCCACCAGCGGGGGGATGGTTGCCGGGGTACCCACCGAGGTACCGATTAACGCGCGGGATAAGGGCAACACAAAAATCATCAAAATCAAAAAGGGAACGCTGCGCATCAGGTTGATGATGGCGTTGAGAAGGCCCATCAGCCAGCGGGGCAGGGGCAGCACGCCGCCCTGCTCCCCCACCACCAGCAGCACGCCCAGCGGCAGGCCGATTACCAGCGCCAACGCGGTGGAAAGTGCGGTGGCGTAAAAGGTTTCCCACACGGCAAAGGGCATTTGGGGCAATAGCTCAACGAGGGTTTGCCATTCGACCGATTCAAAAAAGCCACTCATACGTTTTCCACCTCCTCCATTGTGATGCCGGGGTAATTTTGGATGTAGGCCACCGCTTTTTGGGCACTGGCAGGGTCTTGCGGCAGGGCCAGCACCATGCTGCCCAGCGTTTGGCCGTTCACCAGCCGGGTATCGGCCGCCACAATGGATACCAGCGCCCCACACTCAATGGCCAGGCTGGCAACCAGCGGTTTATCGGTGGTGGTGCCGCCGCCAAAGGCAACGCGCACCAGCTGCCGCCCGGGCAGCAGCTCGGTGGTGGGCACCCCCGCGGGGAACACCAGCCGCCGCGCCGCATCCGATTGCGGGTTGGAGAAAATATCGCTCACCTCGCCCTGCTCCACCACGCTGCCGCCATCCAAAATGGCAACATGGCGGCAAATTTCCTCCACCACGCTCATCTGGTGGGTAATCACCACCACCGTGATGCCCAATTCCGCATTAATTTTTTGCACCAGCTGCAAAATGGCGTGGGTGGTGTTGGGGTCCAGCGCGCTGGTGGCTTCATCGCAAAGCAACACCTCGGGGTTGGTGGCAAGGGCGCGGGCAATGGCAACCCGCTGCTTTTGCCCGCCCGAAAGCTGGGCCGGGTAGGCCCCGGCTTTATCCGGCAGGCCCACCAGTTCAAGCAGCTCCTTGGCGCGGGCTTCGGCCTTGGCGCGGGGGATGCCCGCAAGCTCCATCGGGAAACAGACGTTTTTCAGGCAATTGCGCTGCATCAGCAGGTTAAATTGCTGAAAAATCATGGTAATCTGCCGCCGGGCCGCCCGCAGTTCCGGGGCCGAAAGGCTTTGCATGGCCCGCCCATGGACGGTAACGGTGCCCTCGTCGGGGCGCTCCAGCATATTGATGCAGCGAACAAGGGTGGATTTGCCCGCGCCCGACATCCCGATAATGCCAAAGATATCCCCCTGCGGGATGGTAAGGTTGATGTCGTTTAGGGCCACCACCGTGCCGCCCGCCATGGCAAACCGCTTGGTGAGGTGTTGTATCTCGATCATGGCTAGTCCCCCTGTCAACACCGATACCCGCAGGCGAACCTGCGGGTAGGGTGGGTTTTATTTAGTAGATGGCAACCACCGCACCGTGGTAGGTGGCGGTGATATAATCTTTTACCACCTGGCTTTTTACCGCGGCAACCAGGGCCTTGGTTTTATCGGTTTGCTCGTTGCCCGCCTTCACGGCAATAATGTTGGCGTAGGTTTGGGCTGCGTCCGATTCAGCACTCTCGGCGGCAAGGGCATCGTCCGCGCTGGAGAAGCCCGCCTCGGTGGCGTAGTTGCCGTTGATCACGGCCAAATCCACATCCTGCAAGGTGCGGGGGAGCTGGGCTGCCTCCATCTCGACAATATTCAGGTTCTTGGGGTTTTCGGCAATGTCGTTTTTGGTGGCGGTCAGCCCGGCATCGGCCTTGAGGGTAATCAGCCCCTGGGCGGCCAGCAGTTGCAGGGCCCGGGCCTCGTTGGTGGTATCGTTGGGTACGGCAATTTTTGCGCCATCGGCCAAGGCATCGAGGGTTTTGGTTTTGCCCGGGTAGAGGCCAAGCGGCTCGTAGTGGATGGCCGCCACGCTGACGATGTGGGTGCCGTTTTGGGCGTTAAAATCGTCAAGGTAGGGGCCATGCTGGAAGTAGTTGGCATCCACCTCGCCCGATTCCACCACGTTGTTGGGCTGCACATAATCGCTAAATTCTTTTACCTTTAGGGTGATATCGGCCTTGGCCAAAATATCGGCGGCGGCCTTTAAAATATCGGCGTGGGGCACGGGCGAGGCAGCCACCGTGATGGTGGTGCCGGCTAGGGCTGCATAATCCACGGTATCGTCATAGCCATCGCCCGTAAAGGTGGCGGCAGCGGCGGTGGCGGGGGTGGCGGTATCGGCGGTGGCGGCAGCGGCGCTATCGCTTGCGGCGGGGGCGGCGCTATCGCTTGCGGCGGGGGCCGTGGCGGTAG
This sequence comes from Gemmiger sp., assembly GCA_028710135.1. Classification (GTDB taxonomy): domain Bacteria; phylum Bacillota; class Clostridia; order Oscillospirales; family Ruminococcaceae; genus Gemmiger. The sequence continues at coordinate 21,753 of JAQUSS010000003.1, read as the reverse complement.
CGCCGCAGCCGGCCAGGGCCAGGGCCAAAATGCCCGATAGAATGCCAAATGCAAATTTTTTGTTTTTGTTTTTCATGGTACAATCTCCTTTTCCCATTCCAGTATTCGGCTGGGTGGTGTTGTGTGTTGGCGGGCGGTTTGGTTTACTTCTTGCCGCTACACATTCGTACCCCCGGCTGTTTGCAGGCAGGGCTGTATTTCATGGTGGTTCCCTCTTTCCACAATATTGCGCATCGCTCTGCGCACAACTTCGCACTAGGCGCTTGGCGGGCATTAAAAAAGGCAGGACGCCTGCGGCGCCCTGCCTTGCCTGTTACCCGTTACGCCCCAAAAAAAGCGCAAGGGGAAGCAAGTACAGCCTGCCGCAGCATACTGCACATACACATCATCATGCCATCACGACGGTAACGGTTCAATGTACAGCACCCCTTTCACGTTTTTTTGCGGTTGTTATGGGTTGAGTATACCAACCACGGGGGCGCTTGTCAACCGTTTTCCCAAATATTGTTGTAAACCTACAAAAATACTATGGTTTAAACCTGCCAAACCGTTGCATATTTCATAGAAATCTGGTATGCTATTGGTAAATTGGGTGGTGCCTGGGCAAATGCCTTGCGCCACCCCCAGCAGAGGAGCCTTGCACAATGAAATTTTCAACCAAAGACCGTTACGCCCTGCGCCTGATGGTGGAGCTTGCCAACCGCGCCCCCGATGAATTTGTGCCCCTAAAAGAAATTAGCGAGCACCAGGACATCAGCCTAAAATACCTGGAACAAATTATGACCCCCCTCTCCCGCGCGGGGTTGGTGGTAAGCGGGCGGGGCAGCCAGGGCGGCTACCGCCTGGCCCGCCTGCCGGTGCAGTATACCGCCGGGGAGATTTTGCGCGCGATTGAGGGGGAGCTGGTGCCCATACCCTGCCTTGAAAATAACGCGGCCGATTGCCCCCGCCGGGGCGAATGCTACACCCTTGGCTTTTGGAGCGGGCTGAACGATGCCATCAACCGGTATGTAGATAGCGTTACCCTAGAGGATTTGCGCCAGCAGCCCCTTGGCGCGGACGATTATTCGATTTAAGGGCCGCCGTTCCGCCGTTCTAGTTTTGCCCCTTTTTATGGCGTATATGGCAAACACAAACCGCCCTGCCGGCTTTTTTAAGGCCCGGCAGGGCGGTTTTTTGGTTAAAATTAAAATAGGGCGGCGGTTACCCGTTTACACAAACTCCCGCCAGGTTTGCTCGGCCTGGGTTTGAAAATCGCACAGCTCCTGCATCAGCTTGTTGGCCCCGGGCGAGGCCTCGGTGTAATCGGCCTGGGCGCGCTTACAATCCAGCACGCCCTGGCCGCTGCCCTCCGCCAGCATGGTGGCCAGGTTCCGGGTGGATTTATCCATCATGGTGCGGGTGCGCAGCCCCATGCTCACGCTCATTCTGGCGGCGGCGCTTTGGCCCTTGGCCTCGGCCCCAATGGCATCTAGGGCGGTGTGGGCCTCCTGGTTCATCCGGCGGTACTCCCGCTTTTGGCGCAGCATCTCGTCCTTCAGCTTTTGGTCGTGCGTCATGCTCATCAGCTCGTCCAGCGTGTTTTTGCCCATCTCGGTGTTTTGCACAATCTCCTGCAAAACCTTTTCGTTATCGGTTTGTTCCGGCATAAAATTACCCCCTGTGTAAACATTTATTCGGCGTTTTTGCCTGCCGATAGTATGTCCACCCAGGGGGGGAATCATTCGTTTTTTTATTTTTTTGGTTGGTATTGGGTACATCCCGCTCGTTTGCTTAAGGCGCGAGGGATAATAGGCTTTACGGCTTTATTATGGTTTATTGTGGAAGGGCTTCCTCGTTTGTTACCGTGGCGGTAATATTGGCCGCCAGCCACTTTTTTGCAGCGCTTTCCGCTTGGGGCTTTTCCATCTGGATTGTCCCCGAGATTGTGGCGACACGGATTTGGCTGCCCGCATCCACAAGCACCGCCGAATAAGAAAAGATGCCCGGTGTATCGGAATGTTCCTTCACGGTAACTTCTGTTGCGGCAATATGGCATTGATTGGCTGTTGACAGCGCCATGCTGCGGCCAAATATACGATTGGCCATACATTGCTCAAAACCGTCCGGCGTGAACAAATCACCATATTGCGCAGTAAAAAAATCGGTAACGCCCGTGTCGCTGCCGGATGCCAGGCCCACCTCTGCGCTTGTGTTCGGGTCCGCCTGCATAGACTCCTCAAAACGGGCGGCTTGCTGCTGCGTGCAGGAAAAAACCGTTTCGAGCACGTGAACCGCACTGCTTTTCGCACTATTTTGGCCCGCCGTCTTTGTCAGGTAGAAAACAGAAGCACCAATGAGCAAAATTACTAAGGCGGATAGAGGGAAAAACCATTTTTTGATTTTTTCGGTTTTCATCGCTTTGCCCATCTTTCTACGCTCTTATGCTCTTACGCTATTATGCGCATCGGAACCGGATGCCGGAAGCTGTTTTACTGCTGGGCCATCCGGCGCTCGGCCAGGGCAAGCAGCAAATCCCAGTTGCCGGTTTCGGCCCAATCGGCGGTAGCCACCGTAACGGTGAACTCGCCCCGGCGCGAGAGGGAGATGTTATAATCTTTACGGCTGTTTTCCAGCGCCTCGCGCAGGGTTTTTTCCAGCTGGGCGGGGGTGGTATCTAGGGCGGTAACCACAAACACGCCATCCTCCAACCGGGCCAAAATGCCTTTTTCGGGGTCCATGCCGGCGGCAATTTGCAAAATACCGGCGGCGGTGTTCAGGCAACGGTCGGCAGCATCGCTGCTGCACTCGGCACAAATATGCCCATACTCGTTCACCCGGGCCAGCGCCACGCTCACCTGCCGCCCTGCCGCCACCGCGGCGGCAAGCTTGGGCAGGTATTCCTCGTTCAAGTAGCGGTGGTTGTAGGTGCCGGTGACATAATCGTGCCGCATTTCCTCGTTATACTGGCTTAAAATGCGCAAAAAGGCGTTGGCGTCCCGGCTATTTTCGGGCACGGTTTGGGGCAGGCAGTAGGCGGCCACCAGCAGATAGTGGCGGCCTTCCATCAAAAATGCCTGATAGAACGCCAGTTCCACACGGCCATCCCGCTGGGTGGGCCGCCAGCCGCGGCCCTGCTCGTCCAGCGGGGGCAGGCTGTGGCAGGCCCCTGTGGGCTGCATGGTTTCGGTGTTCAGGTACTGCATGGTTTCGGAGTTTACCAGTTTTACCGTATCAAACATGGCCTGCAATGCGCTGATTTCAGTACAAAGTTCCGCTGCTGAGTACGCCTGCTTCATCTTTTCCCCCCGCTTTTACGCTTACACGTCATCTGCATCTGTCGTTATCTAGAATATTGTACCATGTTTTTGTTGGTTTTGACTATCTTTAGCTTGTACAAAGAAGACGCCCCTTTTTCAAAGAATACTGGTTGACTGTCCAAAAAGTTGTGTTCTTCTTGTTATGCGGCATAACAATTTCAACCCCATGTCGAAAACTGCCAAAAATTGCCCCAGCGTTTTATAAAATTTCCGCCGGTGCTTTCAAGCTGCGGCAAAGGGCGGGGCGCATTATCATACGTTTTTTATTGCAAGGCAATAGAAACTGCCAAAAATTGCCCGCCCGGTTCGTAGGTTTGGGTAGGGCTTAGGTACACGGCCCCAGGCGGAAGTAGGTGGCCGTCATGGTGCGTATCTCCGCCGCCAGGGCGGGGGTAAAGGCACCGGGCACCGCCCGCCACTGCCAGTTGCCATCCGGCTTGCCGGGGGTGTTGATGCGCCCCTCGGCCCAAAGGCCCAGCCAATCGGGCATGGGGGTGATGGCCAGCACCGCCGGGCTTGCCATGGCCCCCCGCACCATCCCCCGCCAGGGCTGGGGGTTGGCATCCAGCGCAAAGTAGGCGGTGGCGTTTTGCCGCTCGGCCTGGCTGGCGGCGGTGGGGGTATCACTCAACCAATCGGCCAGGGTGGTGTTATCGTGGGTGCCGGGGTAGCAAACGCAGTTTTGGGGGTAGTTGTGGGGCAGGTACTCATTATCGCCGCCGCCAAAGGCAAATTGCAGCACCTTCATGCCCGGGAAGCCACTTTCGGCCAAAAGCTGCCGCACCGAGGGGAATAGTTCGCCCAAATCCTCGGCAATAATGGGCAGCTCGCCCAGGGCCTCCCGCAGGGCGTTAAACAGCGCCATGCCGGGGCCCTGCTCCCACCGGCCATTGCGCGCGGTGGTTTCGCCCGCCGGGATGGCCCAATAGGTATCGAACCCGCGGAAATGGTCAATCCGCAAATAATCGTAGATGGTTAGGGCGTGGCGCACCCGGTTGATCCACCAGGCATAGCCGGTGGCCTGGTGGTAGGGCCAATCGTACAGGGGGTTGCCCCAAAGCTGGCCATCGGCGGCAAAATAATCGGGCGGGCAGCCCGCCACACGGCGGGGGTTACCCTCGCTATCGGTTTCAAACAGGGGCGCCCCCGCCCAGGCATCGGCGGAATCCGCCGATACATAGATGGGGATATCCCCCAAAATTTGAACCCCCTTGGCGTTGGCGTAGGCTTTTAGCGCCTGCCACTGGCAGTCAAACTCGTACTGCAAAAAGGCCCAAAAATCCAGCTCGTCCCGGTGGGCTGCCGCAAATTCTACCAGGGCGGCAGGGTCGCGCAGGCGGAGCGGGGCCGACCATTTTGTCCAAGGGGCCATCCCCTCGGCCTCCTTGATGGCCATGTAGAGGCAATAATCCCCCAGCCACGCGGCGGCGCGCTCGGCAAAGCCCTGCCAGGCCTCCGGCTCCACCGCCCGGGCGTTGGCCCAGGCCTTGCGCAGCACCCCAAAGCGCTGGGTGTACAGCGCACCGTAATCTACCCGGGCGGGGTCATCGCCCCAGGGCAGGGCGGTATAATCGCCCGGTTGCAGCAGCCCCTGCGCGGCCAGGGTATCGAGGTCAATAAAATAGGGGTTGCCCGCAAAGGCCGAGCAGCTTTGGTAGGGGCTATCGCCATATCCGGTGGGGCCAACCGGCAAAATTTGCCAGATGCCCTGCCCGGCGGCGGCCAAAAAATCGACAAAATCGCGGGCGGGCGCGCCCAGGCTGCCAATGCCCTGCCCGCCCGGCAGGCTGGAGATGGGCATTAAAATACCACTGCTGCGTTTCATGTTATACGTCCCCTTTTTCCTTGTTATGCCGCCCCAAAAGCCGGGCTTGGCAAAGCGAATACGGCTGTTTTAGGCAGTTTGCAGTTTGTTATGTAAAATGCTATGGCATGGCAACGCCAAGGGCTTGCTCGGCGGCCAGGATAAAATCAGCTCGGTCGGTGTTTTTCCATTTGGTTAGGGCTAGTAGCGGTGCCATGGCGGCGGCTGTGCCCTGCACGCCGCCCGCCGAAAGCTCGGCCCCCGGCACCACCCCGGTGGATACCTGCGCCACCTGCAAGGCCCCCAGGGCGGTGGTGTTGCTGGCGGTGTTCCACGGGGTAATCAGCCCCAGGTTTTCGGTTAGCTGGGTGGTGCCGTTGCCGCTGCCGTACAGCCACAAAATAAAGCCCAGCCCCGCGTTGGCGGCGGCATCCTCGGCCGCTGCCGGTATGGCAAGCCGCCCCGCCGTAACCAGCACCGGGTAGTTGAGCAGCCCGGTAACGTTATACTCGGCGGAGGTAACATCCTCATCGGTCAAATTGCATTTTTGGGGGATGGGCACCAGCCGGGCGCTGGCATCGGCAGGCAGGTTTAGCAGCGCATCGGTCAGCCGCCCACGGTAGAAAAGTGCCTGCCCCCCGGCCAGCAGGGCCGTGGCCTCGGCGGTGGAAAGTGCGGGCAGCTCCGCCCCGCGGGCAAGCCCGCCCTCCGGCCCCGCCAGATGCTCGGTTTCCAGGGCAAAGCAGGCCAGCAAGCCGTTTAGCGGGCCTGCCAGGGCGGCATCGGTCAGCTGCCAATCGGCTGCCACCAGCGCGCTGGAATAGGCCGCCCCCGTAAAGGCATCGGCCCCGGTGGCCAGGGCAAACACCCCGTTCAGGTTTTCGGTGCCCGCCACACGCTCGGCAGGCAGGGTGTAGTTTACCCCGTTTAGGGTGACGGTGGTGGCGGCAGGGCTTTGCAGCCAGGCCCCCAACGCCTCCACAAAGGCCGACCATTCTTCCCAGGTGGCGTTTTGCAAATCCGCCAGCTGGTAACCCTCGCCCAGCAGGGCACCCAGCAGGGTAGAATCTGCCCAGTAGGCATAGAGCGTGCGCCCCAGCGGCAGGGCTGTGCAGCCCGCAGGCTCCAGCCCGGCGCGGCGGGCTGCGGCGGCGGTCAGGGCATCGGTGCCCAAATCCCGGTAATCGGCACCGGCATCCGGCGCACCCGCCAGCACCGCCAGGCCCGCCTGGGCAGGCGTTTCTGCCTCGGTTAGGGTGATATTGCAGGCCTCGGCATAGGCGGCCAGTGCGCGGGCCGCCGCGGTATTTTCCTGCTCGTAATATACGGCCAGGGTTTGCGGCTCGGTGGCTACCGGCCCGGCAGGTGCCGTGGCGGTGGGCGCGGCACTTTCGCCGGTGGCCACCGCCCCCCGCTGCCCCGCGCAGCCGCCCAGCAGCAGGCAGAGGGATAGCAGCAGCGCCGCCACCCGTTTACCGTTATGTTGTATGTAGTGTTTCTGTTTCATGTGCGCCCCCGTCCTCAACAGCTGTGGCTGTTTGGTTGTTTTATCCTTGAAATATTTTTTGCTTTTGCGCCACCCGGGCCAGTTACCGGCCTGTAGCGCCGCAGCGGCAATACGACGGGATTTTTGGCCGCCGTACCCCCCAACTGCGAAAGAACCGCAAAACATCTATGGAATGATTATAGCACAAAAGCGGCTGAATTTGTGTTATAATAATCGCGAATGCGATTATTATAACACTTATGCCCAACGCCTCGCCGTTCTGGCATTGCCAGCCCGGCAACCGGCTTGGGATGGGCAATCATAACATAAATTTACCGAAATTTATGTTATAATACCTTGTATCCATTGAAAAAAGCAAGAAGGGAGTGAACCGCCATGGCCCCTACCCGCAAACGGTTTGAGCGGGAACCCTACCTGAGCCAGTTTACCGCCACGGTGGTGGATTGCCGGCCCGCCCCCGGCGGCGGGTGGCTTGCCGCGCTGGACGAAACCGCCTTTTTCCCCGAAGGGGGCGGCCAGCCCTGCGATACCGGCACCCTGGGCGGCGCAGCCGTAACGGCGGTGGAAATTGACCCCGGCGGCACCATTTGGCACCGGGTAGAGGCGGCGCTTGCCCCCGGCAGCCGAGTGGCGGGCAGGCTAGATTGGCCCGCCCGGTTTGACCATATGCAGCAGCACACCGGCGAGCATATTTTAAGCGGGCTGCTCCACCAACTGTATGGCTGCGAGAATGTGGGCTTCCACATTGGCGAGCCCACCGTCCGGATGGATTTGAGCATCTCCCTAACCCCCGCCCAGCTTGCCCGGGCGGAGGATGCCGCCAATGAAATTATCCAGCAGAACCTACCGGTTCACTGCTTTTACCCCAGCCCCGCCGCCTTGGCCCACACCGAATACCGCAGCAAAAAGGCGGTGGATGGCCCCCTGCGGCTGGTGGAAATTCCCCATGCCGATTGCTGCGCCTGCTGCGGCACCCACCTGGCAACCACCGGCGAGGTGCGGCTGGTTAAAATTATAACCGCCGCCCGCTACAAGGGCGGGATGCGCCTTGCCGTGGCCTGCGGGGCGCGGGCCGTGCGCAGTTTTTGTGCCGAGCATAGCGATGTGCTGGCCGCCGGGGCGCTGCTTTCTGCCCCGCCGGGCGGGTTGGCCGGGGCCGCCGGCCGCCTACTCGAAAACGGCACCGCCCTGCATGGGCAGTGCGCCGCACTGGAGGCCGCCCTGTGCGACGCTTTGGCCGCCGCTGCCCTGCCGGGCCAGCCCCGGTTTTTGGTGGTGAACGGGCTGGAAAGCGGCGGTTTGCGCCGCGCCTGCCTGGCGGTTTGCCACAAAAGCGGGGCCGCCTGCGGGGTATTTGCCCCCGGCGGGCAGGGTTGGTATTACGCCCTGGCCCCGGCGGGCGGGGGCGATATCCGCCCTTTTTGCCAGGCGCTGAACGGGGCGTTTGGCGGGCGGGGCGGCGGCAAGCCGGGCTTTTGCCAGGGCAGCCTGCCCCCCGCCACCGCCGAGGCCCTGCAACGCTTTTGGGCCGATTTTTGGGCCGAGGCAGCCCCCACCCCCTAACGCCGAAAACAAATAGAAAATAAACCCAAAACAAGAAAATTTTAAAACTGTAAAAAAACGGGAGATGTCAAACCTATGCGTATGCGCTACAAACCCTATGCCCGGCCAGAGCTGCTGGCTTGCGATTTCCACGTACATGAACCCCTAACCCATGCCGGGCATTGGCACAGCCTGTATGCCCGGCCCGAGCAGCCCTTTCAGCTGGAGCTTGGCTGCGGCAAGGGCGGCTTTTTATCGGCGCTGGCCCCCCGCCACCCCGATATCAACTACCTGGGCATTGATATTACCGATAAGGTGCTGATTTTGGCAAAGCGGAAGCTCGAAGCCGCCTACGCCGCCGCGGCCCTGCCCCCCGATAATGTAAAAATTGCCTCGCTGGATATTGAGCGGATGGGGGGCGTATTTTCCCCGGCGGATACCGTATCGCGCATCTACATTAATTTTTGCAACCCGTGGAGCAAAAACGCCGGCAGCAACAAGCACCGGCTAACCCACCCGCGCCAGCTTTTGCAGTACCGCACCCTGCTATGCGCGGGGGCTGAAATTTACTTTAAAACCGATGATGACGACCTTTTCCGGGATAGCCTAGGCTACTTCCCGGCGGCGGGGTTTGAGATTGTATGGCAAACCTTGGATTTGCACCACAACGAGCCGGATTGGAACCTGCGCACCGAGCATGAGGGGATGTTTACCGAGCAGGGCATCCCCATCAAGGCGCTGATTGCCAAAAAAGGCCCCGACAGCACCGTTACCTGGGCCGAACCGAAGCGCCGTGCCCTGCCGGCGGAGGAGGGCGGCGCTGAAAACACAGCCAGCGCCGAAAGGGCGGTGGCACCATGACCGCCCTATTGCATTACCTGCAATATGCACCCGAGCAGTACCTGCTGTTTTTCTTTTTATACTCGGCCATGGGCTGGGTGGGCGAGGTAGCGTTTGCCGCCTTGACCGAACACCAGCTTGTAAACCGCGGCTTTTTAAACGGCCCGCTTTGCCCTTTATACGGCAGCGGGATGGTGCTGCTGCTGTTGCTGCTTGGCCCCTGGATGCACAACCCCTTTGTGGTGTTTTTTGGCGGTATGCTGATTACCACCGGGGTGGAGCTGCTGACAGGGCTGATTATGTTCCACCTGTTCCAGATGCGCTGGTGGGATTATTCAATGTACAAGTATAACCTGGGCGGCTACATTTGCCTGCGCTTTACCCTGTACTGGGGGGTTGGCAGCGTGGTGCTGGTGATGATGGTGCAGCCCATAGTGGCCGCCTTTACCGCCGCCATTCCGCCACGGGCCGTGGTGGGGATAAACGGCTGGCTGCTGGTGCTGTTTGCGGCGGATGTTGGGGTATCGGTGGCGGCGGCCTTTGGGCTGAACCAGCGCCTTGCCCAGCTGGATGAAGCCCGCACCGCCCTGCGCCGGGGCAGCGATATGCTGACAAACCTGGTGGGCGGCAATGTGATGTCTGCCGATGAGATGCTGGATGAACAAAAGGTACGCCTTGCCCTTGCCATGATGGAAGGGCGGGATAATGCCGCCGAGATGCAGCAGCAATTTTTGGAGTTCCGGGGCGAGGTATCGAAAAAATACCACAACGCCCTCAGCGCACTGGACCATCAGCGCTTTTTTGGCGCGGGGCGGTTGCTGCGCGCCTTCCCCGATATGAAAAGTAAAAACTACCGCGAGGTGATTGCCAAATGGCGTGACCATGCGGTGAGCCTTGCCGGAAAAGCCAAGAGCGGCCTGGGCAAAAAACTGCACTGACCGGCGCCGGCGGTATTTTGCTTTGCCAAGGTAACGCCTGTGCCCAACCAAAAAACACCACCCCGGCGGGGTGGTGTTTTTTTGCTTGCCGGGCAACTGCCCGGCATTTTTAATTTTGTTGCCGGGTTGCCAGTTTGCCAGGCCGGCCATCAGGTTTTGCGGCGGTTAAAGCTGGTTTGCAAAACCAGGCAGGCGGCAATGATGCACACCAGGGCAATCAGCCCCAGCATCTGCCAGCTATGCAGCAGGTTGGGGATGGTGGCATCGTACATTGAATCATCGAGCCCTGCCTTGAGCCAGGCAAGGCGGCTGTTTAAATCGGTGGAGGCACCCAGCGCCCCCATGCCCCAGCGGCAGATGATGATGTAGCTGATGATGGTTTGCGCGCCTTTTAAGCTGAACATACAGCCGCTGAACACCACCTGGCCAATAATCAGCACCAGAACAAACAAAATGGCCGATTCGCTGCTTTTCAGCGATGCCGAAACCAGCATCCCCATGGCGGAGGAGGCAAACAGCATCAAGAGCACGGTAATATAAATTTCGACATTGGTGCTGAACAATAGGTTATTTTGGGGTACCACAATCACCGCGCAAAAGCCCACCGTTAAAATGGCGGCCTGCACCAGCTCTATCACAAACAGAACCACCATCTTGCTTAACACGGTGGCCACCAGGGATACCCCCACGCTGGCCTCCCGGAAGATGATATCCCGCTCCTTACAAATTTCGCGGTAGGCGTTTAAAATGCCCATAAATGCCGATACTGCGCACAAAATAAACAGGATGGTGCGGCTGCCGATGTTGATAAGGTTGGAGGTAAAGCAGGAGGGATCGCCCACCAGCTTAAACACCACCACCATAACCGGGGCCTGCAAAACCAGGCTAGCCAGGGTAAGCTTATCGTTCCAAATCAAAACAAAGCAGCGGGTAATTTCCACCCACAGTTGGCGAAGGAATTTTTGAAATTTTATTTGCTGCATCGTTTATCCGCCTCCTCTGCCGCCTCGGGGTATGCCATGCAAACCCGGTTAAATTCGGGGGTGGTGTAGTATTTTTGGCGGTAATACTCCACCTCGTCGGGCTTGCCCAGCTTCTCAAAAATATCGGAGGTAAGCTCCACATCAAAATAGGGGTTCAGCTTTTCGGGGGTGCCATAATAGCAAAGCACCCCGCCCCGGCCCAAAAACGCAATTTTATCGCAGAGGTTGATGTTATCCATGTTGTGGGTAACCATAATCACCGTGCAGTTGTTGTGGCTAAGGCGGCGGCAAAGCTCCATCATGCTACGGTCAAGGTCGGGCGAAAGGCCGCTGGTGGGTTCATCCAGCACCAGCAGGCGGGGGCTTGCCAGCAGCTCCATCGCAATGGATACCCGCTTTTTTTGCCCGCCCGATAAATTGGAGATCATGGTTTTTTCGTGCCCGGTCAAATCCACCGCCTCAATGGCGTGGGCCACGGCAGATTGTATCTCCCCCCGGGTGGCATCGTGGGCAATGCGCAGCTTGGCGGTAAAGCTTAGGCTTTGGGCCACCGTTAAATTGTCGTGCATAATATCCCGCTGGGGCACGTAGCCCAGCACCGCATCAAAGGCGTTGCGGTTGCCCTTGGTATCGATACGGTCAAAGCAAACGCTGCCCGCCGTGCAGGGGGCCGAGCCGGTAATGCAGGTAAGCAGGCTGGATTTGCCGGTGCCCGAGCCACCCACAAACACCACAAAGCTGTTGGGGTCAATAATTAAGGAGGAACCATCCACAATATTCAGCGGCTTGCCGGTGTTGCGGTCCTTCACCGTTTTAAAAACATCGGCCAGCTCCACGCTGATGCCCACCTTATTCTCGTGGAAATGCAGCACCCCGTTGGAGAAGGCAAAAACCTGGGTGGGCACATTGATGACCGCCCCGTTGGAAAGCACCGCGCTATGCACCCGCTGGCCGTTTACAAAGGTGCCGTTGGTGGAGCCAAGGTCCCGCACCTCGCAGTGGCCATCGGTATAGGTAATTTCGCAGTGGTGGCGGGATACCCGGTCGCTCGTCAGGGTAACATCGCAATCCTCGCCACGGCCAATCAAAATTTTCTTTTTCTTTTTAACGTCCAGCTCCCGCAGCAGGGCGGGGGCATCGTTCTCCCGCTGAAGGCCGCCCGCCCCCTGGGCCGTGCGTATCTCCTCCACGCGGAAGGTAATTTCCTGGGTGGCGGCATCGTTGTTGGTGTTTAGGCCAATGCTATCGCCCACCTGCAAGCGGCAGCTTTCGCCCGCGTGGATGTAGCGGTTGTTATACCAGGTGCCATCGGCGCTGCCATCGTCCCGCACAAACCAAAAGTTGCCCTCGTACCCAAGGGAGAATTGGCGGTCGCCCACATTGTTGCGGCGCAGCACAAATTCGCACTGGGGGCTGCGGCCAAACCGGTAGGGTGCCTTGCCCGAGGGCAGGGTGATGCGCTGCCGGTTGCGTTGCTCGGTGATAATAAGTACAATCTCGCTTGCCAAGTGCCAACCACTCCTTTCAGGGGGTGTTTATTTTTGGGGTGCGGGGGTGGGGGCGGGCTGCGCCGCCTTGGGGGCAGCGGCCCCCTTGCCGCGCACCGCCTTGGGCCAGCGGAAGCCGCCACAAAAGGCCACAAACCGCAGCTTGGTATCCCCAAGGGCTACCTCGTCCCCATTTTTTAGGGGCTGGGGGGTAAGGTTTGCCTTGCCGTTGATGTAGGCCAGGGTTTGCCCCGCACCGGGCAGGGCGGTAAACTCGCCCCCGGCGGGGTCGTAGGCAAGGGTAAGCAGCCGTGCCGAAAGTGCGGCATCGGCACTCAAGGGGCAGGGTGCGCCGCCATCCTCCAGCCCAAAAAAGCTGCGGCCTTCGCCCAGGCGGTAATCGCACCCGGCATGGGGGCCGTTCAGCGCCACCAGCCAGCCGGTAACGGGGCCTGCCGGGGTGGCCGGGGCCTGCGGGGCGGCCGGTTCGCCGGGGGCGGCCCCCGCCACCGCGCGGGCCGATACCACAATGCCGCCGGTATCCTTTTGCAGGTCGGTGTTGCAATAGGGGCACTCGGGGTATTTATCGCTATCGTAAAAATGGCCGTTATCGCATTTGCTCAATTTCATGGTTTTCTCCCCTTTTTGTTGTGCGGTTCCACGCTGTTTTAAGCCTTTGTCGCGGGGCTACAGCACCACCTGGATGGTGGTGCGGCCAAGGTTGAGTACATCGCCGTTATGCAGCTGGTGGGCATCGGCAATGCGGGCTTTGTTGCAAAAAACCGGGGTGCTTTTATCGAGGGCGCGCAGATACAGCTCCTCCCCCTCCACCCAAATCATGCAGTGCTGGGGCTTTACGCGGTGGTCCTCCAGGCAGATATCGCAAAGCTTTTCGTCCGAGCCAACCACCACGCTGCCCTCCACAAGGGTTGCATACCGTTTTTCCAGCAGGGAGCCGCGGGCTTTCACAAACAGGGTTAGCCACCGCTTGGGCAGGGCCGATACCGGGGCGGCCTGCCCGGTTAGCAGGTGCTGCACCTCGGCGGCGGCCTCGCTGGCACGGTCCTTGCGGCTTTGGGCAGCCGCCCGAAACGCCAGCACCAGCAGCAGTGCCAGCAGCACCAGCCCCGGCAGGCGGAAGCGGTTGATGTAAAACGCTTGGTCGTGCGGCCAACTGCTGATGGCAAACAGCGTTTTGGTTTTATCGCTTTGGTTGGCGGCGGTCATCCGGCTGGCAACCTTGTTGAGCCTTAGGCTGTAGCTGCCGCTGTACAGGTTGCCGGTGGTTAGGGTGGCGGTGCGGCCATCCTGGCTTACCGCCACGGCTTTTACCGGCACCTGCCAGCTCCAGGCATCCTCGCTTTGGATGGTGTAGCAGCGGGGCTTATCGGCGTTATCCACCGCCTGGTTAAAGGTAATTTGGATGGTGTTGCGCCCGGTTACCTGTGCCCCGGTAACGGCGGGCCTTGCCTGGCTGTGGCCCATGTACACGGTGGTGGAAACCTTGACCGCACTGCCCAAGGAGGGTACGCTCAGGGTAAGCTCATCCAGCTTTTCGCCCCCTTGGTTGGCGGGCACGGTGGTTTTTATTTGCAGGGCGTTGGCAAGCAGGGTTTGCTTGGCCCGCACAACGTCAACAATCTCGCTGGTATCGCAGGGGATCACCTTGCCGTTTGTCATGGTGTTCAGCAGAGAGAGCCTATCGGCGGATTCGCTTGCCGCAAAGGCAAACAGCGCCATATTCAGGTTGTTGCTCAAGCTGCTGCTGAGCCCCGCCACCATGGCGGGGTTGCTGACGGCCTCGATCCCGCTGGTGCAAATCATCAGGGCCTTGCGGGGGGCCAGGCTTTGGTAGTTGGTGTTTACATCCTCCATCACCTGCTTGGCGGCGGGCAACAGGTTGCAGTGCTCCTCCACCGTTTTTACCCCTTGCAGGGTGTGGTAAATATCTTTTAAGGTACTGCTTTCCCCCAAAATTTGCTTAGGTGTGCCCCCCATGGTGTACACCACAATCTGGTCTTTTTCGCCACAGGTGCGGGCCACCTGCAAAATGGCCTGCTTGTATTGCTTTAAAATATCCTCCGTCATCGAGCGGCTGTTATCCAACAAAAAAATATAGCAAACCGGCTCGGCCGCCATCGAGATATTGCTGGTATCCAGCTTATAATTGCCCAGCGTGGCCTCCACCCCGGCGGCGCGGGCCAAAGTGGGTGAGATGGAGTTGCCCTCGCCATCCAGCGCGTAGAGGAAGATATCAAGCTCCGGCACGTTGACGTAGGTTTGCTCGATGGAAAAGTTGCTGACTGCGTCTACCCCCAGCGCCTGCACGCCAAATAGGCTGCCAAAGGCCGCCAGCAGCAGCGCAAAGGCCAAGGCACACTGTCTGATTTGTTTCACCGCTTTGCTCCTTTTCTGCCGCTTGGCCGCACGTTATGCGGGGCGGGCAGGGTGCGTTTTTACCGTTCGCCCCCGCCGTGGCCCGCCTGCATCCGCCGCAGTGCGCGCACCGCCCGCAGCGCCGTGGCGCGGCGGTGGGCGGCGGGGGGCGGGGTGCTTTGGCCCGGCTGCTCGGCTTCGCCCTGCCATTCATCCAAATTTTCCGGCTCGTCCTCCTCCTCGGGCAACACCGGCATCACCGGCACACGGGGCCCGGGGCGGGGTGCCTCCCCCGGCTGGGGGGTGGGCAGCAGCCCGGCCTCGGTGTTCACAATGGGGGAGGAGAAGATGGCCCCCACCGGGGCACCCGGCACCTCGCCGGGGGCAGCCGTGGGGTGCGCCTCCTCGGCTTCCGCGCCCTGCGCCGCCGCTAAGGGCGCTTCGCTTTGGGGCGTTGCCGGTTCGGGCGTTACCGCCACCAAGGTGGCGGCGGGGGCGGGGCGCTGCGGCGCGGGGGCATCCGCCGGGGCCTGGCGGGCCGCCCGCTGGGCGATCACCGTTTTGCCCAGCGATAGCACGGCCGGCACCCGGCCAAGGGGCTGTATCTCCCGCCCGGCATCCTCCCCTTCGGGCAGGGCGGCGGGGGCATAGGCGGGCGAATCGGCATCCGCGGCTTCGGCCAGGGCCAACAGCTTTTGGCCCATGCCGTGCAGGTACTGCTGCAAATTGGTGCGGTAGGCTTCCATCCCGCCAATCTCGCTTTTTAGCCCATCCAGGCGCAGCTGGTGGACGTTATAAATCTCGTTTGCCTCGCTGGTGGCGCTATCCACCAGCTCCTGGGCTTGGGCCTGGGCTTGGTCGCGCGCTTCCTGCTCAATCAGCTCGGCGTTGGCGCGGGCATCCTTCTCGGTATGGCGGGCGGCAGCGGCGGCGTTGGCCACAATGGTATCCGCCTGGGCGCGGGCATCCGCAATCAGCTCCTTGGTTTTGCGCTGTAGCGCGGCCCGTTCCTCCTCCAAAGACCGCCCCTTAACGTTCAACATCGCCTCGGCGTTTTCGGTGCGCTCCTTCAGTTGGGCATTCTCCTTGACCAAATCGCTGTTGCGCAGGGTAAGCACGGCGTTTTGGTCGGTCAAAGAGCGGTTGCGGGCCACCAGCTCGCCGTTTTTCCCCTCCAATATCCTGCCCTGGCGGGAAAATTTTTCGTTGCTGGTTGCCAGGGTCATGGCTTGGTCTGCCAGCACCCGGTTTTGGGCTGCCAGGGTTTGGCAGTGCTTTTCTAGCCCGCTGTTTGCCTCGGTGGCCTTGCGCGCCTGTTCGGCCAGGCGGGCCATCTGGTTTTCGTATTCGTTGCCAAGAGCCTGCATAGCAAGGCGAACGTCCTCCGGTTCCAGCCCGCCGAAGCGCGCCTTGCGGATGCCGCACTGTTGTATAAAAGCCGCAATATCTACCATTGCCATGTGGTTTCCTACCCTTTCCAAGTGAATGTTGATTCTATCTGCTTTTTGCTTTAAATTTTATGCAAAAATGGTATTGTATCATGCGAATTGGCCGGTTGTTCAATTGTCCAATCGCCCAATTGCTTGGGCAAATTTTTGGCCAGCCTGCATAAAAGCCGCGCTGCCCGGCGGGTGCCGGGCAAGGGGTTTGGTGCAAACCCCTAAAAAATTGCCGGCAACGCCCCGCGGCACGGTATCCCCGGCATCCGCCGCAAATTGTGCGGTATTGCCATAGTATTACAAAATAATTATACCGCCTGCCCCCTGTCAAATCAAGCACCCGGTGGTGGAAAGAGGACGCAAAATGCAAAAAAAGCAAGAAAATCCGTTCTTTTTATCTTTTTATGGCCGCATGGCAAAACTGCCCGCGCGCGGTTTTGCCGGCATTGTGTTTGCCTTTTGGCGCTTGTTTTTTGCGGGTTGCGGGCATTTCGATCCACCGGCAAGCAACAACCCCGCCGGGTGAACCGGCGGGGTTGTTGCTTTTTTGAATTTTTTGGATTTTTTATTTTAAAATTTCAAATTTGAATCGGCAGCTTACATCTTAGAAACGCTTGCCAAGCGTTTGCGTTTTATCTGCCCTGCCCACATGGGGCGCGGGGCAAGCGGGGGCGTTACAATTCCTCGCCGTTGGTGGCAATCACATTTTTATACCAGCCAAAGCTTTTTTTGCGGTAGCGGCGGCCTGTGCCGGTGCCATCGTCGTTTTTATCGACATAGATAAAGCCGTACCGTTTTTTTAGCTCGCCGGTGGTGAAGGATACAAGGTCGATGCAGCCCCAGGGGGTGTAGCCCATCAGGTCAACCCCATCAATGGCGACGGCCTTCTCCATCTCGCGGATATGGTTGCGCAGGTAATCGATGCGGTAGCTATCATCACAGCTGCCATCCGGCTCCAGCTTATCGATGGCACCAAAGCCGTTTTCCACAACAAAAATCGGCTTTTCGTACCGCTCGTAGAGGGTTGCCAGGGTGTAGCGCAGGCCCACGGGGTCAATCTGCCAGCCCCAGGCGCTGGCCTTGACGTAGGGGTTGGGCACCGAGTAGGGCGAGGAACCATCGGTGCTGGCCCCGGTATCGGTTTTGGCATCGGCCTTGACGGCGTTGGACATATAGTAGCTGATGCCGATAAAATCCACCGTGCCCAGGCGCAAAATTTCCGCATCCTCGGGCTGGATGTCAATGTTCAGGCCGTGGCGCTCCCAGTAGCGCAGGGTGTAGGCGGGGTAGTGGCCGCGGCAGTGTACATCGTAAAAATGGTAGCGCTCGTGCATACATTCCACGGCGGTCATCACATCGTCCGGCGCGCAGGAATAGGGGTAGAAGGGCACAAAGCTGCACATACAGCCGATTTTAAAATCGGGGTCAATCTCATGCCCGCGCCGCACAACCAGGGCGCTGGCCACCAGCTCGTGGTGGACGGCCTGGTACATGGCCTCCTCGGGGTCCGCGCAGCGGGAGAAGCGGATGCCCGAATTTGTCCAGCCGAAAATATCCGCCGCGGTGTTGGATTGGTTGTTGATCTCGTTAAAGGTCATCCAATACTTGACCTTGTGCTTGTACCGCTCCATCACAACCTCGGCATAGTGAACAAAAAAGCCGATGACCCGGCGGTCAAGCCAGCCGCCATATTCCTTGGCGAGGTGGTAGGGCATCTCAAAGTGGGATAGGGTGATGACCGGCTGGATGCCGTACTTGAGCAGCTCGTCAAACAGATCGTCATAGAACTGCAACCCGGCCTCGTTCGGCTCCTGCTCGTCCCCCTCGGGGAAGATGCGCGTCCACGCAATCGAGGTGCGGAAGCATTTGAAGCCCATCTCGGCCAGCAGCGCCACATCCTCTTTGTAGGTGTGGTAGAAATCGATACCATCGTGGTTGGGGTAGCGCTCGCCCTCCACCACGCCATCGGTAATGCGGCGGGGCACGCCACCGGCACCGGCGGTCAGCACATCGCTGACGCTGGGGCCTTTGCCATCGGCATCCCAGCCACCCTCCAACTGGTGGGCAGCCACCGCGCCGCCCCAGAGGAAATTTTTCGGAAAGCTCATAGGTCGTTCCTCCTCAAAAATCAGTTGTCTTTGGGGTCTTCAAACCCGACCGCCTGCACCAGCAGGAAGGCACCCACCAGGGCGATGCCACAGCCCAAAATTTCACCCAGGAAGGACATTGGGGCCTCGGCGCTGATGGCGTTTACGGTCGTGAGCAGGCTGGGCAGGCCCGCATAGGCGTAGTAGGCGGAGCCAAACAGGCTGGTGACAACAGCGCCCACCGCCCCGGCGGCGCAGCCGCAGATGAAGGGCTTTTTCAGCCGCAGGGTAACACCGTAGATGGCCGGTTCGGTGATGCCAAACACCCCGGTGACACCGGCGGAGAGAGCGGTACCCTTAAATTCTTTGTTTTTGCTTTTGAAAAAGACACCGAAGGCCGCGCCCACCTGGGCTACCACGGCGATGGTTTGGAAGGCCTGGAAGGAATCGTGCCCATACATGGCAAAGTTGGCCATGTTCATGGGGGTTACGCCCCAGTGTACGCCGAAGATGACAACAATCTGCCACAGCCCGCCGATGAGCGCCCCCGCGACCGCCGGTGCATGGGCGGCCAGGAAGTTGTAGCCGTTGGCAATGCCCTCGGCCGCGGCGGTGGAGATGGGCCCAAGCACCAGAATGGTGACGGGAACCATGATGATATAGCTGAGAAGCGGGGTTAATAGCGGCTTGATGATATCGGGCAGGTGCTTATCAAAGAACTTTTCAACGTAGGAAAGCCCCCAGACGAGCAGCAGCGGCGGGATGACCGACGAGGTGTAGGTGGTTTGACTGAGGGCGATGCCCAGAAAGCGAATTTCCTCGCCACCGGCGATGCGGGCCGCCATGGCCGACCAATCGGGGTTGACAAGCGCGCAGCAGCAAAGCACGGCGATGAAGGTGTTGCAGTTGAAGTGCTTGGAGGCCGTTACCGCGATGAAAATTGGCAGGAAGGTGAAGGGCGTCCAGGACATGAAGCTTAGTACCGCATAGGTGCCGGTGGCGGCGAAGGCAGGCCAGGCCAGGTTGATAAGAATCAGGCAGCCTTGCAGGATGCCGGCCGCCGCCAGGATGTAGACGAAGGGTGCAAACACCGCCGACATGGTGGCAATGATGCGGTTGAGGACGCTCTGCTTCTGCCCGCCCTCCTCCTCGGCAGCGTTTTCGGTGGTATCCAGGCCCAAATTTTCTACCAGCGCCTTGTGCACATCCACCACATGGGTGCCGATAACAACCTGGAACTGGCCGCTGTTCTCCACCACCGTGATGACGGCGGGCATGGCGGAAATTTTTTCTTTGGCATCGGCGGGGGTTTCTTTCAGCACCAGCCGCAGCCGGGTGGCACAGTGGGTGGCTTTCACAATGTTGCCGGGGCCGCCCACGGCAACCACGATGTCTTTGGCGAGCTTGTTGTAATCGCGTACTTTTGTACTCATCGCATGAATCTCCTTCTTTTAACCGGTTCTTAGCCCTTATCGTTGTAGAGGAAACGAACTGCCGCCCCCGTTGCGCACCCGTTGGCCGGCCCTGTTTCTACCCCTAGGGTAACACGCCAAAAGCCGGGCGGCAATAGGGTTTTGGCACGTTGGTGGCAGATTTCAGATAGAACCCAAAACCGGGCGTGGCGGCTGAAACGCCGTTTCAGCCGTATAAAAAAGCCCTGCCGTTTTGTGCAAAACGACAGGGCTTTTTGTACGGCAAGCAGATGCAAGAGGGTATTAAACATCCTTTACCAGGCTCCAAAGGTGGGCGCGGCCAAAAACCTCGTACTCCTGGTTGCGGTGGATGTTGGCATCGTAATTGTGGCTGAACACCAGGCTGAACAAAAGATCCAACAGGTATTTGGCCGAGGAGGCGAACATGGAAACGCGAAATTCCTCGGTTTTATGGCTGGTGGCGGCGCACAAAAATTCGTCCGCCAACGTGGCCAGGGTACACGCCGCGCCGTTGGCAATCACCACCACCGGGGTACCCTGGCGGTGCAGCAACCCGGCCAGCGCGGCCAGGCGGGCATCCTCGCCGGTATGGCTGATCAAAATGGCCACATGGCCCTTGGCGGGCAGCAGCGCGTTAAAGCCCTGCGTGTTGGCGGCGGTGTACACCTGCGCCCGCTTGCCCGCAAAGTAGAACTGGCTGCAAGCGTACTCGGCCAGGCAGGCAACGGTATCGTAGGCGTAAAAATCAAGGCATTCGGCCTTTTGCAGCAGGGTGCTTACCCGGATTAGCTGCTCCAGCGAAAGCTGCTGGTTGGTTTCCTCCACGGCCTTGCGGGCAACCTCAGTCACCTTGCGCACCAGCGTCAGGGCACTTTCCCGCTGGCGGAGCTGGGGTGCTTCCTCCGGGCGGCGGGTGCGGGCCTCCTGCAATTCGCTGACGAACCGCAGCTTAAAATCCGGGTAGCCCTTAAAGCCCAGCTTTTGGCAAAACCGGGTTACCGATGCCGCGCTGGTAAAGGTAGCCGCGCCCAGCTCCCGCGCCGAAAAATGCTCCACCTGCTCGGGGTGCTCCAGCAGGTAGCGGGCAATATCGCGCTCCCGCTCGGTCAAGCCCTGCGGGGCGTTCAGCGTTTCGAGCAAAGGCATTGGCGGCCTCTCTTTCTGCAAGCGGCGCTCCTTGCGGGCGGGCGAATGTTTCTTCTTTCTTCTTTATTGTACCGCACGATGCCCGCCAAGCGCAAGGGGTATTTGTGGGCGGCGGAGGGGCTTGGATATGCCACTTGGATATGCAAACACGCAGATATGGGCAAAGCTAGCCCAAAAACTTTTAGTGGTTCACGCCTTACGGGGCGGGGGCCACTTCCCCCTCCGCGCTGCCCTGGCGCTGGTAGCAGGCGGTGGTTTTTTCGCCGGGCAATAGCCACACCCGGCAGCCCGATACATCGGCTGGGGTGGTGCAGGCGGGGTCGTAATACCAGGCGGTGCCATCCGGCTGTGGCTGCCAGTAAAGGGCGGTGCCGCAGCCATCGGGCTGGGTAGCATCGTACAGCGCATACCGGCAGGCGGCGCGGTAAAGGCGGGTGTAAACCTCCCGGTAGGTATTGCTTTCGCCGCCCTGGGTAACGGTAAGGGCGGTTTCAAGGGTGTAATCCTGCGCGGTTTCGGCAGCCCAGGCCGCCTGTTTTTGCGCAAACGCCGGGTCCGCCGGGTTTAAAAGAAGGGGGAGAATTTCCTCCCCCTTCGCCCACTTGGTAAGGGCCAGGGTAACCGTGCCGTACCCCGCGCCCGGCAGCCCGGCGGGCACCCCTTCCCCTTCCATGATATACGCCGTGCCCGGTTGGTAGCGGGCAGAATCTAAAAAGGCATCCATCTCGGTTTGCAGCGCACTGCCCGCCGGGGCACACAAAGCGGTGGAAAGGCAATTGCTGAGGGTTATGGCCTGCTGGTAGCACTGCGCCTGGGGCAGCAGCCGGTTTGCGCTGCCCAGCACCGGCCCGCTGGCATACACCAGCGCCCCC